>SHXN01000047.1 GCA_009693305.1 Limnohabitans sp.
ACCAGATTCATCTCTTCCAAAAACTCACGCTTGCGCGTGCGCTTGGTGACCAATTCAAATCCAGTGCTGGCAAAGGTGGTTTGTTTCATCTACCTATAACGATTGAGTTACGCCTGTGGATGACTTATCATGCGACTTTTGCAGAGAATACCTAGGGGTTTTGGACTTCAATGGCCAGTGCGTGAAGGCCTTGGTCAATGAAATCTTTGAGTACATTATACACAAGACGGTGACGTTGCACCCGGCTGAGCCCCTCAAATTGGGTACAAGCAATCCGCACCCGAAAGTGGGTTCCCTGTCCAGTTTCGTTGGCGCCTGCATGGCCAGCGTGTGCTGCGCTCTCGTCTATCACTTGTAATTGAGTGGGAGAAAGCATCTCTTTCAGGCGTTGTTCGATATTTTCCGAAGTGATGCTATTCATTGTGTTTCATCGTCTTTTTTGATGAATCGACTCATATAGGCCGCTTGTACTAAAACAAACACCAGCATCAAGCCCATGCCACCGAACAGTTTGAAATTAACCCATGTATCGGTGTCGAATTGGTAGGCAATATAGAGATTGAGTAATCCCATGACTGCAAAAAAACCACCCCAGCTGTAAAGCAGCACCAACCACGCGTGGTCGGGCAGCTCTAACTGCGAGCCCATGAGTTTACGCAAAAAATTTTTCTTGAAGATCAATTGACCGCCCAATAAAGCCAAGCTCATCAACCAATAAAGAATGGTGGGTTTCCATTTAATAAATGTTTCATCGTGAGCAATGATGGTGGCACCGCCAAACACCACAATCACTGCCAAACTGACCCATTGCATGGGTTCAATTTTTCCAGTGCTGTGCTTCATATAAGCGATTTGTACGATCGTTCCGGCAATGGCAACGCCAGTTGCCACATAAATATCAAAAACTTTGAATGCAATAAAAAATAAAACAATCGGAAAAAAATCTAAAAATAATTTCATGGCATTAATCTTTGGGTTTGAATTCTAATGAGGCAGAATTCATGCAATATCTCAGTCCTGTGGGTTGTGGGCCATCTGGAAAGACATGGCCCAAGTGCGCACCGCATTGCGAACACAAGGTTTCTGTGCGCGTCATACCAAGGGTGCGGTCCACGTGTTCTTCAATGGCTTTGTTATTGGTTGCTTGGTAAAAACTTGGCCAACCACATCCCGCATCAAATTTAGTTTCTGAATCAAAGAGTTTGTTTCCACAGCACACGCAGTGGTACTCGCCTGTGGCCCAATGGCTTTCGTATTTGCCCGTGAAGGGTCTTTCGGTGGCGGCTTTGCGAGTGACTTGAAATCCGACAGGCTCCGCGCCTTTGGCTTGCAGCAACGCGCGCCATTCGTCGTCGGTTTTTTGGATGGATGTCATGAGGAACAACTGATTTCAATAGAAGAAGCCCAACTGGGCGGGAAATTGGCAAAGCGATCGTAACCGCCATGCTCGTCGAAGGGAGAGTGCAGCAAATGGAGCATGGTATTGATTAGCGAAAAATCACCCGTTTTTGCTTTTTGAATTGCCTCTTCACCCAAATGATTGCGAAGAACAAACTTGGGGTTGGTTTTTAACATCATTTGTGATGCCACTTGTATATTTTGTGAAGACAAGCGGTGTGTGTATTTCTCTAACCAACTTTGAATGGGTTGAGTATCTAAAAATAAATCGAGCACGGGTTGCCATACTTGCGTTGGTGTCAAATGATTAGAAAAATCTTTGAGACACTGACTCAATCTGCGCCAAAAAATAGTGAAGTCAACACGTTCTGTAGAAAGACAAGCAAGAACATCGGCGGCCAGTTGTCGATCTCCTTCTTGAATATCGATCAATCCCAATTTGCGTCGCATTTGCTCGTCGAGTGCCTGAGGAAAAAATATTTGATAGGGCTCCAAGGCTTGCATTGCAAGATCTTCTTCTTTGATTAAGCCCCATAAGGCTTGCGCCAAACAAAATAAATTCCAGTAGGCAATTTTGGGTTGATTGGCATAAGAATATCGACCTTGATGATCCGAGTGATTGCAAATGTGGTTGTGATCGAAGCCGTCTAAAAATTGAAACGGACCGTAATCCAGGGTGAGTCCGAGGATACTCATGTTGTCGGTGTTCATCACGCCATGACAAAAACCAACCGCTTGCCATTGAGCCATCAATCGAGCGGTTGATTGAACTACTTGATGCAGAAATGCAGCATAAATATTTCCACGCCACGCATCGGTTTGATCTTTTAGATCCGCAAAATAATGTTCAATTGCAAAATCGGCCAACTGTTTGACTTTGTCGTCTTGACCCAAAGCAGCAAAATGTTCGAAGTGTCCAAAGCGTAAAAAAGACGGGGCGATGCGCGTCACAACTGCGGCGGTTTCAACGCTTTCGCGCAAAACCGCATCAGGAGAACCCGTGATACACAAGGCTCGCGTTGTAGGAATACCCAAGCCATGCATCGCTTCGCTGCATAAATATTCGCGAATGCTCGAACGCAAGACCGCGCGACCATCGCCCATGCGCGAATAAGGCGTTTTGCCAGCCCCTTTGAGCTGCCACTCCCTATAAGTGTCACCCACGTGCGACTCACCCAACCACAGCGCGCGTCCGTCTCCGAGTTGCCCCGCCCAAACGCCAAATTGATGGCCGCTGTAAACACTCGCGTGGGGTTGCATCCCCTGAAAGATTTGATTGCCCGACAACGATTCCAAAACACCGTAAGTAGCCCAAAAGTATTCATCTAAGCCTAATTCTTGAAGCAACGAATGGTTTTGAGCCACCCAATGCACGTCAGAAAGGGGCGTTCCCTGCCAAGGAGTGACAAATGGCAAGCCCAACTTGGCGTAGCGGTGGGTCCATTGAAGAAGACGATGAATTTCAGAGGTGGCAACAATCATAGAGGCTATTGTCCTTCGAAACTTGTGCGCTTGCTTTAAGCATTTAAGAGTACCCACTGTATTCAAAAGCCTTTGAAGAGTGCAAAATAGCGGGTTAAGTAATTATATTTTGAGGAGATCGTGACATGTTGGCTTTGATGCAATCGCAAAGTCTGAGTATTTCTTCACTCATTGATTTTGCAGAAAAACACAACGGTGACGTTGAAATTGTTTCTCGCCGCGTAGAGGGAGATATTCATCGTTCTAATTGGGAGCAAATTGCGCAACGCTCGCGTCAAGTTGCCAATTCATTAGACGCGCTTCACATCCAGAAGGGTGAGCGTGTTGCAACTTTGGCATGGAATGGCTATCGACATCTTGAGTTGTACTTTGGTGTGAGCGGCAGTGGTCGCGTGTTGCACACCATTAATCCGCGCTTGCATCCCGACCAAATTGCATGGATTGCCAATCACGCTGAAGATCAAGTCTTGTGTTTTGACATGAGTTTTTTGCCCATCGTTCAACAGGTGCATGCCAAATGCAACACCATCAAACATTGGGTTTCTTTATGCGATGAATCTCTCTTGCCCAAAGATTCTGGCATTCCCCATTTGGTGAGTTATGAAACATGGATTGCCAAACAATCGAATCAATACACATGGCCTATTTTTGATGAAAACACGGCGTCGAGCATGTGCTACACCAGTGGAACAACAGGCAATCCGAAGGCCGCTTTGTACAGCCATCGATCAACGCTCTTGCATGCGTATGCCGCCGCGTTGCCCGATGTGATGTGTTTATCCGCTCGCGATTCCATATTGCCCGTCGTGCCCATGTTTCACGTCAATGCCTGGGGAATTCCTTATAGCGCGGCCATGGTGGGCGCAAAATTGGTTTTTCCAGGACCGTCACTCGATGGCAAATCGGTTTATGAATTGATTGAAACAGAAGGCGTTACTTTTGCAGCAGGCGTACCCACTGTATGGCAAATGTTGCTCAGTCACATGAAACCATCGGGACTCAAATTTTCCAAGCTCAACAGAACAGTTATTGGTGGTTCCGCATGTCCTCCAGCCATGATTCATTCATTCAAAGAAGACTATAGCGTCAATGTTTTACACGCTTGGGGCATGACAGAGATGAGTCCGTTGGGTACGCTTTGCACGCTTAAGAATAAACATTTGTCATTGCCTCAAGACGAACAAATGAATTTACTGATTAAACAAGGTCGCGTGATTTTTGGTGTGGACATGAAAATTGTGAATGACGAAGGGCACGACCAACCACACGACGGAAAATGTTTTGGTAACTTATTGGTTAAAGGACCGTGGGTTTTGCGTGAATATTACAAACAAGAAGGCGGCACGCCACTCGTCGACGGCTGGTTTCCAACAGGCGATGTGGCCACCATCGATCCCGATGGCTATATGCAAATCACCGATCGCAGCAAAGACGTCATCAAATCAGGTGGCGAGTGGATCAGCTCCATTGACATTGAAAACATTGCCATGGGGCATCCCGCTGTTGCTATGGCCGCCTGTGTGGGTATGGCACATCCCAAATGGGATGAAAGACCTATTGTCGTTGTGGTCAAAAAACAAGGTCAAGATGTCACTCGTGAAGAGCTTTTGAGCTTTTACGACAACAAAATCACCAAATGGCAGAAACCAGATGATGTTGTATTTGTAGAGGCCATTCCATTGGGTGCAACAGGCAAAATGCTCAAAACAAAGCTGCGAGAACAACTCAAAGATTATAAACTCCCAGCCTAAATCCGTTCGACTTGACTCTCAATCTAGGGGTAACCCTAGAAGGCAGGCATTTTTTTCAAGGTAACCTCTCAAAGATTGAAATTAATCAAGGAGTTGGCGATGAAATTCAAAAACATGGCATGGGCTTTGGCCACGAGTGCTTTGTTAGCAACCAGTGCTTTTGCGCAAAAAGGCGAAACCGTCAAAATTGCATGGATTGATCCTTTATCGGGTTTGATGGCGCCTGTTGGCTCGAATCAACTCAAGAGTTTTCAATTTTTTGCAGATGAATTCAGCAAGACTAACCCTGCAGGCGTTAAGTTTGAAGTGATCGGCTTAGACAACAAACTCAGTCCTGCAGAGAGTTTGAATCAACTCAAATCAGCCATGGACCAAGGCGTGCGATACATCACGCAAGGAAATGGCTCGGGTGTGGCTGGTGCCATCATTGATGCAGTAAATAAACACAACGAAAGAAATCCTGGCAAAGAAGTAATCTTTTTAAATCACTCAGCCGTTGATCCAGATTTCACCAATAGCAAATGTAGTTACTGGCATTTCCGTTTTGATGCAGACACTTCAATGAAAATGGAAGCTATGACCAGTTTCATGAAAGATCAAAAAGACATTAAAAAAGTTTATTTGCTCAATCAAAATTATTCACACGGTCACCAAGTGGCTAAATTTGCAAAAGAAAATTTAGCCCGTAAGCGCTCTGATGTGCAAATCGTTGGAGAAGATTTGCATCCTTTGGCGCAAGTGCGTGACTTTGCCCCCTATATTGCAAAAATCAAAGCCTCTGGTGCAGACACCGTCATCACAGGAAACTGGGGTTCTGATTTGGCATTATTGGTCAAAGCCGCCAATGAAAATGGATACACGGGTAAGTTCTATACCTATTACACTGGTGTCACAGGTACGCCTACTGCATTAGGCAAAGGTGGCGAAGGTCGTGTTTACCAAATTGCATATGCTCACTACAACATGGGTGGTCAGATGCAAAAATGGATGGCTGACTTTAAAACCAAATTCAATGATGATTTCTACACAGGCTCGGTTATTCATATTTACTCAGCCTTGGGGGAAGCTATTTCTAAAGCCAAATCAACTGATCCTGTGAAGGTTGCTGCCGCTTTGCACGGTCTTAAATTCAAAAGCTTCAATGGCGATGTGGAAATGCGAAGTTTGGATCACCAAATGCAGCAGCCTTTGTACCTTACCGTTTGGCAAAAAACTGATAAAAAATTCCCCTACTCACCAGAAAACACGGGCATGACTTTGGTGCCGGTAAAAACATTTCCATCTTATGTTTCAAGTACCCCCACAAGCTGTCAGATGAAAACGCCTTGAAGCACGTTTAGTTTTTGAGCGATGGCACGGAAATACCGTGCCATCTTTTTTAGTTATGAAAGAAATACTTAGATGGAGTTTTTCATCATCTCCATGCTCAATGGATTGAGCTACGGATTGTTGTTGTTCATGTTGAGCTCAGGTCTCACACTCATCTTCAGCATGATGGGTGTTCTCAACTTTGCGCATGCATCGTTTTACATGATAGGCGCCTATTTTGGTTACAGCTTATCTTTTATCGTTGGGTTTTGGCCTGCATTAATTATTGCACCGATTTGCACGGCCTTATTAGGCGCTTTATTTGAAAAATTATGCTTGCGCCAAGTTCATAAATGGGGTCATGTTCCTGAATTATTGATTACCTTCGGTTTGTCATACATTGTTTTAGAAATGATTCAATTGCTTTGGGGGCGAACTGCGGTTGATTTCACACCACCTGACATTTTGAAAGGTCCATTTTTTACCATCATCAATCATGTGCAAGAAGGACTCTCTTTGGTTTGCGGCGACGCTTCTTCCCTATGCAACGCTGAACTCTCCAACAATCAAGTGTCGTGCTCTCCATTTCCTGCAACGCGGGCTTTTGTGATGTTCATCGCTTTATTAATGATGGGAAGTTTGTGGCTTGTTCTAACACGAACGCGCATGGGACTGATTATTCAAGCCGCACTCACGCACCCCGAAATGGTTGAAGCATTAGGGCATAACGTACCCAGAGTGTTTTTAATCGTGTTTGGCTTGGGTACCGGACTTGCTGGGCTTGCAGGTGTTATTGGTGGCAGTACCTTTGTCACAGAACCTGCAATGGCAGCCACTGTGGGCTCAGTTATTTTTGTGGTGGTGGTGGTTGGCGGAATGGGCTCGCTTGCGGGTGCTTTTTTAGCGTCTATTTTGATTGGTGTGATTCAAACGTTTGCAGTTGCTGTGGACTATTCCATTTTGCAACTTATCTCAAGCCTAGGAATCATTATCACAGAAACCATGCGTGAAAATACCATGCTCAAATTATCAGTGTCACAAGTCGCTCCTATATTGCCTTATTTATTATTGGTACTGATTTTAATATTCAGACCCAAAGGTCTTTTAGGAACACGTGAAGATGAATAACGTGTCAGCTGTTTATCAATTCAAACCCGTCAATGTGGCGCGATGGATCATTTGGTCTTTGTTTGCATTGGTATTGTTGGTTGTTCCTTATTTTTTCAAAAGCAACTTTGGAATTGCTGTTCTCACTCAAATTGGAACAGTGATTATTTCGGCATTGGCCTATAACCTGTTATTAGGGCAAGGCGGCATGCTCAGTTTTGGTCATGCTGTTTATGCGGGCCTTGGCAGTTATTGCGCCGTGCATGTACTCAATGCCGTGGCTGCAGGTGTTTTTTTCATGCCTGTGAGTTTGATTCCGTTGGTAGGTGGATTGGGCGGAATGTTTTTTGCCATGTTGTTTGGCTATGTCACAACGCGCAAATCAGGTACAACATTTGCCATGATTACCCTGGGCATCTCTGAACTGGTGTTTGCCATGTCTTTGATGTTCTCCGAATTTTTCGGTGGTGAAGCAGGTATATCAACCAATCGCGTGGTGGGCGAATCTTTTTTTGGCATCACGTTTGGGCCACAAATTCAAGTTTATTATTTAGTTGCAATCTATACGTTTTTCTCTGTGGCCTTGTTGTACGCATTCACACGCACACCGCTGGGTCGCATACTCAATGCAGTAAGAGACAACCCAGAGCGCGTGGAGTTTATCGGTTACAACACACGACAAGTACGTTATATCACTTTCATCGTCACTGGTTTTTTTGCAGGTATTTCTGGCGGTCTGGGCGTTATTAATTTTGAAATCGTAACGGCTGAAGTGGTGGGACCTGTCAGATCAGGCGCCGTGTTGCTATTTACTTTTTTAGGTGGTGTCACTTTCTTTTTTGGATCCATAATTGGTGCAATTTTGTTGGTCATCACCAACGTTATGTTATCAGAATTTACCAAGGCTTGGCTTCTCTATTTAGGCATGGCCTTTTTATTCATGGTGATGTATGCACCGGGCGGGATAGCCAGTTTAATCATGATGAATTTGCAACTCGCTTCCTTTGGACGACTTGGAAAAATTTGGTTTGCTTATATCGGACTGGGTGTGACTGCATTGCTGAGTCTTGCAGGGGCTGCTGCGATGATTGAAATGATCTATCACATGCAACTCAACTCTGCATTAGGCCCATTGGTCAAGTTTGCGGGTGTGACACTTGACACAGAAGGTGTTAATTCATGGTTTGGCTCTGTATTTGTGATGCTCACAGGTATTGGACTCTTTGAGGTTGCGAGACGACAGTACCTTCGCGATTGGAATGAAACCCAAGAGTTCATTGAAAAAGAAATCAAAAGGAGGGAGGCACTATGACTGATTCAGCGTCTTCACCTTGGGTATTAGAGATCAAAGATCTTTACAAAAATTTCGGCAAAACAGAAATTATTCGGGGCATCAATTTACAAATCAAACAAGGCGAACACGTCGCCATCATTGGTCCTAATGGCGCTGGTAAATCCACATTGTTTAACCTCATCAGCGGTCGCATGGAAACCACCCGTGGACAAATTCTTTTGAATGGCTCGCGCATCGACGGCCTCAAACCGTTCGAGATCAATCGCAAAGGGCTTGCTCGTAGTTTTCAAATCACGCATATTTTTCCCAAACTCAGTGTGTTTGAAAATTTGCGTTGCGCCATGTTGTGGAGCAAAGGTTATCGCTATAGTTTTTGGCATTTTTTGGTTGACTTGGATGATCTCAATCACGAAGTCGAAGATTTGATGGAAGGGATTCGTTTAGATAAAAAAAGAGATTTGCTCGCCATGAATCTCACCTATGCGGAGCAACGTGCGCTTGAAATTGGCGTCACCATTGCTGGTGGTGCAAATGTGATTTTGTTGGATGAACCCACTGCGGGCATGAGCAAAAGTGAAACCACGCGCTTCATTCGTCTCATCAAACAAGTGACAGAGAGTAAAACCTTGCTCGCTGTTGAACACGACATGGGCGTGGTGTTTGAATTGGCAGACAAGATTGCTGTAGTTGTATATGGTGAGGTGATTGCATTTGACACGCCGCAAGCCATTCGCGCCAACCCCATCGTGCAAGAAGCCTATTTAGGCGTTTCAACCCATCAGGCGAATTGACATGTTAGAAGTTGAAAATCTTCACGCGTTTTATGGCAAAAGTCATGTGTTGCATGGTGTTAACTTTTGCGTGGAGCAAGGTCAAATTGTGGCTTTGCTTGGTCGCAATGGATCGGGCAGATCGACAACAGCCAAAGCGATCATGGGCTTGGTCGATGCACACGGACAGATGAGATGGAAAGGTCAATCCATCATCGATAAAAAAGCATTCGAAGTGGCTTGGATGGGCATTGGCTATGTGCCAGAAAACAGAGAAATCTTTCCCAAGCTCACCGTGCATCAAAACTTAATGCTCGGCCTTAAAGGCAAGGGTGAAAAGAGTCGGTGGTCTTTTGACGATATGTACACCATGTTTCCGCGCCTGCTTGATCGACAACACACCGAAGCAGGCGTGCTATCGGGTGGCGAACAACAAATGCTTACGCTATGCCGAACTTTGATGGGCAACCCTGAACTCATCATCATTGATGAACCTACCGAGGGACTCGCACCCAAAATTGTGGAGCAAGTGGGTGCATTTTTAAAAACACTAAAACAATGTGGCGTATCGATTTTGTTGATCGAACAAAAACTCACTATTGCGATGGATATATCGGATATCGCTTTGGTGATGGGGCATGGCAGTATTGTTTTTAATGGAACACCACAAGCACTGAAAGAAGACAATTACATTAGAAAAGAATGGTTAGAAGTTTAAACATCAACTCCAACTTCAAAATATCAAGTTAAGTTATTCACCCGTTCTTGAGTAGAAATTGCAAATTGGCTAGGAACGCTGTAACTCCAATCCAATGTATGCGTTCGTTCGCAGATACGCCATTCGTCTGCGTCCTTACGCCACCGATCCAAATAGCGGAAGCCACGCATCACAACGGGTTCATTGGGCTCATTGGGTAAGACGATGTGCGCAATCGCATAAGTCTCAGTAGTAGCGGTGTGATCGCTGGTGAATTCAATTTGGAAATTGCCCATGAAATGAGATGTGATTTTCCACTCGCCCGACGCGTGTTTTTTAAATGTAAGGAGCGAATTCATCAATGAATCGATGCCGTGTTGTGCTTTGGCTTGTGATGATCGAAGTGAAGATCGTCCATCGTAATTGGAAATGACGTCGGGCGTGAAACATGCCTTGACCATGCTTGAATCGCTGCGATCGAGTCCTCTGAAATACTGATTGAGCACATCTTGTATCGTTGTGCGATCGAGTAATTGTTGAAGTCGTTTTTGTTGATCCATGATATATCGTACTTAATCAGGTGTGATATTGTTTTCTTTAATGATTTTGTATGTGCGTTGCAAATCGGCTCTTAAAAAAGCAGCAAACTCTTTGGGACTGTTACCAACACCCTCAATGCCTTGCAGGTTTAACGCCTCTTTGGTTTTTTCTTCATTCAAAATTGTCCTGACTTCATCAGCAAGCAATTGAATGATGTCGGCAGGAACCCCCTTGGGTGCGAGCAAGCCCAACCAAGCAACAGACTAAAAACCAGTGAGCCCCAATTCTTGAAGCGTCGGCACTTATGGCGCAAAACGTGTTCGTGTGGCTGAACTGGTAGCCAATATTTTTAATTTTCCCGCTGGAACAAATTGCAATCACATCGGTTGCACCTCCAGGAGCAAAGGGAACCACAATTCGAACAGGTTTATTGGGATAGGGCTGCGCTTGCACACTTAACATACAAAACGCAGCGAAGACCATACCCATGAGTCGCGATAGACACATGATGAACCTTTAATTAATGAAAAAAAGCGACTCATAAAAGTCGACCTTTGTTTATTTGATGATTTTGGCTGCGTTGGCTTGAACCACTTTGGCCCACTTTCGCGATCTTCTTGAATGAATTTCACAAACTCTTCTGGAGTTGAAGGCGTAGGCGCTAATCCTTAATTAAGCAATTGTGTTTTGATGGATGGCTTATCCATCACTTTGTTTAAAGTGGTATTTAACAATTTCACAACCGACGCTGGTGTATTGGCAGGCGCCAACATTCCGTACCAAGTGCTAGCCACGTAACCAGGTAAACCTTTTTCTGTCACGGTTGGAACTTCTGGGGCCAGTGATGAACGCTTGGTGGTGGTTACGGCCAATGCGCGAACCTTACCTGCTTTAACGTGTTGAATCAATGTGACGATGCTACTAACAGATACTTGTACTTCATTAGCCAGCAACGCAGGTACTGCAGCACCTGAACCTTTATATGGAATTGATGTGATATCAATACCAGCCATGTTTTTAAATAATTCTGTATGTAAAAAAGTGGTACTGGCCGATGAAGCGTAATTGAGTTTGCCAGGATTTTTTTTTGCCAGAGCAATGAGTTCTTCTACCGTTGTTGCAGGCACAGAAGGATGCACAACCAAAAAATTAGGTCCATCGCCAATGACGCCAATGGGTGTGAAATCTTTTATAGGGTCGAGTTTGTCTTGCGGATACAAACTGGGATTAATGGAGTGACTGCCCGATGCAATCAAAATGGTGTAGCCATCTGGGTCCGATTGGGCAACGAGTTTAGAACCGATAAGGCTATCGGCTCCAGGCTTGTTATCGAACACGATATTTTGGCCCAATACCCCTGTCATGCGTTTGGCCAATATTCGAGCGATCACATCGGTGGAGCCACCCGCCGTAAACCCAACTACAAATCGAATGGGTTTGTTAGGATAGTTGGTTTGTGCTGCGCCAACCAATGGCATCATCAAAATGAGGCTGGTTAGCCAAGCGTGTATCAGTTTAAATTTCATATAACGTCTCCTTGTTTGATTGTTAGATTTTGAAACTTGAAAAATGTGTTGTCATTCACCTTGATACAAACCTGTTTATGAAACGGGCGCATGGTAAGAGAGCAGGTGATCAAAGTAGGTCGGCTTTTGATCGGGCATCGACTGAGGCCACTGATGGCACGCAGGAATAATGCATTGATTCATCACTTGTCGCAGGGCTTCTATATGAACACCTTCAACCAAAATTGCGGCATCAATAAAGCGATCGGTTTTTCTTAAAAACTGAGCGGTGACAATCTTTACCACTTCCCAATCGGTCTCAATGAGACGTGCACTCACAACGTCGGGGTTTTGAGAAACCTTTTGTAAGGCTTCAAATAATTGAGATCGCATATTTTTTGCTGTTTCATTTTGGGAAATGAAAGCGCGAGTAATGCCAATGCACCACCTTCAGTTACACCCGATTCCCAAGCAATCCGAAAAAAACTCTTGGTGACGTTGCGAAACATGGGAATGAAATATTTGCTTTTTGGGTCAGGAGCACTTTGCAATGCTAAATAAGCAGACGAGCCCAAAATGTCCAAGTTGGTTGTTCTGTATACAGCGATGTATTTGGGACCACCATCGATTGCCATGAATCTTCTGCCACTGATATATCCAGGGAGTTTGAGAACTCGGTCGCTCACATGTTCTGTGTTGTACCAATGGTTGAATGCAGCTTCTTCAGCAGGCGCTATATCAGCCCATACAAAGGTGTAGCCGTGTGAAAAGGTTTTCAATTGATATGTCCGATTATTTACATGCCCAAAATCATGCCGCCATCAACATTGACATTGATGCCGGTGATGAATCCGGTGTGAATAGAACAAAAGAATGCAACTACTGAAGCAAACTCTTCAGGTGTGCCAATTCGTTTCATGGGAACTTGCTGAATCCGATCTTGAATGTTGTATGAACTGACCAATGCTTCTGTACCAATCGACGCAGGCGAAATGAGATTGACCGTTATGCCTTGATCGGCCAACTCGTTGGCCAGATGTTTGAACATCCCAGCAACACCTGCTCGATAAACAGTGGACAAGGCGTGTTTTTTCATCGGTTGTTTGACCGATGAAGAGGAGATACCAACTACGCGCGCGTGGGTGCGACCTATCATCAATGGAATGATGTTTTGTACGATTAACAACGGGCCCCACAACTGAGTCTGATGCGCTTGCGTCCACCGAGAAAAAGCTTTTTCATGTAGGACTTCTTGCATCTTGGTGGGTGGACGACCACTGTTGAGCACTAAAATATCGAACCCGCTGGTTTGGGTTTGGATGTATTGGGTGAGTGCATGCACATCTTTTTCTAGCGACATGTCACCAGCGACCACATGCACCTTGACCGAATAAGTCTTTTGCAAATGCGCGGCCATCTCTTCCAATTTTTTTGATTTCTAGAAAACAAAATCAAATCAGTACCTTCTTGGGCTAATTTGTTTGCAATGGCAGCGCCAAGTCCCTCACTAGAAGCGGTGACGAGTGCTAATTTTCCTTTGATTCCTAGATCCATCTTGTGTTCCGATCAATCGCCTTGAAAAACAGGGCGTTGTTTGTTGACAAATGCCAAATAGGCGCGTTCGTAGTCGTGTGTTTGCATGCAGATGGCTTGCGCTTGTGCTTCTGCTTCGATGGCGTCGTCAATGCCCATACTCCACTCTTGATGAATACATTTTTTGGTCATGGCATGTGCAAAAGTGGGACCGCTGGCTAAAGAGTGAGCCATTTCTTGTGCGTCTTTCAGTAAAGCATCAGGCGCACACACTCGATTAAAAAACCCCCAGCGCTCAGCTTCGAGACCATCCATCGATCTGCCGGTGTATAAGAGTTCGGCTGCACGCCCAGCCCCAATGATTCGCGGAAGAATGTTGCAAGCTCCCATGTCAGCGCCTGCTAAGCCAACGCGTATAAACAAAAAAGCCGTTTTAGATTGTTCGGTTCCAAATCGCAAATCAGCGGCCATAGCCAAAATTGCACCTGCACCTGCACAAACGCCATCAATAGCCGCAATAATTGTTTGTGGGCATGCACGCATGGCTTTGACCAAATCACCCGTCATACGCGTGAATTGCAACAAGCCATCCATGTCATCTTCTTTTTGCATTGCAACCAAAGGGCCTATGATTTCATGCACATCGCCGCCAGAGCAAAAATTGCCGCCAGCTCCATTGATCACAACGGCTTTCACGTCTTTTGCGTAATTGAGGTTGCGAAATGTGTCACGCAATTCGCCATA
>SHXN01000048.1 GCA_009693305.1 Limnohabitans sp.
ACTCAGCCTTTGCCGAAAAAATTGGTGCATCTAAGGACTTTGATTTACAGACCTTCGACATCAACCATGAGTCCCAAGCTTGGGCTGCGCTCGAAACAGCGCATATCTACCAAATCACTTCTGCACGCGACGAGTTACCACCTATATTGCATGCCAACTCCAAACTTTTGGCTAGATGTCCGAATCTTTTTTGTATTTCCACAGGAGGCGCGGGCTTTGACACTGTCGAGGTCGAAGCCTGCAACCAAGCGGGCGTACTTGTGCTTAACCAGTCAGGTTCAAACGCTCAATCAGTTGCAGAGGCAGTGATTGGGTTGATGATTGATCTGACACATCGCCTGACTGTTTGTGATCGCAGAATGCGACTCGATCGTAATTTCGTACGAGAAGATTTCATGGGTCAAGAAATAACGTGCGAAACGGTTGGTATCGTTGGTCTTGGTAACGTGGGTAGGCGAGTGGCTCGCTTGGCATCCGCTTTTGATATGAAGATACTGGCTTACGATCCACTTTTATCTTCAAATGAAATTATTCAACGGGGTGCAGAACCCGTCACACTTGATGTTTTGCTTAACCGCTCTGACATTGTGACTGTGCATTGTCCGCGAGACGCGACAACTATCGGCCTTTTTGATGCGTCTGCATTTGCAGCCATGAAACAAGGTGCATTTTTCATCAATACAGCTCGAGGTGGTATTCACAATCAGTCGGACTTACTTTCTGCTTTAGAAAGCGGACAGGTTGCAGGTGCTGGACTCGATGTGTGGGATATCGAGCCACCCCCCATCAACGACCCTCTATTGCATCATCCAAATGTGATTGGAACCTATCATTGCGCAGGCGTAACCAAGCAATCCCGACGGAGAATGGCCGAATGGGCGGCTGACCAATTGATCAGCATGGCTATTCATGGCAATAAGCCCTTGAGGATCATCAATCCACAGGTCTGGCCATTGGTGCAAGAAAAACTCGCTACTGCACGATCCACGTAAGTTACGTTTTGAGCTTATCAGGTGGAATGAGTGCAATCGCTTTTTCCCATCGGGCGCGATCATCGATTAGAAATTTTGCAAACTGTGATGGCTTAACGGTATTGATGGAATCGTAGCCGTTTGGAATTAAAAAATTCTCACTAAAGTCTTTGCTTGATGTGACGTCCCAAATATCGTTCGACATTTTTTGCACAATATCTTTGGGTGTTGCAGCTGGTCCAAATGCGCCAAACCATGAGCGTGCCTCAAAAGCAATACCGCCTGCTTGAAGAACCGTTGGAACCTGGGGCAACAAGGGATGTCTTTCTGTACCCGCAAATGCGAGAGCTTTGATCCTGCCCGAACGAATATGCGTAAGTTGCAGCGCCAATGCGCCCAGCAATAAATTGACCTCACCAGCAAGAAGTGCCGACATTGAAGGTGCAATACCTTGATAAGGAACGTGCAACAGTTCGATTCCTAAACGATTGGCAAGCACCTCAAACATCACATGATGCTGACTTGCAATACCTGGCGATGAATAAGAGACTTTTCCTGGATTGGCTTTTGCATAAGCAACAAACTCTTGAAAATTATTGGCTGGAAAACTACCATGCGCGAGGATCAAAAACGAGATCTGACACATGATGGATAAAGGAGCAAAATCTTTATCTGGGTTGTAGGGCATATTTTTGTTTAATAAAGGAATGATGGAAAACGCTGGATCAGCCGCCATCAAAATGTTGTACCCATCAGCAGGCGCTTTGGCAACATAGGCTGTGCCCACCAAGGAATTTGCACCGGCTCGACTCTCCACCACCAAGGGTTGTCCCCATTTAGGAAGCAACTTGCCACCGATGTAAAGCGCCATTTGATCAACCGAACCACCCGGCGCAAAAGGGACGGTGACTTTTACTGGGCGTGATGGGAAATCTAGACTTTGCGCACCTGAAAACTGGGATTGCAAGGCCATGGGAGCAGCGATTGCTGCTTGAAGATATTGCCGACGATTCATTGCGATTGATTTTTTCATATTCATTCTTCCCTTTAAAGTGATGTCAATGATTGGATGGTGATTTGTAACCATAGATCTTCGTTGCGGCCTGTTCACTGATATAGCCTTTTAAAAGATCTTGCGTGATGCTGTCGTTTGATCGCTTGAAAGGATCACCGTAGCCTCCTCCTCCAGAATCGACTTGTACCCAATCGCCTTTTTTGAATGAACGGTCCGCTTTCTTTAAGTGCTCTTCACGCTCAGAACCCGGATTCAAAATAACTTGCCCGCTTGCACCGTCGTGCCCCGAGTTAACGCCCCATGGTGGGCAACGTGTCCGATCCATACTGACGTTGAGATGACAATCTTGGAGTGCTTTCACGTGCTTGTTGACACCAAGTCCGCCTCTAAATTGACCAGGTCCACCCGAATCTTGTCTGAGAGAAATGGAATCGAAAAAAACGGGATAAAGCGCTTCTTGTAATTCAACAGGAACGTTGAATGTATCGCCATGCGCATAGGTTTTAAACGGACCACTGCCATCACCCCGTTGACTGGCACCAAAACCACCCTGCCCTGTTTCAAGATTTTTAAAGAGTTCACCATTTGATTTTCTGCCACTGAAAACATGAACGCCAAAAGCACCATGATGTCCACCTGCAACTAAATCTGGTCTTGCTTGAACGACCGCGCGCAACACGACATCAATCACTGTGGCGAAGGGTGTGCTGTAACGCACCATCGGTGCCGTTGCTGGAGCGCTTAAGAATTTTCCTTCAGGCAACACGACAGACAAACATCGAAAGGTTCCTTCATTGGGAGCATCTCCGTTGGGCAACAAATAACTCATTGCAATGCGCGCGGCGGTGATTCCCCCGCCTAATGCACCCGAATTAAAGGGACCTTTGAGCACAGGCGCAATATCTGAAAAGTCAAATTCAAGTTGCTTACCTTTGATCCGCACGGTGACAGGAATCGGTACGACTTGACCCAGTTGAACGCCATCGTCATCGAGTTCAGCATAGGCCGTATAAGTTCCATCTGGAATACCTTCAATGATTTGACGCGCCGCTTGCTCTGATTTCATCCAAAGTTGCTCAATCGCGTACGATACAGTTTCAACGCCATATTGTTTGAGTAATCCTTGATAAAGATTTCGTCCAAGCAAACAACCGCCCAATTGCGATGCCACATCGCCCAAAACAACAACAGGAAATCGGGTATTGAATTCAATCGTCCGATAAATGTCTTGAACTGGTTTCCCAGCTTTTTGCAACTTGACTGTTCTGAACTGAATGCCTTCTTGAAAAATACTAACTGTGTCATTCGTCGCAGAAGAGCCAACCTCACGCCCACCAACATCGGTCCAATGCGCGGCAATGGCTAAAAACGCTTCAGGAACTTGAGCCTGGTCGCTGGCAAAGATGGGCGTATACATCACCACGTTATTCAAATGTTGGCCCAGCACGCCTGAATAGTTACAAATCACCACGTCGCCATGCTCGAACCCGTCTTTGCCATAAAAATGGATGCCGTCTACTACGGGTGCGCCCAAAATATCCGCAACAAAAAGAGGGATGCCACCTTTTCCTTCGGAAATCAATCGACATTCAATATCGACGATCCCCACAGCAAAATCTTTGTATTCATAAATCAATGGACTAAACGCTGTGCGCGTGATGTTGGCCTCTATCTGTTCAGGAATGGCTAACAATTTGTTTCGGATCACCTCTAAGGTGATGGGATCGATGGAATGGCTGGTGTTGATGAGATTTTGATATTGCAACAAATAAATTACGTTAATGAAACATCAATGTGAAGTTCTGCGAGATGACCAATATGGAATCGATCACCCTCATCGATGAGGCAAGTAGCTCCGTACTCTTCAATCAACGCAGGACCCGGGTGCGCAAATCCTATGGGCAACTCAGCACGCTGAAAGACAGGAACCATTTTCGAATTGCGACTGCGCGCAAGAAAGACCTCACGTTGAATTGAAGTGGGACTCGAATTTGCACCTGCGACAGATTGACTGGCCATGGCTTCTAAGTTGGGTTTTTGTACAGCATGCCTCACAATCGTTGCAATGGAAACAAACTCGATGAGGGCATCCGCAGTCACATGTCCATATCGCTGTCGATACGTATTTTCAAAAAGTTGTTTCAGTGCATCACTCGTTGTGTTTGAATCCCACAATATACGTAGCGTGTGGTGTTGTCCTTTGTAACGAAGTTCAGCATACCGCAAAACAATCATGTCATCCTGCGATTGAGACGCAGGCATTCGAGCCTTGATAACACTGAGCATCTCATCGCATAGCTCAATCGCTTGAAGAAGATTAGCGGCATTGAGAGGTGCCAAAAAAATTCGACTTTCATCGGACTCAACTTCTGCAAAAAGCATTCCTACCGCTGAAAAACCCCCGCGCGGATAGGAACAATCACTTTAGGAATAGAGAGTTCGCGAGCGAGTTCTACACTATGCAATGGGCCCCCGCCACCGTATGCAAACAATACAAACTCTCTTGGATCTTCGCCACGTTCAATGGTGATTTTTCGAATCGCAGCAGACATGGTGACCGACACCAATGTGAGCAAACCTTGTGCAATTTGGGGGACGTCATGCTCGCTCGTGTATCCAAGTGGCTGACCTAACTTTTGCCAGATTGCTTCACGTGCTTTCTCAACACTGAGTTCGATATCTTCACCCATTCGGGCTTGAGGATGGAGTCGACCTAAAACAATATTGGCATCCGTCACTGTGGGTTGCGTACCGCCTCTACCAAAAGCAACGGGACCTGGAAAAGATCCTGCACTCTCAGGCCCCACACGCAAACGTACTTCACCATCGAGACGCGCAATCGATCCACCGCCTGCACCCACTTCAATAATATCGATGATGCTGCTGCGAATGGGAAATCCATGTTCATATCCACCCACCCAATACGAAGTCTTGATATCAAATTGTCCCGACTTCACCAATGCACATTTGGCAGTCGTGCCACCAATGTCAAATGCAACCATGTGCGAGATACCTAAAGCTTGTGCGTAGGCGGCGGCACCCACAACACCTCCAACAGGACCGGACTCGACCAATCGCACTGGTTGAGCAGATGCCACTTCAAAACTGATGACACCCGAACCAGAACCCATAAAGTAGCGCTCTCCCACAAACTGTCTGTCGTCGAGTCCTTTGCTCAAGTGATCGACATAGCGACCTACTTCAGGTCCTACAAACGCATTGGCGCAAGCGGTTGCCGTTCGTTCATACTCATACCATTCGCGTGATAACTGACTTCCATACGTAATGAATGCGTGAGGCATCAAAATGCGTAATGCTTGTACAACTGTTTCTTCGTGCGCTGGGTTTGCATAAGCATTGATAAAAGAAATGGCAACAGATTCAACACCTTGCTCTTTCCATCGATGGGCTAAATTTTCCAACTCTAAAAGATCAGGTGAAGCAACCGATTCGCCCATTGCATTGCTTCTTTCTGTCAACTTATAACGCCGTTCGCGAGAAATAAGGGGATCGGCTTTGCGATAGCGCATTTGATAGGGGAGCGCCCTGTTGCCACGCGCTATTTCTAATACATCTTTGAAGCCTCGTGTGGTGAGTAAAACAGTATGCGAACCTTTCTTTTGCAAAAGTGAGTTAATCACTAAGGTGGTTCCGTGTTTGAAAGACAACGCGTTTGAAATGGACAACCCAAGAGCGGCCATGCATTCATCGATTGCTCGAATAAAGTTGTCATAAGAAGTGAGACACTTCACCGCTTTTAAATCACCTTTTTGAATATCGAAAACAGTCAAATCGGTGAAAGTGCCACCAATGTCAACTGGGAGTAAAAATGCGCTATTTGTTTGATTCATGAATAGTCCAAGTTTTGAATTCAAACAGTATGCGTGGTGAGTATGCCAATAGCGTCAACCTCGGCCTCCATCACATCACCGGGCTTGAGATAAAAATCGTCGGCGTTAGGCTTTCGATGCAAGGCCACGCCTTCTGGAATTCCTGACGCAATCATGTCGCCCGCACTCAAACCCGATTTGGACCAAAACGAAATCAGTTGCGGAAAAGTAAAAACCATATCGCCACAACTCTCATCTTGCAATGTGCGACCATTCACGCGAAGTGAGACGTGCATTTTGGAAGGATCAGGAATTTCATCAGCCGTCACAATCCAAGGACCTGTCAGACCAAAGCCCGGAAAAATTTTCCCCCATCGTGATCATTTGATTTCGCATTTCTTTGAGTTGCCACTCGTGGGCTGAAAGGTCATTAAAAACGGTATAACCAAATACGTGTTGGAGTGCGTGCTCTTCGCTCACGCGAAAGCAGTTCTTACCCAATATAGCAACGGCTTCTACTTCGTAATCAAACGCATGGACGTCTTCGGGGCGTGCAACGCGTGCTTGATGAGGAACCAGCGTGTGAGCCAGTTTGATAAATGCCGATGGAAATTCAAAATGGATTCCTGTTGCACCTTGTGTTTTCCAATAATCCAAACTTTCTTGCTTGTGTCGACCAAAATTGCGCCCTGCACAAATGATTGAACGCGCTGGTAATGGAATATCCCATGCAGCAAAACTTGCGGGCTCAACCCATTCAGTGTTTTGGTGATGCGTTGACCATTCCATCAATCGATGAATGTGATTCAAGGCTTTGTCCCCACTTTCAATGATGCCTTGCATGATTAAACCTGAAAGCCATTGATCGCCCATGGATGCGGCCGCTTTTGAAATGTCCAGTGCCAATGGCGTGACCGAGTCCCATTGAACAATGACTGCATGGCGTAATCCACCCGCGCGTTTGATGATGCCTAATTTCATTCTGCTTTGATTCCTAGTTGACGGATGAGTGGGAGCAAGAGCTGTCGCTCGGCTCCGATAAATTCACCCGCTCGTTCGGGTGACATGGCGCCTAAAGGTTGCTCGCAATTGCTTGAATGCGAGCAATGAGTTCGGGACGCGTGAGTGCAAGGTTGACTGCTTTGTTCATTTCTAGCACGATAGTTCGAGGCGTTTGTGCAGATGCTAAAAGAATAAACTATGCGCTGATTTCCATATTTGCAAAGCCCGACTCTTTGAGTGTGGGCACTTGAGCAAGAGGAGGAAATCGTTGGTCATCCATCAGCGCCAATCGAATCATCAACCCATTGCGAGCTTGCTGCATGGATGAGGGAAGCGGATCAAACATCAAATCAATATTGTTCCCCATCACAGCAGTAACGGCAGGCGCACTGCCACTGAATGGAATGTGATTGATTTTGAATCCCATCAACGCTGCAGCATACTCACCGGTGATGTGAGTGATATTTCCAATTCCTGCTGAAGCCATGCTCAGAGGTGGTTGTTTTTTACGAGACAATTCCAAAAAATCTTTGAGGTTTGTAACGCCAAGATCCTTGCGAACAAACATCAACAACGGTGACTTTGCAAGACCAACAACAGGCGTAAAAGATTTTTCTGGATCGTATGGCATCTTGCTAAACAAGGCTTGGTTAAGAACGGTAGGCCCATTGCCACCAATTAAAAAAGTTTTACCATCAGGTTTGGATCGAGCAACAAAATCAGCGCCAATCATTCCGCTGGCGCCAGCTTTGTTTTCAACAAGGATAGGGGTATTGAGAATCGCAGAAGTTTCTTGTGCAATGATTCGCGCAACTTGATCGGCTGCACCCCTAGGTGGAAAGATCACAATAAATCGAATGGATGTTTGTGTACCTTGTGCGAAAACTTGACCACTAAAACAAAGTAACAAAATAAACCAGACGCGAAATAAATTAAACCGTCGCATGTGATGTCTCCAAGAATAATTTTAGTGATGCTGCATATTTTCCTGCGATTCGACCCGATGTGAAAGCCCAAGCCAAATGAAGCCCGTGACCACGAAGAAGTAATCCACCTTGCCCAATACAACCGACCGCATACAAACCCTCGATTGAACTACCCGTCGCCCCCATCACTTAGCATTGTGAATTAATAGCTAAAGAACCTTCTGTAGTGGTGAGCATGGCCTGCACAGGTCCTAAGCCAACCCAATATTCGGCAATAATTCCTGACAAACCTGCACGCAAACCCTTGGCATGAGATAGGCCCATTAAAGTCGCTAAAGTTTCTAAGTCTTTGGCTTTAAAAGCGATGTCAGGTCTGCTACTGATGTAATCATCTATAAAAGCGTAAGCAATGCTAGGAGCTGTAGAAATGAAATAAGGTGGTGCATTGAATTTTTTTGCAACGTGATCAGGCATCACAATGAAGCCACGACGTAACGCGGTCATGGCAATCGCTTTTGCTGGACTCTGATGATCAAGCAATTGCCCCACTTCATCCACTAAGACTGCACCCTGTGCAAACAATTGATCAGAGGGTGACATATGCGCCATCAACATGGGCTTGGCTAATAATTTTTTAAGCGCAGGCGGTGCGTATTCAAAAAAAACCGCCGTTAATCGATTGAGCCAAGGCCAACTGGGCATTTTGTTGGCAAGGTAAGTTGCAGTACCCACAGGAAAACGCATTTGCGGGCCCAAAACATGTTCCATATTGAGTGTTTGCGCACCGACCTTGCGTGATACATCGAACATTTCTCCTGTGTTAGAAGGATTGATTGGAATGGCGCGTGATGCTTCTAAAGGCAAGTGAGCCGAGCGCATGGCTTTGCTTGCGCTGAAATCACCACTGGCCAAAATAACCGCTCGTCGATCGCTGACACGATGCATGCCATCCAAACTTTTAAAACTCACTGCATGGACACGCCCATCTGCGTTTTGGTGTAATTCACTGACGATTGCTTGAGTTTGTATTTGCACCCCGAGCCTCTGACTTGCAATCAGTAGGCGCTCTACGATAGATGCTGCGCCCGGTACGGCGTTGTGCATGCGCTCAACTCGGTGAGGGGATTCTGCATAGGGTCCAACAAATACAACCCCCATCTGACTCAACCACTCAACAGTAGGCGCGGCTTGCTCGGCGAGAACTTGGCGTAAATTTGCATTGTCATGGGCTAATAAATCGGCAGTGAACAACTCCATGTCCGCAATAAAATCTTGGACATTGTCAATAATGCCAGCCTGCTTTTGTAAACGCGTTCCTGCTGCGCTGATGGATCCCACGGCCATGCGAGAGGTCCCGCCTGGTCGTTGTTGACTTTCTAAAACAAGAACTGATGCGCCACTTTCAGCTGCACTGACCGCCGCAGCCAAACCAGAACCTCCTGCGCCCACCACGATGACATCGTAACTTTTAGAATGAGAAAGACTCGCAACTTCTATCATTCTGCTTTGACACCAGACTCACTAATAATCTTCGCTGATCTGGTAAAATCAAATGCTAAAAATTTTGCAAATTCATCGGGACTGGTTCCTTGTGGCTGAATTCCATTTTGAAACATTTTGTCTTTGACCTCTTTTTCAGCCAAGCTGGAAAGTACTGCTGAATATAGTTTTTGAATCACGTCCGTGGGCGTGCCTGTGGGTGTAAGCAATCCTGTCCATGATGAATAATTAAAACCCGTTACTCCAAGCTCTGCCAATGTTGGAATATCTGGTGTGAATGGAGAGCGTTTGGATGTGCTCACCGCCAAAACTTTTAGTTTGCCTGTTTTGATGTGAGGAAGAATATTGGTTGGCGTACTAAAGGCCACTTGAGTTTCGCCAGCGAGCAAGGCAACCGATGCAGGCGCGGCCCCTTTGTAGGGGATATGGGTAATTTGTGTGCCCGTTGCCGTTTTAAACATCTCGCCCATCAGGTGCTGCGGCCCACCAGCCCCAGACGTTCCATAGTTAAATTTTCCAGGATTCGCTCTAATCTTAGCGAGCAACTCATCCAACGTTTGAACTTCTAAATCAGAATGTACGGCGATCAACAATGGTTGATCCATGATGCAAGAAATACCAGTGAAATCTCGCGACGTATCAAAGCTCAAGGACTTCATCAAACTGGGGTTGGATGTATGTGCCGGTGCTGCCATCAATAGCGTATATCCATCGGGCGCAGATCGCGCAACATATTCCGTTCCAATGGCAGCATTGCCACCTGCACGGTTATCAACGACGATCGATTGACGCAGGTGGCGCCCCATGGGTTCAGCCAAAATTCTGGCCGTTACATCCACAGGCCCTCCTGGCGAATACGGGACCACAATGCGAATAGGGCGTGTTGGGTATGCTTGCGACCAACTCGATGCGCTGCCCAATGTAGCCAACGAGCCTGCTATATTTAAAAGAATTCTTCTGCGCGATGGGTACATACGACCTTCTTTCTTTTAAGATTGTCAATCCAAATTTTGAGATGGTAACTGTAGTTTTGCTGACGCACTGGCGACAGAAATTGAAAAAAAGTGCACAGTTTGCAATGAATTTGCCGTATAAACGAAGCATCGATAAAAATCAAGGAGACTCTTGTGCCTATTCGTGGACTCATACCTGCAACACTCACACCCTTTGAAGCCAACGGCAGTGTGGACTACAAAGAATTAGAAAAACACCTTTTACACGTCACCAGTGCAACGGGGCTTTATGGCATCGCAGTCAATGGTCACGCTGGCGAGATTCTGGCTCTCAGTTCGGATGAACGTGAAAAAATAATTCAACACGCCAAAAAAATAATACCCCAAAATATCAAGTTAGTGGCTGGCATCGAAGGCCACAATTTCGACGACCTGATCGAGCAAGGTCTTCGTGCCAAAAAAGCAGGAGCAGACATGCTCTTGGTATTGCCGCCCTTTGATGTGAGACCCTACAGAATGCTGGCTCAGCATACGGAATCGGTACGGGCTATCTTTCAAAGATTGAACGATGAGGTCGATCTGCCCATGATTGTTTTCCAATATGCTGAAGGCTCGGGCGTGGCTTATTCATTGGAAGCTTTGCGTGCGATTGTTGAAATTCCTAAGGTGGTTGCGATTAAAGCCGCATGCACTTCAACCACCGCATTTGTTGAAATCATGAATGCTGTGGGCGATAAGGTCGATGTACTCGCTGCTTCTGATGCCCCTTCTTTGTTGGGTATGTTGATGTACCGCTGTCCTGGTGCCTTAATTGGCATTAGTGTGATTGATACCCAAAGATGGTCAGATCTTGTTCGCTACGCAACCCATGGTGAGTTAGATCAAGCGCAAAAACTACACATTGAATTTGCTATGCCTGTTATGGATGCCGTCTTCGAAAATCAACTGCACAAATCAGATACGAGTTATTTTGCAGCCACCAAAGAAGCACTTTTTCAATCAGGCCACCTGAAGTCAGCGCGCATTCGCCCGCCTCTTGTCACCCCTGATGCAAAACAAAAAAATACCATTGCTCAATGCTTGCGTCAAATTGGTATAACCCAGAGTGCATTGTCTAAGGTGGCCTGAGTTTTAAATTGATACGACATCCTCGACACTTCAAATGCTGCCCTTGAATAGCAACTCACTGGTTCATATACCCGATTTTCGGCGTCTGATATTGATTGGTTTTGTATCGTCGTGCGTGCGATGGTTAGAAACCTTGGCCATTGGATTGTTTGCATACAAGGCAACAGAATCTGCTTTTATTGTTGCCATACTCAGCATGCTTCGCATGTTACCCATGGGTTTATTTGGCGCTTTTATTGGTGCGGTGGCAGATCGCTTTGAAGGTCGAAGCTCCTTAATTGCAATACTGATGGTGTCCATGTTCACCACAGGCTCATTAGCCATCTTGTCGAGCACAGGGCTATTGCAAATTTGGCATTTGGGCATTGCCTCATTTGTTAATGGCATTTGTTGGACAGCAGACAATCCTGTTCGTCGAATGATGTTGGGTGATGTCGTGGGTATTGATCGAGTGGGCTCTGCTATTTCATTTGATGCGGGCACCAATAACGTCAGTCGTATCTTGGGCCCCGTATTGGCTGGAACATTATTGTCTTACTTCGATATTGCAGGTGTTTTTGACTTCGGTGTATTGCTTTATTGCATGAGTGGATGGATTGTCGTGCAAATGGACAAACGAGAGGAACCCCAGCACCAGCATCGCGGTTCATTGCTATCACCTGTTATAGAAGGATTTTTATTGATTAAGAACGACTCGCGGTTAATCGGAATCTTTTTAATCACTGTGACTTTTAATATTTTTGGTTGGCCCTACACCAGCATGATTCCTGTCATCGCAACAGATTATTTACAAATGATACCGAAAGACGTTGGATTTCTTGCCAGCTTTGAGGGAGTAGGCGGACTCACAGGGGCATTTCTATTTGCAAATTATGCTCGACCGCATTGGTATGGGCGAATATATGTGATTGCAGTTGCCATGTATTTTGTAACGATGATTGGATTTGCACATGCACCTTGGTCACCTCTGGCCGCATTATTTTTGTTCATCAATGGGCTAGGCGCTTTGGGGTTTTCCGTGATGCAAGCAACCTTGGTATACAGAGATTCACCCATTGAGATGCGTGCACGATTGCTAGGTGTACTTTCCACTTGTATTGGTACTGCGCCGATTGGTTTTTTGTATTTGGGGTTTTGGGCCGAAACCTTCACACCCCGAGTAGCGATCGTTGCATTGGCAGTGCAAGGCCTGATCATGCTGGTCCTCACAAGAAAGTACTGGTTGCTTGTATTTCGGAAAAGCTAATATCACTAAAAATCAAATCAACGAAAGATTGACTTTGCAATACCCATGCAGTAAATTTGAAACTTTTATTGCAACTAAAACAACATTCAACTCAAATTATTATGGAATACCCTATTCAATTTATGTCCAGTGGCCTCAAGTTAGCGGGGTTTTTGCATATTCCTGATGACCTCAAGCCTAGTGAAAAAAGATCAACCGTCGTTGTGTTGCATGGATTTGGAAGCAATAAAAATGGAGGCATTTCAATGGCCGCCTTTCCTTTCAGTTGTTTGCTTCACTTGGCTATAGCACATTGCGATTTGATATGCGGGGTTGCGGTGATAGCGAAGGTCAACGCGGCAAAGTGATTTGTCTTGAGCAAGTTGAAGACACGCAAGCTACAATAGACTTTTTGCAAGCACGATCTGATGTTATACCCACACAAATAGGTGTAATGGGCCATAATTTTGGAGTAGCAGTCGCTATTTACACCGCTGGCATTGATCAGCGCGTAGCAGCATGTATTTCTACAGGTGGATGGGGAGATTGAGAGAAAAAAATTCGCAAACAACATACCAGTGATGAGGCTTGGAAAAAATTCACCCACATGATGGCAGAGGGTTGCCGTCGATTAGCTAAGGGTGAAACGATGATGGTTCCTCGTTACGACATTGTGCCAATACAACCGGGCCTACGCAATCAGTTGTCACCTGATTCTATCACTGAATTTCCTTACGAGGTTGTTGAGAGCATGTTTAACTTTCGAGCCAATGAAGTCGTCGGTCTTATTGCACCAAGACCGTTGTTGCTATTGCACCCCTCCAATGATACGGTGAAACCTACCGAACAATCCGTTGATTTGTTTGCGAATGCACGACAACCGACTGACTTGCACTTATTTGCCAATACCGATCATTTTATTTTGCGTGAAGGAAACCCATTGGTCATAGAACTTGTCAGTGGATGGATGAAAAAAAATCTACCTCTGCATACTTAAGTCACGTTACATTCATTTTTATTGGAGCGACTCATGAGATTAAAAGGACAACATTTTTTTCTTCGTTTGTTTCTTTTTATGAGTACGCTTTTTGCGTTATTGAGGGCATCGTCAAGTTAACTTCCGCCCATCGGCTAGAGTCTAGCTGATGAGCACCATTTCACCCATATCCTACAAGCGCCACCGCTATCCAGCGGCAATCATCAGCCAATGCGTTTGGCTGTACTTTCGTTTTGCATTGAGCTTTCGCGATGTTGAACTCATGATGGCCGAGCGAGGCGTCGTGGTCACCTATGAAAGCATTCGATCCTGGTGTGAGAAGTTTGGTCGCCAGTACGCCCGTAGGATTCGTCGAGAAAGAGGACCCATGGGGGACATCTGGCACATGGATGAGGTCTATTTGAAAATTAACGGTGAGTGCAAGTATCTGTGGCGTGCAGTAGACCAAGAAGGTCAAGTGCTGGACATCTTGGTTCAGCCTA
>SHXN01000049.1 GCA_009693305.1 Limnohabitans sp.
GGCGCAACCCGAGTTGTTGGATCGATTGCTAGGTGTGGCGCGTTAAATATTTTTATCTAAGGATTTTAAATGAAACCATTTCAAACCAATTCGAATCGCTCAACAGCAATCAAGCGTCGACAAGTGCTTCAACAATCAACCGCATTGTTGTTGTCAGCCACGTGCGCATTACCCAGTTTTGCACAATCGACATTTCCAAATAAACCGCTCAAAATTGTGGTGCCCAATGCAGCCGGTGGTGCGGCCGATATCACTGCGCGCACGGTAGCTCAAAAACTTTCAGAGGCATTGGGCCAACCCGTGTTGATTGAAAACAAACCCAGTGCGGGCGGCATCGTCGCAGCTGAGCAAGTGGTCAGATCAGATCCCGATGGTTACACCATGCTGTTAATTTCAAGTGGCACAGCAGTCAGCGCTGCTTTGTTTAAAACATTGCCGTTTGATACGGTCAAAGACTTCACACCTGTCTCTAAGTTGGCAAGCTTTGACTTGGTGTTGGCTGTTTCTGAAACAGGTCGATTCAAAACCTATGCCGAGTTGTTGGCTTATGCACGCGCCAATCCAGGCAAACTCAATATCGGTACACCGCAAGTGGGTACAACACAAAACTTAGCCGCTGAATTATTTTTATCGTCATCTGGTATCACTGCACAAATCGTTCCATTCAATGGAACGCCGCCTGTGATCACGGCCGTGCGTGGGGGTGAGATTGATGCGATGGTGGATATATTGGGCCCGTTGATGGCGCAAGTTCAATCCAAAGTGCTACGGCTTGTTGCATTGCTTAGTGACAAGCGTTCGCCCTTGTTGGCCGATGTTCCTGTTGCGATGGAGGCGGGTGGAAGCTCGGCTAATTTTCAAGCAACGAGTTGGAATGGATTGGCTGTTCCTTCCAAAACACCACGCGATGTGGTGATGCGTCTAAACAAAGAATTGCAAGCGGTGTTGTCCCAGCCTGATGTCAAAAAACGTTTGGGTGATTTGAGTTTGTATGCGCAAGGCAGTACGCCCGAGCAAGCGGCCGATATTTTAAATGCAGATATTCGCAAATGGACGGAAGTGATCAACAAAGCCAAAATTCAAAAACAATAACGAGTGCGCTCATGAAAAAAATTCAGCGCATCGGCGTGATGGGTTATGGAGAGGTTGGCAAAACTTTTGCATTGGGTTTGATGCCACACGTGCAAAGCATGTCAATGTGGGACGTCAAACTAAGCGATAAATCACAGGCTTCTGATTTGATCAGTCATGCCAAAACGCACGGCGTTGATGTGGCACAGTCGGTGCAAGACTTGTGCGCCCGTAGCGATTTGATTATTTCAAGCGTCACTGCTTCGCAAACCAAAGTTGTTGCGCAGTCTGTTGCGCCATTCATTTCAAGCAACACATTTTTTTAGATTTGAACTCAGCCTCACCTGGCACCAAACAATCGTGCAGTGACATCATCAATGCTGCAGGCGGTGTTTATGTCGAAGCGGGTGTGATGACTTCGGTGCCGCCTTATGGCATTCGAGTTCCCATGTTGCTGGGTGGCAAAGAGGCGCATCAGTTGCAAGCGGTGCTCTCGGCTTGGGGTTGCGATGTCAAAACTGTTTTAGATCAATTGGGCGTGGCCAGTGCCATCAAAATGTGCCGCAGCATCATGATCAAAGGACTCGAAGCTTTGGTTATTGAGAGTTACACAACGGCAGGACATTACGGAGTTGAAGATCACATGTTGGCAACCATGGCAGAAACCTTCCCCACTATTGATTGGCCCAAGCAAGGCGCTTATTTTTACAGTCGCGTGGTTCAACACGGCAAGCGTCGCGCAGAAGAAATGCGCGAATCGGCCCTGACCGTTGAAAAAACGGGCGTTGCACCCACCATGACGAGTGCGATGGTTCTGTCGCAATAAGGAATTTTGAAGAATCTTACCTACTACCAGTAGCGTATTTTCCCTATGCCAAACACTACCTATAGCGTCCCTAAAAAACTGGGAATCCTTACTGCGACAGAAGCCCGAAGCGTTTCATCCTGCGATATTGTTATGTGTGATTGGCGCTATTTTGTACGCGTCATTTAATATCTTGACGCGTCGATTGGCGCGCAATGATCATCCGGGTGCAACGCAATGGACTTCTGCGTGCGTGGCGTCTGTGGTGCTCGCGCCCTTTGCGTTTCGGCAATGCCAGATGCCACACGTTGGGCTTCAATCGTCTTTATTGATATTTACAGGGTGCTTGGGTGGCTTTGGTCATTGGGCAATTGCCAATGCGCACCGTTATGCAAGCGCTGCGGTATTGGGCCCATTCTTGTATCAACAAATTATTTATATGACTGTGTTGGGATGGTTGGTGTTTGATCAAGTGCCTGATCATTTCATGGTGGTAGGTGCACTGATTGTTGTTGCTGCGGGTTTGTATTTATTGTGGCGTAAGTTTCAACAATCACAAACGTTAAAAAATATTTAATTCACTTTGTTCACCAACGCATATTGATTAGCGTGTTCTTTTAATTATTGTGCCGACAGTTGATCGTCATGTTGACTGGGATGAAAATCGCGCTTGAAGTAATCGCGCCACGCACGGAAGTTGGATGAAATCAATCCATGCGATCCGAATAACAAACGCCAAGCTTGTTGATAGGTGCGCAGTTTAAACAACTGTTTGTCTCTCGACAAATGTTGCAACATTTGGCGAATTAAATCGCTTAAAAAAAACGCCACCCAACGCATCATGCGAATGCGCCATTCGTGATTGCCGTTCATGGCCACATAAACGTCAAACGCAGTGGTTCGATGTTCGGACTCTTCGCTTGCATGCCACATCCAAAAAGTGGGCAATCGTTCGTCGGTATTTTTTAAAACTTCGGGATGACTCAAAAGCCAATGGGAAAACAAGGCAGTGAGGTGTTCGGTAGCGGCGGTGATTGCAACCGCATGTCGTAAATCTTTGTTGATCAACAGTTGTTGACGTTGAACAATTCTTTTCCCTCAATGATTGGTGTAACCCATTCGTATTAGTTGGTCATTCATCAATTGATGAACGCGTCGGTGAGTTGTTTCTTGGCCGATAAAGCCTTTTATTTCTTCGGCCATGGCAATTTGTTGCGTCTCGGGCAAAAGTTTGGCGCCATTGCGAACCGAATCTAAAAAAACTGCTCGCCCGCAGGAAAACTCATGGATAAGGTATTAAAAAACGCAGAAGAAAACGCATCGCCTCCGTTCCAATGGCGCTCAAATGGGGTGGCGAGGCCGATCAGGAGTTTTCTAACTACGAGTTTGGTCATATTTCAATGGTACAGGAGGCTGGAAACTAGGGGCATTCCCCCACGTTTTCAGGGATTGAGTGGGTTTAAACTGGCGGATTGTTGTCTTTTATATGGCGCTTCGCGGCGTCTTATAAATTATTCATGCTGGCATTTGTACTTCGCCGATTGATTCAAGCCACAGTCGTGATGGTTGTGGTGGCTTTTTTTTCTTTCATGCTGTTTCAGTATGTAGGAGATCCTGTCGTCTTTTTATTGGGTCAAGACGCAACGCCTGAACAGATCAATGCATTAAGAAAAGACTTGGGTCTTGATCAGCCATTTTTTATTCAGTTCTGGCATTTTTTATTCAATGCGGTTCAAGGTGAATTTGGTTTGAGTTTGCGTCAAGGCGCAAAAGTCTCTCGATTAATTATTGAGAGGCTACCAGCAACTTTGGAATTGGCTTTTGTGGCTGCTTTTTTTGCTTTGGCTTTGGGTATTCCCATGGGCGTTTATAGCGCGCTCAAAAAAGACAGCATCATCACAAAATTTTTAATGACGGTTTCCCTGCTAGGTGTTTCATTACCTACTTTTTTAATTGGTATTTTGTTGATCTTGATTTTTGCCGTGGGCTTGGGCTGGTTGCCCAGTTTCGGACGTGGTGAAGTGGTTAAGTGGGGCGCGTGGTCGTCCGGGTTGTTCACGATGGACGGCATTAAGCATTTGATTTTGCCCGCGTGTACCTTGGCAATTTTTCAATTGACTCTGATCATGCGTTTGGTGCGTTCCGAAATGTTGGAAGTGTTGCGCACCAATTACATCAAGTTTGCCCGCGCACGGGGATTGACTGATCGCTCTATTTATTTTGGACACGCCCTGCGCAATACCTTGGTGCCCGTTATCACCATCACGGGTTTGCAATTGGGCTCATTGATTGCATTTGCCATCATCACCGAAACTGTTTTTCAATGGCCGGGTATGGGTTTGTTATTTATTCAAGCCGTTACCTTTGCAGATATACCCGTGATGGCCGCTTATTTATGTTTGATTGCATTGATTTTTGTGGTCATTAATTTGATTGTGGATTTGCTTTATTTTGTAGTTGATCCGCGTTTACGCATGGGAGGTCACGGTTAATGTCACATCATCAAATGGCGATGGGTCGTGCATTCGCACACATCAGCAAGTTTCATCCAGAACTCACTGCTTTTCGTCGAGACTTGTACACGCATCCCGAATTGGGATTTGAAGAAGTCTATACATCAGCTCGTGTCGTTGAAGGTCTTAAGTTATGTGGCGTGGATGAGGTTCACACAGGGATTGGAAAAACAGGCGTGGTTGCCTTAGTGCACGGTAAACAAAAAACAAAAGGCCATGCAAGAAAGATGGTTGGCCTGCGCGCAGACATGGATGCATTGCCTATGCATGAACACAATGACGTTATTTGGAAGTCGAGCAAAAATGGATTGATGCACGGTTGTGGTCACGATGGACATACAACCATGTTGATGGGTGCGGCGAGGTATTTGGTAGAGACTCGTAATTTCAGCGGCACTGCGGTGTTAATTTTTCAACCGGGTGAAGAAGGTTATGCGGGTGCAAGAGCCATGATGGAAGATGGTTTGTTTGACCGATTTCCTTGCGATGTTTTATTTGCACAGCACAATTCGCCTGAAACCCCTTTGGGGGTGATTGGTGTGACGCCTGGCCCCATGCAGGCGGCTGTGGACAGAATTGAAATCGTGATTGAAGGAAAAGGTGGACATGGTGCCAGACCGCATCAAGGGATCGATCCTGTGTTGGTTGCAGGTCACATCATCACTGCATTGCAAAGCGTGGTGTCTCGCAATCTTTCTGCATTCGATCAAGCGGTTGTGAGTATTTGTTCGTTGCAAGGTGGTAACCCCGTTGCGACGAGTGTGATTCCCGGTCAAGTAACCATGGTGGGAACGGTGCGTACTTATTCCGATATGATTCAAAATTTAATTGAACAACGCATCATGCAATTGTGTTCATCAATAGCGCAAGGTTTTGGAGCGACTGCGCACGTCACCTACGAGCGCGTGTATCCAGCAACGGTCAATACTGTGCCCGAGGCCGAGTTTGTTGCTGATATTGCAACCCAATTGGTAGGCGCTGATCGCGTGTGGCGCAACATGACGCCCAGTATGGGTGGAGAAGACTTTTCTTTTATGTTGCAAGCCAAGCCTGGGGCATACATTCGAATTGGTCAAGGTGAAACCAATGGCCCTGGCGCCTATCCCTTGCACAACAGTCGATATGACTTTAATGATGCAATTTTGCCTTTGGGCTCTGCCTTGCATGCGAGTTTGGTGGAGGCGGCTATGCCGTTGGACTAAAAGTGTGGTGTTTGTGAAAGTTTTTTTTAGGAGTTTTTATGAAATTTAAAACCAACCGTTTGATCACAGCCATGATAATGGCGAGTGCATTGTGTGCGTCTGCTGTGACGCTCAAAATTGGCAATCAAGGTGATGCATTGTCGATGGATCCGCATTCTCTCAACGAGAGTTTGCAAATCACGGTGGTTGAAAACGTATATGAGCCGTTGGTGTGGCGCGATTTAAATTTCAAACTCACGCCCATTTTAGCCACGAGTTGGAAACAAATCAAACCCACCGTGTGGCGTTTTGAACTTCGTAAAAATGTGAAATTTCATGACAGCACACCTTTTACTGCCGATGATGTGATTTTTAGTTATGAGCGCGCCAAAGGCGAAGGCTCCGATATGAAAACCTATGTTGGTCAAATCAAAGAGATCATTAAAAATGGCAGTCACCAAATAGATATTGTGACCAATGAGCCGTTTCCCATATTGCCCGAGATGATCACGCACTGGAATATCATGAATAAAAAATGGTGCGAAGAAAATCAAGCAACTAAGCCGGTTGATCGTCGCAAAGGAATTGAAAATGCGGCATCTTTTAAAGCCAATGGCACGGGCCCTTATATGGTCAAAGAAAGGCAGCCCAATGTCAAAACTGTTTTTACCAAGAATCCTAATTATTGGACAAAAACACCAGGTAACGTAGACGAGGTGATTTATACACCGATCTCCAATGATGTAACGCGTGTAGCTTCGATGTTGTCGGGTGAAATTGATGTGATGGAGCCTGTGCCGGTACAAGACGTTGAGCGCATCAAAGCCGATAGCAAACTCAAAGTGATGCAAGGCCCCGAGCTGCGTATTATCTTTTTAGGTATGGATCAAAAGCGCGATGAGTTGTTGTATTCCAATATCAAAGGTAAAAATCCTTTCAAAGACATTCGCGTTCGGAAAGCGTTTTATCAAGCGATTGATATTGAAACCATCAAGAGTCGTGTGATGCGCGGTGCATCAACCCCTGCGGCATTGATGTTGCCGTCTCAAGTCAATGGCTATGCGCCTGACCTGGGTAAGCGCATGTCTTACGATCCTGACGCTGCTAAAAAATTATTGGTTGAAGCGGGTTATCCCGATGGTTTTGAAGTCAAGATGAATTGCCCCAATGATCGTTATGTGAATGACGCTGAAATTTGTCAAGCGGTTGCTGCTAATTTGGCGCGTGTAGGTATCAAAATTAATTTGGAAGCAGAAACCAAGGGAACTTACTTTCCAAAGATTTTGAGTCGCAACACGAGTTTTTATATGTTGGGTTGGACGTCGAGTACGGTGGACGCACACAATGTGTTGTATCCCATTTTCTCAACACCTGGAGACGGAGGCCGTGGTCAATTTAATTTGGGCGCTTACAGCAACCCTAAAGTTGATGAATTAACTGACAAGGTAGCGTCCGAAACCGATCAGAAAAAACGCAATGCAATGATTCGTGAAGCGATGAAAATTCATCAAGACGACATCGGCCATTTGCCTTTGCATCAACAGTCTCTCAATTGGGCGGTCAAGAAAAATATCACGATTGTTCAATTGCCTGACAACAGCATGCCTTGGAAAAATATTTCAATCAAGCCTTAAAGTTGGTTTAATACGATGCAAACTTGGCACAGCATGTGGGACAGTGATTTAGGCTACAGCTTTCGTCATTCACCAATGGCGATAGCTGCGGCCTTGATCGCTTTCATCTGTTTGTTTTGTGCTTTGTTTGCACCTTGGGTTGCACCGACCAATCCATTTGATTTGGCTGCATTAGAGTTGTCAGATTCTCGATTGCCGCCTATTTGGCAAGAAGGGAGCAATCCCAAATATGTATTAGGCACCGATGATCAGGGTCGCGATATTTTGTCGGCGTTGATGTATGGTGCACGTATTTCTTTGTTGGTGGGATTAGCATCCGTTTTTTTATCGGTGATATTGGGTGTGACATTGGGTTTGTTGGCTGGTTTTTTGGGTGGCATATTGGACGCCTTCATCATGCGTGTGTGCGATGTGATGTTGTCTTTTCCGGCCATCTTGGTCGCGCTTTTGATATCGGGTGTGGGGCGCGCTTTATTTCCCAACGCCAATGATTCTTTGGCGTTTGGTGTGTTGATTGTGTCGATCACACTCACAGGTTGGGTTCAATACGCACGCACGGTGCGCGGGTCAACCATGGTGGAGCGACAAAAAGAATATGTGCAAGCCGCACGCGTTACAGGTGTATCGTCGTTGCGCATTATGCGTCGCCATGTGTTGCCCAATGTACTGGGACCTGTATTGGTATTGGCAACGATTCAAGTGGCAACGGCCATCATTACTGAGGCGACATTGAGTTTTTTGGGTGTAGGGTCACCGCCCACATCCCCTTCGCTAGGAACCTTGATTCGCATTGGCAATGATTTTTTATTTTCTGGCGAATGGTGGATCACGATTTTTCCGAGCTTGTTGTTGGTGTTGATTTCATTGTCGATTAACTTATTGGGTGACTGGTTGCGCGATGCACTCAACCCGCGATTGCAATAAGACTATGGCTTTGCTTGACGTTCAAAATTTGGTGGTTGAATTCCCGACGCGACGCGGCAACTTGCGCGCGCTCGATGGCATTTCTTTTTCGATTGAAAAGGGCGAGATATTGGGCGTGGTTGGCGAGTCGGGCGCGGGTAAATCTTTAACAGGCGCATCGATCATTGGTTTGTTAGAGCCACCAGGTCGTGTGTCGCAAGGTCAAATTCTTTTGCATGGGCAACGCATCGATCATCTCAATCAAGAAGAAATGCGTCACGTGCGTGGAAAAAAAATTGGCGCTATTTTTCAAGACCCGCTCACCTCGATCAATCCTTTGTATAGCGTGGGTCAGCAATTGATTGAAACCATTCATACGCATTTGCCGATGAATCATCAACAAGCGCAACAACGCGCCATCGATTTGCTCAAAGAAACGGGAATTCCTGCGGCTGAACAACGATTGCACCATTATCCGCATCAATTTTCGGGGGGCATGCGTCAGCGCGTGGTGATTGCATTGGCTTTGGCTGCAGAACCCGAATTGATTGTGGCCGATGAACCCACCACAGCACTTGATGTATCGATACAAGCACAAATCATCAGTCTCTTAAAAAATATTTGCAACCAACGCAGCGCGGCGGTGATGTTGATTACCCACGACATGGGCGTGATTGCAGAAACATGCGACCGTGTGGCGGTGATGTATGCGGGGCGAATCGTTGAGATTGGCCCCGTGGCGGATGTGATTCATTCGCCTTCGCATCCTTACACCGCTGGCTTGATGGCTTCGATTCCAGATATTTTTCACAGTCGCGAGCGATTGAATCAAATCGATGGTGCGATGCCTCGACTCAACGCCATTCCATCGGGTTGCGCTTTTCATCCTCGATGCGACCGACACACGGAGCAATGCAAAACGCAAAGGCCTGAACTGATGCATGCAGGCGCTACGCAGGCCGCCTGTTGGTTGGTGTCAAAGGAGGGTGTATGAGCGCATCGGCGTCATTCATTGATGTGCAAGATTTAAGCAAACACTTTGACGTGTCTGCGCCTTTATTAAATCGATTGATCGAAGGCAAAGCCAAACAAAATTTAATCGCAGTTGATGGTGTGAGTTTTCAAATCGAGAGAGGCACAACCTTGGCCTTTGTGGGTGAATCGGGTTGCGGCAAAAGCACCGTCGCCAAATTATTGGTGGGTTTGTATGAGCCCACCGATGGGTCTGTTCACATGCAAGGAGTTGACGTACACGCGTGTTATCGGTCTGCGCAAGCATTGCAATTGCGTCGACGCGTGCAAATGATTTTTCAAGATCCTTATGCGAGTTTGAATCCGCGTTGGAACGTGCAAGATATTGTGGCTGAGCCTTTGCTAGAACACGGTCTGCTGAGTGATGTTAAAGAAGTCGAGCAACGCGTGGGTGAGCTTCTGAGTCAAGTGGGTTTGAATCCGCTTGATCGTGTTAAATTTCCACATCAATTTTCGGGTGGACAAACGCAACGCATCTCGATTGCGCGTGCATTGGCCACACAACCCGAGTTTTTGGTATGCGATGAACCCACCTCTGCCTTGGACGTGAGTGTGCAAGCGCAAGTGCTTAACATCATGCAAGACTTGCAAACGCAACATGGGTTGACGTATTTATTTATTTCTCACAACTTGGCCGTTGTTCGACACGTGAGTGATCGAGTGGGCGTGATGTATTTGGGTCGATTGGTTGAGTTAGCACCTACTGATCAATTGTTTTCAAATCCGCAACACCCCTACACGCGCATGTTGCTTGAAGCGATTCCTAAGTTAAGAAATACGGGGCGCTCACGTACACCCGTACAAGGCGATGTGCCTAATCCGCTCAACCCGCCCTCAGGTTGTACTTTTCATCCCCGCTGTCCGCAAGCCACCGATCGTTGCAAGCAAGAAAGACCCGCTTTACAAACCATCGGTGGAATTCAAATTGCTTGTCACTCGGTTACTTAATTGTGACGTATATCATTTTGGGCCCATCATTGGAGTTATGAGTTATGAGTTATGGCCACACTTTTTCATCGCCCATGGACCCATTTCATGGTGTATAGGCACATACAAGGCTTAATCGGGTTCTGTCGCAATAAGGATTCCCAGTTTTTCAGGGACGCTATAGGTAGTGTTTGGCATAGGGCAAATACGCTACTGGTAGTAGGTAAGATTCTTCAAAATTCCTTATTGCGACAGAACCCATTGAAACTCCTATCCATTACCATCTGTTATTGGAGAGGGGTAACCCCTAATTGAACCCATAAGCTTTTTTACCTCAGACTGGGCTTGTGAATGCCCCTCATTGAATGAATCAGCCTCCCTAGCCCATGAATTTTGCTGAACTGACACCGCAACACGCGCCTTCTGGCTTGATGGCCCTGGCCAGCGCTCAAATGCCCGACGCACCACAGGCCTTGGAGCGGGCTCGTGCATTTGCTGAGCCTTTGATATCCACGCAAATACTGGACACGGGAGAAAATGTTCTCGCTCACGCACAGGCCATGGCGCAAATACTTAAAGACATGGGTGGTACGGAATCGATGCAGGCGGCCAGTTATTTGGTTTATGCCTGCGAGCACCTCAACAAACCCCAAGAAGTGTTTACTAAGGCATTTGGCGAAAGTTATGCGGTGGTGGCCGTTGAAACCACTCAATTGGTTCGATTGCAACGACAGGCCCGAAACAAACAACATTTAGAAAAAAATTCTGCGCAGGCCCAGCGCATACAAACAGAAAACATTCGACGCATGTTGATGGCTTTTTCAAAAGACTTGCGCGTTGTTTTGTTGCGATTGGCTTCTCGATTGCAAACCTTGCGGTTTTTTGCCGCAACCAAAAAAAAAGTTCCTATTGGATTGGTCCATGAATCATTGCAAGTCTTTGCCGCATTGGCTAATCGATTGGGTATTTGGCAAATCAAATGGGAAATCGAAGATTTGTCTTTTCGATTTTTAGACCCCGATACGTATCGACAAATCGCCCAACAATTAGAAGGAAAACGCACAGAGCGCGAGGCCTATATTCTTCAATTGCGGCAACAATTTGAAGTGGCATTAAAAGAACAAGGCATCACTGTGATGGTTGAAGGACGACCCAAGCACATCTACAGCATTGTCAAAAAAATGCGGGGCAAATCACTTAACTTTGATCAAGTGTTGGATGTCCATGCACTCAGAGTGATTGTGGCAACTGTTCATGATTGTTATGGTGCCTTGTCATGGGTTCATGCCAACTTTCAGGCCCTGCAAGGTGAATTTGATGATTACATTGCAAAGCCCAAAGCCAATGGCTATCAATCTTTACATACCGTTGTCCGAGATAACTCAGGCCGACCCATCGAAATTCAAGTTCGCACGCGTGATATGCACAGTCACGCCGAATATGGAGTGGCTGCGCATTGGGCTTACAAGGAAGCCGGAACAAAGGGCTATTCTGGCGTCTCGGCCAATAGTGCTTACGATCAAAAAATTGCGGTGCTTCGTCAATTGTTGGCATGGGAGCGTGAACTCTCGACGGGTTCGGAATCTGTTCATGCCACCTCTTTACAAAATGTTGACGATCGAATTTATGCATTAACACCGCAGGCCGAAATTGTCGAACTTCCATCGGGCTCTACCGCGATTGATTTTGCATATACCGTGCACACCACGTTGGGTCATCGATGCAGAGGCGCAAAGTTGGATGGCCAGATGGTGCCTTTAAATACGCCACTCAAAAATGGTCAAACCGTTGAAATCATCGCCATCAAAGAAGGCGGTCCTTCAAGAGATTGGCTCAATCCAGAGTTGGGGTTTTTGGCCAGTCATCGCGCCCGCGCAAAAGCCAGAGCGTGGTTTAACGCACAAGAAACTAAAGAAACCATTACAAAAGGTCGGGAGCAAGTTGAAAAAATCTTGCAACGCGAAGGCAAAACGGCCATCAAGTTAGAAGAGATGGCTTCTCAATTGGGGTTTGACAGCGCAGAAGATTTGTTTGAAGTGGTGGGCAAAGATGAATTTTCATTGCGCAACATTGAAATTTTGCTCAAGCCCCCTGAACCCGTTAAAGAAATTGATGACATTTTTTTCGAAAAAGCGTCGCGTCACAGGCCTGCTAGTTCGAGCGGCGGTGTTTTAGTCGTTGGCGTTGATTCCTTGCTCACGCAACTGGCCAAGTGTTGCAAGCCTGCGCCGCCCGATCTCATTCGTGGTTTTGTCACGCGTGGCAAAGGCGTCAGCATTCACCGCAGCAACTGCAGCAATTTTTTTGGGATGTCGCAACGCAATGCGGGCCGTGTCATTGACGTGGCGTGGGGCGTCTCTAAAAACAGTGACACGCAAATTTATCCAGTCGATGTAGAAATTCACGCTTTTGACAGGCAAGGCTTGCTAAGAGATATCTCTGAGGTCTTTGCCAAAGAAAAAATCAACGTGATCGGCATCAAAACTCAATCCATCAAGGATATGGCGCATATGACTTTTACCGTTGAAGTTTCATTGGTTTCGAGACTGCAAAAGGTGTTGGAAATCATTCAAGACGTTTCGGGTGTGAGGACGGCAAGAAGGCGCTAAGGTTTGGGTGGGAGGGTGGGAGCAATAAACTGCTACAATTTTAAACTCGACAACTTAGGCGCGTAGCTCAGCTGGTTAGAGCACCACCTTGACATGGTGGGGGTCGTTGGTTCGAGTCCAATCGCGCCTACCAAAAATGTCAATAAAATCAATTAGTTACAGATTTTGGATGTTTGGAAATATTTAAAGTATGAAATAAGTATGAAAAACCACTATTTAATTTAATGGCTTAATAATTCAACTAATGGAAAGGACAGCAAGCCAATGACTAATGTAATGTCCATATCAAGATGGGAAGCCTTAAAGCGTGGCGATGTTTCCCGAACAGAAGATGGTGAGGCTCGAAACCGAGCATATATTCAATGGAGACAAACAGGCGCCAACCATTTCCCAAAAGAAACACAAGACCGCATAAAAACCGAACAACAAGCTAGGTTGCGGCTAAGCAAGGCTAAATCAACTTTCAAGCTTAAATTAGTACAGCCATAAATTTGGCGATGTCCCGTTCGTAGTTGAAGGTTGAGGTTGGTGGTTGAAACCCTCAGAGCCTGGAGAATGTGGGTTCTGAGATCAACAATCGTAAAGCCAAGAAAGCCCAACCACCATGCGTAAGTCTAAGCCCAAACTCCAAGTTACCAGCAAATTCAATGTCAATCAGTTGAGTCAACAGCCCCTGTTTAATACCAACCCT
>SHXN01000050.1 GCA_009693305.1 Limnohabitans sp.
CCTTCGGCACATCGAGGAGATGATGCACGAGCGTGGTGTTTTCGTTGACCACTCTACGGTGCATCGCTGGGCAATCAAGATGCTACCGGTACTGGCTGCAGTCTTTCGCAGTCGCAAACACCCCGTTGGTCGGAGCTGGCGCATGGATGAGACCTACATCAAAGGGTTCTGTCGCAATAAGGATTCCCAGTTTTTCAGGGACGCTATAGGTAGTGTTTGGCATAGGGAAAATACGCTACTGGTAGTAGGTAAGATTCTTCAAAATTCCTTATTGCGACAGAACCCATGATGCTGTTGTTTAATGCCGCCACCGTTAAGCCATCATTTTTTGATCGTGCAATTTTTTCTAAGCCGACCAATCTTGCAGCAGCGGCGATGTTTTCAACAACAAAACCTGCGCCCATTCGATTGGATAATCGCTCTGCCAAAAATCGAATTGCAACATCAGAAGCACTACCTGCTTGCAAAGGCAAAATGAGATTGACAGGGCCACTGGGATATTTTTGTGCCCAAGCTTGCATCATCGGTAAAGAAGTCAGGGTCGAAGCGCTTGCCGATTGAAGGATGCGCCTGCGTGTGATATGTTGAATCATTGTGTCCCTAAATTTTTAAAAAGTTTTGAGCGGTTCGATCTGGAGGCGTTGCGCTTCTTCAATCAATAGTTGATGCAATGAACTGACAATTGGAATGCCTGATTTTGAATAAGCGATTCGTTTGCCTTCACTTTGCTCACCCGGTAACCAAATTTTTTCAACGCCTGGCATTTTTTCACTGTTTCGAATGTCTTGAATCAATGCATCCACTTGAGATTTAAAAAGTGCCAAATCACCAAAGGCCGAAGGATCGATCGCTGCAATTGCTTGACCCGTATTGGTCACACTCGTCGTGTCTTTGTTAAAGTCGATCACAGCACGCCCCATGGCCGCACCATTTAAAGTGCCCGCCAACAAACCAACAACCAATGATAAACCATAGCCTTTGTAACCACCAATGGGCAATAAAAATCCTTCGTCACTTCGCTTGGGGTCTAACAAGGGTTGGCCTTGTCGATCGACCATCCAACCCTCGGGCATCATTTCGCCGCGCTGTGCTCTGGTTTTGACTTTGCCGTATGCAGCCACTGTGGTGGCCATATCCAAAACAATAGGCGCTTCTTTGCCCGCGGGCACAGCCACCGCAATCGGATTGGTAGAGAGCAGCATATCCAACCCACCCCATGGAGGTAAATGATTGGCATTGCCCACTGCAAAATACAAACCGATCATGTTGTGTTGAAGTGCCATGCGCGCATACAGCGATGCAGGCCCAGCATGATTGCTGTATTGACTGCCGACCCATGCAATGCCACATGTTTTGGCTTTTGCAATGGCTATCTCGGCCGCCCGCTTCATCACCAAATGACCCATACCATTGTCGCCATCGAGCAAGGCCATGGCTGTACGCTCTTGGTCGATGCGAATGGTGGGTGTGATATTGACGCCGCCTGCCCGAATGCGTTTGGCGTAATGCATCAATCGAATCACACCGTGACCATCGGAGCCTTGCAAATCGGCTTGCGCCATCAAATGAGCAACCACTTGCGCGTCTGCTTGAGACAATCCCAACTCACGCATGGCGCGGTCAATAAAAATTTCTAAATCTTCAACTCGGGTTTTAATTTTATTCATGACGCATCTCTTCTCGAAGTGCAATAGCCGCGCAATCAGGGCTTGATAAAACAGGCACGGTGGTTTGTTGTTGAGCCAATGGTTGTGCCGCCGCCATTGAAAATTGAGCCAGCATGATCACATCACAATTGGAGAGTTGCGATACACACGCGGCAATTTTTTGATGATGCAATTGAGCTTGACCATCAGCCAAGTCTTGCATGGCCTCTTTGACGTACACACTCTCCATCTTCACATGAATTTTTTTAGTTTTTGCCAATTCTAAAAACTCTTCTGACAATGCGCCAATCGATGCTTCAAAGGTTGCCATCAAACCCACGCGCAGATTTTTTCCAATCACAGCTTTTGACAATGCGTCTTCAAACATGGCGTGATTGGGTTTATGAGTTGGAATGCCCACATGCGCATGCGCCGCATCAATTGCGGGACCGAATGCAGAGCAAGTAAACAAAATACCTTGCGCACCCGTTCGCTTGGAATAGGTGGACAATTCTTTGAATCGATCAACCATGGAGGTGGTGAGCACACCATCTTTGGCGCGGTCTTTGGACAGTGTGTCATCGAGCAAATGCATGCATTGCGCTTGCGGCCAATGCTTGGCAAACGCTTGTGCAATTGGCTCCAGGGCTAATGGCGTTGCGTGAATCAATGCAATTCGCGGGTTGTAATATTTTTTTTCAGTCATAGATGGTTGTCTTGTTTCGATAAAAAATTTCTAATCACTCCGCATCAATCCAATTTAATTTTAGCTTGCTTAATTGCAACAGACCAACTTGCAATATCGCTGTCTAACAACTTGTTCATCTCAGGAGGTGCCAAATAACGCACTTCAATGCCTGCGGCATCCGCACGTTGCTTGGTCTCAGGTAACTCCATTGCTTTTTTCACTTCGGACGAAAGTTTTTGCAACACCCCAGGTGGCGTTCCCGCAGGAGCGTACAAAGCCACCCATGATTCAAGTTCAAAATTAGGAAAACCCGCCTCTGCTGTTGTGGGCACCTGTGGCATTTGAGGGTGGCGTATCTTGCCTGTAACGGCCAAGGCTTTGAGTTTGCCAGCTTGTACATGCCCCATCACCGAAGGTGGTGTAGTGATAAACACTTGCACTTGACCCGACAACACATCTTGTATGGCTTGACCCGAACCCTTGTAAGGCACATGCACCATATCAACACCAGTTTGTTGCTTGAGAATTTCAGTTCCGATGTGCGATACGGATCCGTTGCCTTGTGACGCATAGTTGACCTTGCCACCATTTTGTTTGAGGTAAGCAATAAACTCTTTCATATTGTTAACAGGCATCGATAGATGAACAGCAATCACATTGGTTGCAACCGTGATCAAACCAACGGGCACCAATTCTTTTAATTCCCACGATACCTTATCCATCAAAATATGATTGGCGACGTGATAGCCCGAATACGACACCAACAAGGTGTATCCGTCTTTTGCAGATTTGGCCACTGTTTGGTAGGCCAAGTTGCCACTCGCCCCTGGTTTGTTATCGACCACCACGGTTTGACCCAATAGCCTTGACAAAGGTTCAGCGATGAGTCGTGCGGACGTATCCACCAAACCGCCTGGAGGATTAGGCACCAACAAGCTAATGGGACGTGCAGGAAAATTTTGTGCATGAGAGTTGAATAACAAACTCACCATCATGGCAACAGATAGAAATAGAATACGCATATTCAAAGTCCTCAAAAAAAATTGAAACTTCAACTCTTTGCGTTTAACACGCACATCACTCTTTCAACAAAGCCATCAAACCGATTGGGGTCTATCCAACGCACCACAACAACCATTTCTGCTTCAGGCAACATCCAAACATAGTTACCACCCGCACCCGTCATCAAATAACTTTTTTCACTTGCATGCGGAAATGTTTTGCGATATGTATTGAGCCATACCAACCAACCATAAAACGATGCCAACGGACAGGGTTGCATCATTTGATCAATCCATTGGGCAGATATGACTTGCGTGTTTTTATCATTATGAAACCAAGCGCCTTTTTGCAACATCAGTTGTCCAATCAACGCTTGGTCATGCGCGCTAATGGATACCCCAGCGCCCCAATGCGCACCTCCAGGCACCGACTTCACACGTTGTGCTTGTTGCCCCTCTCTTGCAGGTAAATCAACCCACGCATCGTCATAGCCGCGCCATTGCGCATCATCACTTGCTCCAATGGGCTTTAATATTTTTTTTCTCCAAACATCGGGCAAAGACTTGCCAAACAAATTCAACAACGCCAATGACAATTGATTGATGCGCACATCGTTGTATTCCCAATAAGTGCCGGGTGTTTGCAACGGTCTTGCCGTTCCTTTCACACCCATCACAGGCCTTGGATCGTGCGACACCACGCGGTATCGATCAACCGTGTCTTCAATGCCCAAACAATTGCCTTCCCACTCACTCACTTGCGTTAATAAATGACGCCAAGTAATTGCTTGGTTGTGGGGTGAATCAAATCCAATTCCCTTTAAACGTCGCACAATAGGCTCATCCACATCAGGCAACAAACCTTCGTCGTGCGCAATACCGGCGAGCAAAGCCAAATAAGTTTTGGCCACACTAAATGTGAGATCTGCACGATGCGGTTCACCCCATTGAGCGACCACCTCTCCACGTTGGCGAATCACACCAGAAACGGGACCACGCTCGTGCACAGGACCAAACAAGCGATTCCAAGGCGGTGGATCGGGATGATGAACGCCCCAACGGTTAGGCTCTTTTGCAGGATCGCGGGTCCAATTGACTTCGTGCAATTGCGAAAAAGCAATCGCGTCACTCCACTGTGTCATAACAAAACTTCTGTCTTCAAAAAAAATTAAGGAACCAAAACAGTTCGTCCGATCAATCGGCCGGCTTTTAAATCAACCAATGCATCGTTGGCTTGTGCAAGGGGTCGTTTAGTAATCGGAACCGACAAAGCTTGCGTGCGATTGACCAATTCAATCAATTCTTTGAGTTCAGTTGGATTGCCAACGTAGGAGCCTTGAATCGAAATTGCACGCATCGGAATCAAAGGCAATGACATGGTGATTTCACCTCCATACAAACCAACGATCACCAACTTGCCGCCTTTGACCAAACAGTCCAAGCCCAATTGCGCAGAGCTCTGTGCACCGACCAAATCAATCGCACCCCACAGCGCGCCTTTTGCGTGAGCCATCACTTGTTTGGCCGCATCGGGTGCATGCACGTCGACCACCGCCAACGCACCTGCTTTCATCGCCGCTTCGCGTTTGGATGGATCGATATCAGCCACGATGGCGCCACGTCCACCCATTGCTTTTAATAAACCAATACACATCAAACCCAAACCACCCGCACCCAAAATTAAGATGGGCTCGGTTTTGATTGCATCGCCAATTTTATTAATCGCGCTATACGTGGTGACACCAGAGCATGCCAAAGGGGCGGCCTGCTCCGCTGTTAAGCGACCATAGTCCAATAAATATTTGGCGTTAGGAACAATCAAATGATCGGCATAACCACCAGGTCGATGAACACCAATGAAGTTGGGTGTTAAACATAAGTTTTCTTCACCACGCAAACAAACTCCGCAATACCCACAACCAATCCATGGATAGACCAATCGACGATCGCCTACTTTGACGCCTTTGGATTGGGGACCCACAGCAACAACTTCACCGACATTTTCATGCCCCATGGTCATGGGCAGTTTGATTCCTCTATCGGATAAACGCAATTGCTTACCGCCACCTAAATCATAAACACCATCCCAAAAGTGAATGTCACTGTGACAAACACCTGCAGCCAACACGCGCAATAAAACTTCTTCGCCTTGTGGTGTGGGTGTGTCGCGCACATAATGTTTGAGTGGGCAACCGCATTCTTGTACGTCATAACTATTCATGATTCATCCCCTAGTTTTTCAATTATTCGCTTGATTATCAGCCAAGCGCGCCTATTGTCGAGACGGTTGAAATTACGTAGAATGGTCTGAAGTTTTTTAGGAATTCGTGATTGTGAAAAAACTCCCCAACCTCGCGTTTACCCTTGTATGCCTGCACGCATCGGCGCAACTCAAAATGCCCGATCACTTGGTGGGTGCCGTGGGTGGCGTAGCCTTTATCACTCAATCAATTATCAAAGGCGACACCAACAGTCAAAAAGTATTGCCTTATATGTCCTTTGACTATCAAAACGCATTCGTCAGAATAGATACTTTTGGACTAAAAACAATTCCCGTGGGCAATGGTCATCTCGAATTGGTGGGTCGAATCAGTTTTGAAGGCTTTAAAACCAACCCTTCCATCAACAGCATTCAAAACCACAGCAACCCCATCCCATTAGGAATTGGCACTCGGCAACTCACCGACGTCGGCGCTTTTTTCTTATATGGCTTTTATGACATCACGTCTGGTGGATACGCGCAAGAATTTACCTATGCCACCAAATTTAATTATGGAAAGCTCAATTTTTATCCTCAACTCGGTTTAGAGATGCGCGGCGCCAAATACGTTAATTATTTGTATGGTGTTAATACGATGCAATCCTCTTCAAGTGGTTTATCAAGCTATACCGCTCGCGCGTCTAACGTACCTGTTTTGGGCTTGGCCATGGAAGTGCCCATCGACAACAGTTGGAATATCAATTTTCAATATCGCACCAAATGGTTAGACAACGCGATCACTAAAAGCCCGCTGGTATCCACAAAATCACAATACAACGGATTTGTAGGTCTCACTTACTCCTACAAATAATCGCAGATTTTGATACTCAAATATATTGCTCGAGATAGCGCAATATGACTTCAAGTATTTGCAATATCAACAAAAAAGCAATCGGTGATAAATCAATACCACCGACCAAAGGAATGAATCGTCGAATGGGATTGAGCAAAGGATTGACCATTTGCTCAAGTACAAAACTCAAATCTGAATCTGCACGCACCAGTGACAATAATACATAAACAATAATCAACCAAGATAAGGCAGTGATTGAAAGAGTGAGCAAAGCAAACACGGCTATCACAAACAACATCGCCCATTCACCACTGAAACCTGATAAAGCCCATAACAAAGAAGCCTTGACCAACACAATCAAATAAGTTGCGACTAAACTCGATGTATCGACGCGACCCAGAGCAGGGAGTTTTTTCCGCAAGGGCAATACCAACCAGTTGGTTGCTGCAAAAATAAAAGAAGACAATGGATTACCAGACCCCAATGACATGCTAATGCGGTGATATTGCATATAAAGTCGCAACAAGCAGACCGTGGCGAGCAGTCCAGCCACCAGATTGAGTATCAAAGAAACAATGGAATAGATCATGTCACTAGTTTAAAGGCAATAGCAAAATATCGAAATGAGCACATCCGAAATACCCCTCTTCCCTTTGCAACACGGCATTTACCCTGATGGCATGTTGCAACTGCAAATATTTGAAGTTCGCTATTTAGATCTCATCAAACGATGTCATCAAACACAAACACCATTTGGTGTGGTGTGGTTAAAAGAAGGCCACGAAGTACAAATTCCAGGAGAGACTCCCCAACTCCACCCAATTGGTTGCATGGCCCATATTCGCGACGTGACGACCTTACAACCTGCGTTGCTTCAAATCAAATGTCAAGGCGGTATTCGATTTGAATTAATCAAACACGAAGCGGGCCTCTACGGTGTATGGATGGGTGAAGTCAACTGCATTGCTATGGATGAAGCCACTGCGATACCCGCTCGATACCAAGCCAGCGCTGATTTATTGGGCCAGTGGATTGTAAACGCGCAACAACGCGGCTTAGAAGATCAATTGCCCATTTTTAAACCCTACCAACTCGACGATTGCGCATGGGTATCGAACCGATGGGCAGAAATTTTGCCAATTGCAATGAATGAAAAATTAAAACTTTTATCTCTAACCGATCCAGTTGAGCGATTGGCTCAAGTTCATCCCTATTTACCCGATTAAGTTCTTTTATTTGCCTGTGTTATCATTTCGCACATGAAACTTTGGCCTTTCAACTCCATCAAACAACCCCGCTTGGCTTGGTTGTTGGCATTGGTGTTGATGTTGCCATTGGCTCAAACACTGGCTTCTGTCCATTTACCGTCACACGTCCCTTCATATTTATTAGGCAGTGACGACGCAGGTAAATCCACCCTTGAAGACGCATGCGACCAATGCACCAGCGCTGTGACGCTAACAGGTGGCGCCCTACTCCAATCGACCACTCCAACAATTTCTCGCCTGCAACTCACACAAAAAATACAAGCATTCTTTACTGTATTTTTGAGTGCCTCACCCGACTCCAACTACCCCATACGCGCGCCTCCCACTTCATCACTCAAAGTCTAATTCCTTAACGCTTGATCTTGTCATCAAACGATTTGTTTTTTACTGGAGATTTTGTGATGAAGTTTTTGAATGTTTTTTTGAGTGCGAGTATTGCATTCACCTCTTTGTGTGTTTATTCGCAGAGCACGTCTGATACCGCAACAACTGGAACGGGTCTCAATCCTTCCATCTCTTTGATACTCTCGGGTGGTTACAACCGCACCCGACAAAATCCTGACGACTACAAACTCACGGGCTTTCATCGAAGCGCAGATGCTGAAGCAATCAAACGTGGTTTTTCATTGGGTGAAACCGAATTGGGCCTTTATGCAAATATTGATCCTTGGTGGTTTGGGTCTGCCATGATTGCTTTGGATTCTGATGGTGCTGTTTCAATTGAAGAAGCTTTTGTGCAAACGAGCCGATTAGGCAATGGTCTTACTGCAAAAATGGGAAGACATTTTTCTGGCATTGGTTATTTAAATTCACAACACGCGCATACATGGGATTTCATCGATTCGCCCCTAGGCTATCAAGCCTTTTTAGGCGGACAACTCAAAAATGATGGCGTACGCGTGTCCTGGTTAATGCCCACCGATCAATATGTGCAATTGGGATTAGAAGTGGGACAAGGCCAAGGATTCCCTTCAGCCAACGTCAATCAAAACAGAAGTGGTCATACCGCACTCACCTTGCATACGGGAGGTGATATAGGATTGAGCCATAACTGGCGTGCAGGAATTTCGTCTGCGCAAGTCAAAGCAACTGTTCTATCGTTGATGGTTGATAATTTTTCTAATCAATCCAAAAGTAGTTTGTTCAGTGGAAACACACAACTGCTTGTATTAGATGGTGTTTGGAAATGGGCGCCCAACGGCAACACGAGTCGCACCAGTTTTCAATTACAAGGCGAGTATCTCAAAAGTAAAAGAAGTGGTGACCTCACGCTTGATTCCAACGCAGGAGGCGCCAATCTCACACACGCACTCACCTTGCCACAATCAGGTTGGTATTTACAAGGAGTCTATCAATTTCAACCCAATTGGAGAATGGGTATTCGAGCTGAACGGCTCGATTCAGGAACACCTGTGTATGCAGCCAACGCTTTAGGCGGCACTCAATACAAGCCTTCCAAAAACACGGCACTTTTGGAGTGGCGTCAAAGTGAGTTTTCAAAATTTCGAGCACAAGTTGCCAATGATTACTCGCGCGTAGGCGCGCCCGATCGCATTATTTCATTGCAATACCAAATGAGTTTGGGTGCACACCGTGCACACAGCTATTAAATTGTGAGTATCCACATGAAAAAATCAATCTCTTTATTTTTTGTTAGTGTCGCATTGATCAGCAGTGTTGCAACGCAAACACACGCAAGCATGAAAATATTTTCCTGCGAACCCGAATGGTCTGCTCTGGCAACTGAGCTCGGCGCCACTGCTGCAGATGTTTACACCGCCACCCACGGCTTGCAAGATCCCCATCACATTCAAGCCAGACCCAGCTTAATTGCCAGAATGCGCAACGCCGATCTTGTGATTTGCACAGGCGCTGAACTCGAAGTGGGTTGGCTCCCCCTGTTGCTGCAACATTCAGGTAATCCAAAAATTCAAGTCGGCCAGACTGGTTATTTCATGGCCACAGATTTTGTTAAGAAGTTAGAAGTGCCCAAGCGCGTTGATCGCTCCATGGGCGACATTCACGCCGAAGGAAATCCACATATTCAATTAGACCCTCGTTTGATAGCAACCGTGGCACAAGCACTGTCACAACGCATGCAACAAATCGATCCGTCCCAACGCGAGCATTACGCTAACAGTTTTAAACAATTTAGCGAACGCTGGCAGCAAGCCATTCAACGATGGCATCAATTAGCGGCACCTCTCAAAGGTATTTCTGTTGCTTCACAGCACAGTGGTTTTGTTTATTTGTACGATTGGCTGGGTATTCAAGAAATTGCCGTGTTAGAACCCCAACACGGCGTTGAACCCAGCATGTCACATTTGCAAAAAATACTCAATAATCTCAAACAAAAACCGGCACGCATGGTGATCTACGCCGCCTATCAAGATCCACGTGCGTCGCTTTGGTTGAATAAAAACGCAGGCATCACCGCGGTTCAATTACCATTTACAGTGGGAGGGTCAACCAGCGCTAACAATCTTTTTAGTTTGATGGACGACACCCTCGCAAAACTTTTAAGGGCAGTCAACCCATGAATTGGCAAGTAATTGATGTCGGATTACTAACACTGCCCTTTATTGCAGGTCTGTTGGTTTTAATTACGCACGTGCCATTAGGCGCACAAATACTGCAACGTGGCATTGTGTTTGCAGATTTAGCCATTGCACAAATTGCAGGGCTTGGTGTGGTGGCGTCCAGTGCAATCGGATTGCCCACTGATAGTTGGCTCACTCAAATCGTTGCAATTGCCAGCGCACTCATTGGCGCTATGATTTTGCGTTGGACTGAAAAAAATACACCCGAGCAACAAGAAGCGCTGATTGGTGTTTTATTTGTTTTGGCAGCAACAGCCACCATCATCTTGGTTTCTCACAATCCGCATGGTGGAGAAAATTTACAAAATTTATTAGGTGGGCAAATTTTGTGGGTCGACATCATGCAAATCAAGGCCTTGGCCGTGGTGAGCGTGTTTGTGATGTATGGCCTTAAGAAAAAATGGGATCAATCCAACAATCGATACGGCTTTTATTTGATTTTTTCAATCGCTGTTACAGCCTCAGTTCAGTTGGTCGGCATTTATTTGGTATTTGCCAGTTTGATTATTCCTGCGTTGACCACACGCCATCTACCAGATAAAAAATATTGGAGTTTATTTTTTGGCTCCATGGGTTACGCATTAGGACTCATCGTATCGGCCTTGTTTGATTGGCCGTCGGGTGCAGTGATTGTTTGGGCCTTGGTGGTTTGCTCTTTGATAGGCCATCAATTCATAAGGATAAAGTCGACAGCATAAATTCGAGGGCATGCATACACCCATCGATACCACTCTTATTTATTTACTCTTTGCTGTGATCGGTGTGGTTTTGTGTCGTTTGTTGCACTTGCCTGCGCTTTTAGGTTATCTCATTGTAGGGATTGTGCTCAGTCAAGGTGGCGCTTTTTTTGAAGATCACGAATCCACAGTTGCTGCTGTTGCAGACTTTGGCGTGGTGCTCTTGATGTTTGTGATTGGTTTGGAATTTAATTTACCCAAGCTACTCAAACTCAAAAAAATGGTTTTTGGTTTTGGAATGGCTCAGGTGTTGCTCATCATGTCGGGCGTGATCGTGGGCCATTTTCTTTTGCTTTATGGACTTCAATATCTGCAATTGCAATGGCACCTCACATGGCAAGGCGCCGTTGTATTGGGCGCGGCGATGGGCATGTCAAGTACAGCAATTGTTGTCAAACTCATGGCCGAGCGATCAGAGATTGAGTCATCGCGTGGTCGAATGGTGATTTGCGCATTGTTATTTCAAGATTTAGCCGTTGTTCCTTTGTTGGTTTTAATTCCTGCCTTAGGCCATATGAACGAGGGCAATGTTTAGCGTGAAATCGGTATGGCCCTTTTAAAAGCCTGCGCCATTATTGGATTCATTTTTTGGGGTGATCAAAAACTGATGCGCGAGTGGTTAAGTATTGTGGACAAAAGAAACAGCTATGAGCTATTCATGCTCAATATTTTATTTTTGACCTTGGGATTAGCTTGGCTATCCGAACACGCAGGCCTCTCAATGGCGATGGGCGCATTTTTAGCGGGAATGTTGATTGCCGAAACTGATTTTAAACACCGCGTTAAAAACGAAATTCGACCCTTTCACGATTTATTACTCGGTTTGTTTTTTATTACCGTAGGCATGAAACTTGATTGGGTGGTTTTGCAATACCAATGGATTTGGGTGGTCGTCCTCACAGTGATTCCTGTTGTCATAAAATGTGTGTTGGTGGCCTTATTGGCTTATTTCAGTGGTTCCGCCAATGGTGTGGCCGCACGAACGGGTATTTATTTGGCACAAGCGGGCGAATTTGGTTTTGTCTTGCTGAGCATAGGACTTCATCAATCCCTTATCGAGCCACAATGGTCGAATCCAATTTTGGCAGCGATGGTGTTGAGCATGATTGCAACGCCTATCCTCATTCATTACGCCGATAACATTGTGTTTACATTTTCAAAAGACGATTGGCTCTCACAGTCTTTGCAACTCACCACGCTTGCTCAGCATGTCATCAAAAAAGATCACCATGTGATTGTTTGTGGATACGGTGCGACGGGTCAAAGTTTGTGTCATCTTTTAGAAAGTCAACACATCGCTTATGTTGCGATTGATCTCAATGCAGAGCTAGTTAAAGAAAGTGTTTTGTCCAATCACCAAGTGGAGGTGGGTGACGCCACACAATTGGCTCACCTGATGTCTGCAGGCTTGGTTCGCGCTTCTGCGGTGGTGGTGAGTTTTAATGATGTACACGGGGCCCTCAAAATTCTTCAACTCGTTCAAGAGCATGTACCACAGGTGCCCGTGATTGTTCGTATGCGTGACGATCACGACACCAATTTACTTAAAAATGCGGGTGCGGCTGAAGTGATACCCGATGTGTTTGAAGTGAGTTTGAGTTTGGCCTCACAAACCTTTAATTATTTGGGATTACCCAAAGATTAAATTATGGGGTTGATACAAACTCAACGAAGCTCGCAATACAGAAATCTCAAAGAACACACGCACCATTAAGTGCGATCAATTTTTATCTGCGATGGTGGTGGTAACCGCGGTAGTAACCCACACCTAAATTAAAGCTGAATGGAAATGGCGTGTAGCCATATGCGTAAGGATAGGCGTAAGGATAGGCGTAAGGATAAGGGTAGGGATAAGGCGTTAAGACAAGGGTTTGGACGACGGGCGCAGGCACTGGCGCTGGCATCACAGTTGTGACCGTCGTGGTGGTGACTGGCTCTGGTTTTACCACTTGCACCAATAAATAAGGGCCGGGGTCTTGCGGCATTTGAACCGTATAGGTTTGACCTTGAAATTGATAGGCGACGTTGTAGAGTGGTGGTTGGTTAGCGTCGGATTGCATCACTGGCGTCGTTGAAATCACACGCACCTGCTCTTGTGAAAGGACAAGTTGTGGCCATACAAATGCAACCCAAATTGATACACATGCAAATAAACGTTTATTCATGATAGGGTCCTTATGGATATGCGCAACTCAACGCTTTATGCCTATTTTATACCGCAAACACAACCTGCCTTTGACCCATTTGCCAAGGCTTGTAACTGGCCATCACACGGGCGAGCCTATCGGAAGATTCAAAATCGACGAGCCATTGTTTGAGTGCATTCCAAGGCTGTTGATCAAACCACTCGCGACCTGTTTTTGCAAAT
>SHXN01000051.1 GCA_009693305.1 Limnohabitans sp.
GGTGCTCCTCTAAAAGGCTTGGTAAACAATGCAGGCATCACAGGTGCGCGCAACACTGTGACAAAAACTCCGCTCAAGGAATGGAATCGAATCATTGATGTTAATTTAACGGGTGCTTTTTTGGGTATCCAAAAATTGGCGCCAAACATGATTGCAACGGGCTCTATTGTGAATATTTCATCCACCGTGGGTATGACGGGTTATTACTCTGCAGCTTATTCCACCACCAAGTGGGCTTTGCGTGGTCTTACCAAAAGCGCCGCAATGGAATTGGCGCCCAAAGGCATTCGGCTCAATTGCATTTGCCCTGGCGTGGTTGACACCGAGATGATTCGCAATTTCCCAGCGCTGGTGAAATCATTAGAAAAAATCGTGCCCATGCAAGCCATGGCACAACCCGAACAAATTGCACAAGTAATGTTTTTTTTGTTGAGCCAACAGGCCAACTACATCACGGGAGCGGATATTCCTGTTGACGGTGGCGTCACGGGTGGCGGAATTTTTTGGCCAGTGGGTCGAGAAATAGGGGCGTTGTAAACACAACTGCACATAAAGAGTTTATTCAAAGGAGATAACCTTGAAATTGAATCGTCGAATCGCAAGCGTTGCATTGTTAGGAGCTTTATCTTTAGCATCTGCAACGGCTTTTGCACAGCAAACCATCAAAATTGGCGCTATCAATCCCTACAGTGGCCCTATGGCCTTGTATGGAACTGAGGTGACGCGTGGCTATGAATTGGCCGTTGACTTTATTAATGCCAAAGGTGGCGTGTTAGGTAAAAAAATTGAATTGATCAAAGGTGACGCAACCAATGCACAACAAGGCATTGCAACCGTTGAGCAATTGGCCACCAAAGACAAGGTTGATTTATTTATCGGAACCTACATCAGTGCTATTTCTCTGACTGCATCCGATACAGCCGCTCGTTACAACAAACTTTATTGGGAGACCAATGCAGTTGCTCAAAATTTAATTGAGCGTGGTTTGCCTAATTTCATTCGAACAGGACCCGATGGCGGCGCTTTTGCAAATACATCGGTTGCTGTGGTGAAAGATTTGGTTGCTCCTTCAATCAAAAAAGATTTGAAAGATATCAAAGTATGGATTGAATCAGAAGATTCAATTTACGGATCGGCCATCGCCACGTTGCAAAAAGCGCAGCTTGAAGCCTTGGGCGTCAAAGTCGTTGGCGTCGGTGCACACTCTGCACGCACAATCGATTTGAACGACACGGTATTGCGTGCCAAACAAGCTGCGCCCGATGTGTTGATTCAAACGGGTTATGTGCCCGATGGAAATTTGTTGTTGAAAACTTCGCGCGATCAAGGCTTCAAACCTGCAGCCATGATTTTTGTGGGTACAGGCGATACACCCGAAACGCTGGAAGCTTTAGGTGCTGATTATCTAGAAGGACTTTTGGTTGTTGGTTATCCCAAATACGATATTCCTGAAGCCTACGGTCCTGGTTCAAGAGCATATTTGGCCGCTTATCGTGCCAAATACAAAGGTGAGCCACTTGCACCACAAAGTATGGCTGCTTATTCTGGCACATTGATTTTGTTTGAAGCAATTCAAGCAGCGGGCTCTACCGATGCCGATAAAGTTCAAGCCGCCGTTGCAAAGATGGATAAGCCTGCAAGCTCCTATCCATCAGGTTTTGGTGCGAAGTTTGAAAAATCACAAAACGTTCGCTCTTACTTCACTGCATCGCAATGGCAAGGTGGGAAAATGGTCACTGTATTTCCAAAAGCAGCGATGCCACCAGGAGCGACCATCAAAAGTCTCGCCAGAAAATAAAATAATGCAACAAGCGACGGGTTGTTAAGCCCATCGTCTTGTTTTGCAGATATATAAAATGCGATAAAGGAAAAAGTCTATGGATCAAATTCTGAATGTTTTGGTCGTCGGGTTGCTACTCGGGGGCATTTATGGTTTGGTCAGTATTGGATTGAATCTGATTTTTGGCGTTGTTCGAATTGTTAATTTTGCGCAAGGCGAGTTGGTGATGTTTGGCATGTATGGCAGTTATTTTGCCTTCACTCAAATGGGAATTAACCCGTATCTTTCAGTTTTTATCATTGCACCGTTGATCGGTTTGTTGGGCGTTGCGATTCAGCGATTCGTGATTCAACCTTTGCATGCAGAATCAAACATGCAAATCTTTGCCACTTTTGGATTGCTCATGATGTTTCAAAACATCATGTTGGCCATCTCCAAAGGTGAAGCCTGGAGTGTGGGCGGCACCATGGGGACCTTGGTTTGGGATATCGGAGATATCAAGGTGAGCGTGGTGCGCTTTATTTCATTTGCTGCTGTAACACTCATCACCATCGGTCTACACTTCTTTTTGAAACAAACCATTGCAGGCAAAGCCATTCGTGCAGTAACGCAAGATAAACGTGCGGCTCGCGCGATGGGCATCAATGTGGAGCGCACGTACTTGATTACTTTTGGTATTGGGTCTGCATTGGCGGGCCTTGCAGGCGTATTACTCACACCGATTTATGCCATCACGCCAGGAGTCGGCGGTAATTTTATTTTGGCTGCATTTGCAGTCGTCGTATTGGGTGGATTGGGCAGCGTATGGGGTGCATACATTGGCGGCATGATTGTTGGCCTTGTTGAAGCACTGGCTGGTTTTTATATTGACCCTGTTTTACGCAGTGCTGTTTGGTTTTTAATTTTTCTAATTGTCTTGATCGTTCGCCCTTCAGGATTATTAGGTCAAGTCGGTGCAGAGGAGGTGGGTTTTCGTGAACAAAACTAATTCAAATGCATCGACGCATGCGCTGATTGACAGTGCAACTTCAGTTTGGGGCAAATATTTATTAGGAATGTTTGCTTTGGCTATGCCCGGTGTATTGCTCTATCAAGACGCGCATTGGATCAATATTATCGCCTTCACTTATTTGATGGCGGGTGTTGCGGCGGCTTGGAACATCATTGGTGGATTTGGCGGTCAATTTTCGTTGGGTCATGGTGTGTTTTTTAGCATTGGTGCCTATGCGACTGCTCGCATCTACATCAGTTATGACTTTTCGCCTTGGCTCATCACATTGCCAATTGCTGTTTGTGCCGCGGCAGTCGCTGCATTGATATCTTGGCCTACATTCAGATTGCGTGGTCCCTTTTTTGCAATCGCCACATTGGCATTCAATGAAGTGGCTTTTGTATTAGCCAATCACTTTGACAGTTTGACGGGCGGTCCGCGCGGTTTGATGATTCCCTTCAAAGCAGGTCTAGGCAATATGATTTTTAAAGATCGCTGGCAGTATGCAATTTTGATGTTTGGATTTGTTGCTTTGGTTGTTGCTGTATCTGTTGCATTGCGCCGCACACGTTTGGGTTATTACTTGTTAGCCGTGCGAGAGGACGAAGATTCAGCGCACGCATCGGGTATTGATGTGCTCAAAGTGAAATTGCAAGGCATGGCTTTGAGTGCTGCACTAACATCGATCGGTGGCACATTGTTTGCGATGTATTTGCGTTTCATCGATCCCCCGACCTTATTCACATTGCCTGAGGTTGGCGTTAAGTTTGCTTTGATCTCATTGATCGGCGGCATTGGAACGATTGCAGGCCCTGTATTGGGAGCGGCACTCATCATTCCATTTGAAAATTATTTGCGTGCAGAATTTGCCAACTCACTACCAGGTATGAGTCTCGTGATTTTGGGATTCTTAATGGTCATGGCTGCTTTATTCATGAAAAAAGGCGTTTATGGTTTATTGCTAGATGTCTTGCAAAAAATAAAAAGCAAGAAAGGAGACACACCATGACTGCTGCCATGTTAGATATCAAACATGCAAGCAAGCATTTTTTGGGATTGCGTGCAGTGGACGATGTGTCGATGTCGGTTCAAAAAGGCGAGATTGTCAGCATCATTGGTCCCAACGGCGCAGGCAAAACCACGTTCTTTAACTTAATCACAGGGCAACTCGCACCTACCATGGGTGACGTGGTGTTTTTGGGGCAAAAGGTCAATGAACTTGCACCTCATCAACGTGCACAAATGGGAATGGGGCGCACCTTTCAAATATCAAAGCCTTTGATTGCCATGAGCGTTTTAGAGAATGTGATGATTGGCGCATTCAAAAACGAATCATCGATGAATCGAGCCAAAGAAAAAGCGATTGAAGTTTTAGAAACGGTATACATGCTCGATTTAGCGGGAAAACGCTCTGGCGATTTGACGCTGAGTCAACGCAGAAGACTAGAAGTTGCACGCGCATTGGCGTTAGAGCCAAAAATCATGTTGCTCGATGAAGTAATGGCGGGACTCAACCAAAGCGAAGTGAGTCAATCCATTGAATTGCTGCAACGATTGCATGCGCAGGGACATACTTTTTTAATTATTGAACATAACCTCAAAGTTGTGCGTGCGTTTTCTGAACGTGTATTGGTTTTAGATCAAGGTCGCCTCATTGCAGAGGGCAGTGCTGAAGAAATTTTGAATGCACCCGAAGTGATCAAAGCCTATTTGGGAGAGGGACATCAATGGAAAAAATCCTGAGCGTTAACCAATTGAGTTCGGGTTATGGTGAGTTACCCGTTTTGCACAACATCGATTTGCATGTCAACCGCGGTGAAATTGTTTCTGTGGTGGGTGCCAATGGTGCCGGTAAAAGTACATTGCTACTCACCCTATCAGGTCATTTAATGGCACAGTCGGGCCAAGTGCAATTTGACAATCACGATATCACTCGCATGCCAGCGCATGATTGTCCCGAACGTGGCTTGGTGATGGTGCCCGAAGGTGGACGTTTATTTCCCTTCATGACTGTTTTAGAAAATTTAGAACTCGGCGCTTACATCAGCAAAGCGCGTGCAGATATTAAAAATCGTTTGGAAGAAGTGATGGGTTTTTTCCCCATCTTGGCCGATCGTCAACAGCAGTTGGCGGGGCGCTTATCGGGTGGGGAGCGACAAATGTGTTCGATTGCACGCGCAATGATGTCCAGACCTAAGCTCTTGATGTTGGATGAGCCGTCTCTGGGTCTTGCACCCATCATGGTGGATAAAGTTTTTGTCATGGTTAAACAATTGGTGGAGTCTCAAAATCTTTCTGTTTTGTTGGTCGAACAAAATGTGGGCAATGCTTTACAAATGTCTGAGCGGGGTTATATTTTGGAGCACGGTCATTTGCTCAAAACAGGAAAATCTTCGGATCTGCTCAATGATCCCGATATTCAACGTTCTTACATGGGTTTGTAAATGTCAACTTCTTCTTTAGCATGTCGTGTGGGTTCAGGTGCTGGCTTTGCAGGCGACCGCATCGATCCTGCTGTTCGATTGGTTCAATCGGGTGAGATTGATACGATTGCATTGGAGTGTTTGGCTGAACGCACTTTGGTACCTGCCATCAAGTCGCGTGCAGACAATCCACAAGCGGGTTTTGATCCCCGATTGGAGAGACGGTTAACACCGCTATTACCCGCAGCACATGAAAAAAAATGTCGAATTGTTTCTAACTTGGGCGCGGCCAATCCAGTTGCGGCGGGTGAGGCGATTGCCAAGTTATCCAACAAGTTGGGCATCAAAGGTCAACGTATCGCCGCATTGAAAGGCGATGATGTGATGTCTTTGCAGTCACAAGTGAAATGGATCAGACCCATCACGGGCAAACTCATCGGTGCGCATGCCTATTTGGGTTGTAAAAAAATTTCACAGGCTTTAGAAGAAGGTGCCAGTGTGGTTGTCACAGGACGCATTGCTGATTCAGCTTTGTTTGCCGCACCCGCACGCGCACATTTGAATAATTTGCAAGATGCGTTGGCTGGTGCTCTGACTGTGGGTCATTTGCTTGAATGCGGTGGTCAACTTACAGGCGGCAATTACGAACCGATTGCAGGTGCTAACAAACCACCGCCTCTCTCAGCCAAAGAGTACGCACAATTAGGCTACCCATTGGCAAAAGTATATGCAGATGGCTCAGCTGATATTTCTGTTTTAAAAGATGCGCCAGGTATTGTGGATGCGATCACATGCACCTTGCAATTGCTTTACGAAGTGCATGACCCCGCGCGTTACATCACACCTGATTTAATTGTAGATTTTTCAAAAATTGTGTTTGAACCCATCGGTCACAACACGATTCGCATGTCGGGTGCGCAATCCAAAGGGGCCCCACCCACACTCAAAGTCGCAGGCTTTGTGGAGCATTCTGGATTTTTAGTCGATATTGAAATAGGTTTTGCAGGCGAAGGCGCATTAGCGCGCGCACTCAATGCAGCCGATGTATTGCGTTATCGATTAAACACATGGGCGCCTAATGCAATTTCTATTGATGTGGTGGGACTCAATTCTGTATTGGGTGCGAAATCAAAACCGCATCGCGGCGATCCGGTTGAGTTGCGTGTGCATATTTCTGCTCAATGCGAAACCCCAATGGATGCGCAATCGGTCGAAGATGAGGTGTATTCCCTCACGCTGTCGGGCCCTGCAGGTGGTTGCAGTGTCAGAAGTGAAAAAAGAAATCGATTAGAGGTGCTCGATGGATACATCGACGCCAACAGCGTTGCTTCACAATTGATATGGAGTCAATCATGAGAGTGGGTGACATCGCAACAGGACGATCGGGTGACAAGGGTGATATTTTGGATTTGAGCTTGGTCACCAAAGACAAAGCCGGTTATGAATTGCTACACAAGCACTTAACGCCTGAATATGTTGAAAAAATGGTTTACCCTGCACTCAAAAGCAAAGTGCAACGCTATGAAGTGCCAGGTTTGAATGCACTTAAATTTGTTTTTCCAACAGCATTGCCCGGCGGTGTGTATGCCAGCATGCATGCAGGTTTGCATTGGCAAAAAGCAGCCATCTGGTTTTTGTTGGATCATGAATTCAATCCATAATAGGTTGAACATATGAAAATGTGGGATGACACTTGGCCAGCGATGCGATTAGAAGCGCATTACAACGATCGTGTGGTGCGTTGTTTTGAAAAGCGACCCTCCAGTCTGTATCAATTGTTGGTCGATGCCCAAGCTAAAAATCCAAATGGCATTGCATTGGTGTGTGAAGAAAAGCGATTAACGTATACACAACTCTTGAAAGCCAGCTCTCAATTGTCAGGTGCCATGACAAGCAAAGGAATCGTTTCTGGCGATCGCATTGCATTGATGCTGGGCAACCGCATCGAATTCATCGTCGTGTTATTTGCCGCCGCACGAATCGGCGTCATCAGCGTGCCATTGAGTATTCGCGATCAAAAACCGGGTATCTCGTATGCCCTAGCGCATTGCGGTGCACGTGCTGTTTTTCATGAGACCGAATTGAGTGGCTTATTGCCAGGCGCCAAAGAGGCGCCCGATTTGATGTATCGCATCAGTATGCAGGCTTGCGCAGGTAGCGACGAATATAAACAATGGATAAAAATCAACCACGCATCAACCGTTGCTCATGTGCAAGAAGATGACACTGCTGTTATTTTGTACACATCAGGTACCACAGGCAGGCCTAAAGGTGCGATGCTCACGAATCTCTCGATTGTGCATTCGTCGATGCACTATCAAATTGGCATGGGCTTAACAACGCAAGATTGTTCCATCGTCACAGTGCCTCTGAGTCACGTGACAGGTTTAGTCGCACTCATCACCACCATGGTGTTAAGTGCTTGCAAACTCATCATCATGCCGCAATTCAAAGCGGCGGCATTTTTAAAGTCGGCGGTTGAAGAACAAATGACGCACACACTCATGGTGCCTGCCATGTACAACTTGTGTTTGTTAGAAAAAGATTTTGGCAAGATAGATTTAAGCGCATGGCGAGTCGGCGCCTATGGGGGTGCGCCCATGCCCGTGGCCACCATTGAAAAACTTGCTGTGACTGTTCCCAGTCTCATGTTGATGAATTGCTATGGTTCAACCGAAACCACGTCTCCAGCCACCTTGATGCCGCAAGGCAAAACAGCGAACCACAACGACACCGTCGGTATATCATTGGCCTGTGTCGATATGTGCGTGGTTGACGATTACGGCATACAACTGCCACACAATCAAATGGGTGAAATTTGGATCAAAGGCCCAATGGTTGTTAAAGGTTATTGGAATAACCCAGAGGCAACTGCAGAAAATTTTATAGCGGGCTACTGGCGCTCTGGCGATTTGGGATCTTTGGACGAGCAAGGCTATATCAAAGTGTTGGATCGAAAAAAAGACATGATCAATCGCGGTGGTTACAAAATTTATACCATCGAAGTTGAAAATGCTTTGTATGAACATCCTGCTATTCAAGAATGTGCTGTAGTGGCCAAGCCGTGCGAAGTTTTAGGCGAACGCGTGCACGCGTTTATTAGTCTTAAATCGTCACCCATCACCGATCAAGAGTTAAAAACATTTTGTCAATCGCGCTTGTCTGATTACAAAGTTCCTGAATCATTCACTTTTTTGCAAACACCCTTGCCACGCAATGCCAATGGCAAGTTGATGAAGCGACTCATGCGCGATGAAATTACTGAATTAACAACTGGAAAATCAAAATGATGAATGAAGGATCATTTGTTCAAACCTTGGATCAACTCCGCCAAAGTGTGGGTCAAGAGGCTTTCATTACACAATGGGTTGCTATCACCCAAGAGCGCATTGATCTTTTTGCAAAAGCCACGGGTGACTTTCAATGGATTCATGTCAACCCAGAACGCGCTCGCAAAGAGTCTCAGTTTGGTGGAACTATCGCACACGGATTTCTCACACTTTCCTTATGCGGTCAGTTTTATGCGAGCCACTTGACATTACCATTTTGTGAAATGGGTATCAACTATGGTTTGAATAAAGTCAGATTTACCAATCCCGTTCGATCGGGTGCACGCGTTCGTGGTCGATTTTTATTAACCAAGCTTGAAGATATCCAAGGCGGTTTGCAACTGACGTTTACCGTCAACATGGAAATTGACGGTGAAACACGACCTGCGTGTGTAGCTGAATCGGTGGTGCGTCAATATTTTCAGGCCAGCACATGAAAAGCATCACAACAAGGAGCAACCCAGTATGAGTACAATAGAGCAAAGCGTTGTCGTCATCACCGGTGGCTCGGGTGGTGTGGGTGCTGCTTGTGCGTTTCAATTGGCCAAAGAAGGCGCTAGGCTCATCATTAATTACAGTAGCAACCAACCCCAAGCCCTTGAAGTTGTTCGTCAATGCAAGTCCTTGGGAGGTGACGCTGTCGCCGTCCAAGGCAACGTGGCATTAGACACCGATTGCGTTCATCTTGCACAACAAGCTGTTGATCGTTGGGGTCGTATCGACGCCTTGATTAATACAGCGGCGATTACGCAGTTTGTTCCGCTCACGCAGTTAGATGGCGTACAAGCAGAAGATTTTTTAAAAGTATTTGGCGTCAATGCCGTGGGGCCTTTTCAAATGGCGCGCGCTGTTGAAAAATACATGCCCGATGGCGGTGCGATTGTGAGTGTTTCATCCATCGCCGCACAAATTGGAAGTGGTAGCTCGATTCCTTATGTATTGTCTAAAGCAGCGCTCAACAGTCTCACCTTGACATTGGCGCGTGCACTGGCACCGCGTATTCGCGTCAATGCTGTTTTGCCTGGAATGATTGAAGGCAAGTGGATGAGTAACGGACTTGGCGACAACGTCTATCAGCGTGTGAGACAGCAATACATGGACAACTCGGCATTAGGTCGCATCAGCCAACCCGAACAAATTGCCAGCGCCGTGTGTTGGTTGCTTGAAAAAAATTCGTCGATCACAGGCCAAAATATTGTTGTTGATGCTGGATTTGTTTTAGGAAAATTACCATCAGCAGCAGGCGCATCTAAAAAATAATGGATCAATGATGACTATCAATGATACAAACTCTACCGTGTAAGTTGAAAAAATCCAAGACGATTTGGTGATCGTGCGACTCAATCGACCTGAGCGTATGAATGCTATGACGACTGCGTCCATTTTGCAGTTGACAAATACTTTAAAAGAAATACAAAACGATTCATATGTCAGAGTCGTGATTTTGATGGGGCAAGGAAAAATTTTTTGCGCGGGCTTAGATTTGAAATCGGTATTGTACACACAGGGACGTTATGGTTTAGACGCTACGCAATCTTATGAGTTGCAAATGTGTTTTGATGGTGTTATTCGACAAATTCGCAATACACCACAAATTATGATTGCTACCGTTCAGGGCGTTGCCGTTGGCGCTGGTTTTGGAATCGCGTTGGCTTGTGATGTGCGTTTAGCGAGCTCATCAGCGAGCTTTCATGTGGGTGCCGTGCGCATGGGTTTGTCAGCGGGTGAGTGTGGTATCAGCTATCACTTGCCTTGGTTGATTGGTGCCTCGCGAGGATTTGACGTGATGCTGTCGGGTCAACCCATCGATAGTGCAAAAGCACTTCATATCGGTTTGTTTTCGCAAGTGTGTGAAGAGCAGTTGCTTGAGCATTCCATTGCACATGCGCAGTTGATTTTAAAAAACAGTCCTTTCAGTGTTGCACATACCAAGCGCGTGATGTGGGCCAATTTAGATGCAACGAGTTTATCTTCAGCAATGGAATTAGAAAATCACACGCAAGTTTTGGGTCTGATGACGCAAGACTTTTCAGAAGCGGCCCTGGCGTTTTCAGAAAAACGCCAACCGCGATTCATTGGAAAATAATCTCATACGCCTATGCTTGATTCACTTAAATTACATATTCAACCTGTTCTTGTTCCAAAGGCTTCTAATGTGCTCGCTGATCATTTGCGGCAACAAATATTAGATGGCAAATTGGTGCAAGGCACACCATTGCCTAACGAGCGTGATTTAGCGATTCAAACACAACTCTCTCGCGCCTCAGTGCGTGAGGCTTTGCGTATCTTAGAAGCCGATGGATTGATTGCCACAAAAACAGGCCGCAACGGTGGCTCTGAAGTGATTCGTCCCAGCATGGATACGGTAGAGCGAACGGTTGATATTTTTATTCGTGGACAAGGGATTCGTTTTCAATCGATCTTAGAAGTTCGTGAAGCGATCGAGCCGCAAGCGGCGCGTTTAGCAGCTTTAAATCACACACAAGATGACTGGTTGGTATTGGATCGCGCGCATCAAGCTATTCAACAAAACATGCACGATATTCCATCTTTCTTACAAGCCAATTTGGATTGGCACATAGGTGTTGTTACGGCTGGACATAACGAGCTTTTAATTGCGTTTAGAAAAGCCATTGCTCAGCCCTTTTATGTATCCACTGATCTTGAAGGATTCAACTCCATCAAGGTCAGAGAAGCAGTGGTGCAAGCGCACGAAAAAGTGATGAAGGCGATTTTTGTGCGGGATGCGGATGCCGCTGCACGCCGCATGGGTCGACATTTGGGTGCATATGTTAAAAGCGTTGAACAGCGCACTCCCAAATAATTATTGACCTTTGTAAGTGGGCGTTTTTCTCTCTAAAAAAGATGCCAATCCGTGTGGACCATCGTGCGTGTGCATCATCGATGCAATCGTGCGTGTTTCAGTATCCAATTGTGTTTCTAAAGATTGTGAAAAGGCACCCAGTAACATGCGCTTGACTCCGCCAAATGCTTGCGTTGGGCCTTGCGCAAATTGAGACGCTATTTGCTCGGCTTTGCTCATCAACTCATCGGGCGTCGCCACCTGATTGATCATGCCCCATTGAAGCGCTTCTTGTGCAGTCAATACACGATTGGTCATCATGAGTTCTTTTGCGCGTAACAATCCCACTTGCTTGGCTAAATAATAGGTCGATGATCCATCGGGTGTTAATGCCGATGCTGTATAGGCCGACACAAATTTGGCTTTGTCGGAGGCAATCACATAATCACCTGACAGCACCATTGAAAACCCCGCACCCGCGGCCGTTCCATTGACCGCTATGACCACAGGCGCGTTCATGTGCGCCATTCTCACCAATGAATCGTGCAAATGAATCGCCATTTTTGAAAGATGCGACGGTTTGTTATCTCCTTGTGCATTCATTTCTTTTAAATCACCGCCTGGACAAAACATTTTTCCGTCACCTGTGATGATTAAGCATCGCACACGCACGTCAGTGGTGCAAATGAGCGAGGCATCCAAAAGTTCTTGGGCCATTTTTAAATTGAGTGCGTTATTGGCATCGGGTCTGCACAGCGTGAGATGCGCAATGTGGTCGGTGATGCTGAATTGAATTGTTTCGTACGACATGATGGGCTTCTTTCAGAGGGGTTCAAATTTTTTTCAAGACAAAGTCCAGGCGTGGAAAGTGCACATGAACAAGGCCAACTTTGGGTGAATTGCTTTCAAGCGTGGATCGATGGTGATTGGCAGCAATCAATTTGCCACGTGTGGATTCGGTGCCAAAACTTTGCGCACGGATCTTCACCTCTGATCCTAATTCAATCGCGTGTAAATCGACATATTTTTCAGTGGGCAAGGTCTTGGGTGTGACTTTTTTATCGATAGCGATCGCTTCATCTGCAGTGATCACAGTGGACGAGCCGTGCCCGAATGACTGCATGCGCTCAAACCAGGATTGAACGAATGGATAGTCATTAAAAATAGACGACAGAATCGATACTTGTGAATGCGTAAACCACATGGGGTGGTAGCAAGAAAAATCGGCCAAACTGGGTTGATCGCCACATATGAAATGATTGTCCTTTAGGATTTGATTCCTTCGATTTAAATAGGCGATGACCAATCCGTGGGCATCTTCATACGCGATTCTTTCTTGACCACCCCGCATGGCCATTCGATCGGCTATCAAAGCTTGGGCTTGTTCAGGTTTCATTGCGTTGAAAAAATACTCAGCACCGCGGGGTTGTAAATTAAAACCACTGAAGGTCGGAAAAAGTAAGGTGTCTGCCCATTGCGACAACATACGCGTGAGTGCATCGCAAGAGAGGGGGTAGAGATTGGGTTCGGGTTGAATGTCATTAATGATTTGAGCAATCAATGCGGTGTCGCAATAAAGATCCGCACCAATCTGTAAAACGGGTGTTTTTCGATAGCCCCCAGTGAGCGCCAACAACTTGGGTTTGGGCATGACCAAGGGTAGATGAACTTCCTTCCAAGCCAATTGCTTGAAGCCCAGCATCAGGCGTATTTTTTCGGCAAAGGGTGATTGCGCAAAGTGATGTAGTATGAGTTCAGCCATAGCATGGCGCTCTTTTCATAAACACGAAAACACGTGTTTTTCTTTGAGTTTCATTATAAAATGACACTAGTGTCCCAACGTTTGGAATAGTTATTCTTGAACTGGGAACGCCCCCAATTGTGTCTCATCTGGGATTTGACCAAGCAAAGCAGAAATTGGAATTATTTCAAACATGTTTAGGTCCAAAACTCTTAGGATTTCATAAAGCGAATGGCTCAAATTAAGCTTCTTTCTCATGATGG
>SHXN01000052.1 GCA_009693305.1 Limnohabitans sp.
ATTGATGACTTGCTCGATATTTTGGCCAAAGCTGAACGCGTATCGACCATCATCAGCGATGAACTCACTTTAGTTAAACAAGAATTTGGACAAACCAAAGTAGGTGCGCGTCGCAGTCAGATTGAACACAATGCGCAAGACTTGGTGACCGAAGATTTAATCACGCCCACTGATATGGTGGTGACGCTTTCGCACAGTGGTTATATCAAGAGTCAACCTTTGTCTGAATACCGCGCACAAAGACGCGGCGGTCGAGGCAAGCAAGCGGCCGCAACCAAGGAAGACGATTGGATTGATCAACTCTTTATTGCCAACACACACGATTACATTTTGTGTTTTTCAAATCGCGGTCGTTTGTATTGGCTCAAAGTGTGGGAAGTGCCAGAAGGTTCACGCGGATCACGTGGCAAACCGATCGTCAATATGTTCCCTTTAATTGAAGGCGAAAAAATCAACGTGGTTTTGCCAATTACTGGCGACATGCGATCATTTCCCAATGATCACTATGTGTTCATGGGCACGTCCATGGGTACTGTTAAGAAAACACCGCTCGACGATTTCAGCAATCCGCGCAAAGCAGGCATTATTGCGGTTGATCTTGATGAAGGCGACTTTTTAATTGGCGCGGCACTCACCGATGGCAAACACGACGTGATGTTGTTCAGCGACGGCGGCAAAGCAGTTCGTTTTGATGAAAACGATGTTCGCCCCATGGGCCGCAATGCACGCGGTGTACGCGGCATGATGCTCGACGACGGTCAAAGTGTGATTGCGATGTTGGTTGCAGAAGATGAATTGCAATCGGTACTCACGGCTACACAATTTGGTTACGGCAAACGCACATCAATTACCGAATACACACGCCATGGTCGTAACACCAAAGGCATGATTGCGATTCAACAATCGGAGCGCAACGGCAAAGTGGTTGCGGCAACATTGGTGAGACCCGAAGATGAAATCATGCTGATCACTGACACGGGCGTTTTGGTGCGCACACGCGTGAGTGAAATCAGAGAATTGGGTCGCGCTACACAAGGCGTGATATTGATTGGATTAGACGGCGGAGCAAAACTAAGTGGATTGCAACGCATTGTTGAAAACGATGCCAATAATTCTGACGTCGAATCAGACGACTCAGATATCGAAGCACCTGACGCAGGCCCACCCGATTCACCGCCTGAGCAATAACAAAGATTGAGACAACATGATCAACTCTTCCAAACCCAAACACACTCTGGCAGATTTGCGCGTTCAAATTGATGCGCTCGATTCGCAGTTGTTACAACTCCTCAATCAACGCGCATCGGTTGCAGAGTTAGTGGGAGAGATTAAGCGACAAGAAGGCTCACCTTTTTTTAGACCCGATCGCGTTGCGCAAGTGATTCAAAACATGCAGGCCCACAACAAAGGGCCACTGCTCGATCAACACCTGTCTGCCATTTGGCGCGAAATCATGTCTGCGTGTTTGTCTCTTGAAGCGCCTCAACGCATTGCCGTATTAGGCCCACAAGGAACGTTTTGCGAACAAGTGGCTGTCGAATATTTTGGCAGCGCGGCAGAACTCATTTATTGCGCCAACTTTGATGAAGTGTTTCACGCCACTTCATCGGGCACCGCTCAATTTGGTGTTGTCGGCGTCGAAAACTCAACCGAAGGCGCAGTTGCTCGATCTTTAGATCTATTTTTGCGCTCACCTGTTCATATCGTGGGTGAAATCAGTTTGATGGTGCGATTTAATTTATTGCGCCAAAGTCTTTCACTTGAAGGTATCGAAGTGGTCATCGCGCATCCACAAGCATTAGCTCAATGTCAATCTTGGTTAACAAAAAACCTTCCCTATGCAGAACGACGAGCCGTTTCAAGCAATGCAGAAGGCGCGCGATTAGCGTCTACCAATCCTGCTTGGGCGGGCCTAGCGAGCGAGCGAGCAGCAGTGCAATTTGGATTGCATAGTGTCGCGCGCACCATTCAAGACGAAGCGTACAACCGCACACGATTTGCCATCATCAGTTTGCCGCAAACCATGGCAACGCCACCTGCATCAACAAAAGACTGCACAAGCTTGGTGGTGTCGGTTCCTAATCGTCCTGGTGCGGTTCATGATTTATTAGTGCCACTCAAAACACACGGCGTCTCTATGACGCGCTTTGAATCTCGCCCTGCCAAATCGGGTCAATGGGAATATTTTTTCTATATCGATCTCGAAGGTCACGTCTCACAAAAACACGTGAGTCAAGCACTTGAAGAACTTCAATCGCTGTGTGCGTTTTATAAAGTGCTGGGCTCATACCCAGTCAGTGAATAAGTCCTTCTCGGGCTTTTTTAGTGGGATGGTGACATCTTGATTCAACAACTCGGACTCATCGGCTGCGGCTTGATGGGTGGATCATTTTCATTAGGACTTCAACGCGCAGGACTCGTGCAACACGTCGTGGGCTTCAGTCCATCGCTTGCAACACGACAAAAAGCGTTGGAGTTGGGTGTTATTCACACGGCTTGCGCGAGTATTGAAGAAGCGTGTCTTCAAAGCGATTTGATTTTGCTCGCAACTCCCGTGAGTGCAATTGAAGAATCCTTAAAAATTATTTCAAACGTGATGCCCGATGACGCATGGTTGATGGATGTCGGATCTACTAAATCCGATATTGTTTCTTCAGCGCGTCGCGTGATGGGAATTCGCCTGTCTCAATTTGTTCCCGCTCACCCGATTGCTGGAAAAGAAAAAGCGGGTGTTGCGCATGCTGATGCAGATCTCTATCAAAACCGCACGTTGATATTGACGCCATTACCAGAAACACAATCTGATTTAATTGAACAAGCAACTCAACTGTGGCAAACATTAGGTAGTTCGGTTCATCGCTTAACACCCGACGCGCACGATCAAATTTTTGCAACTGTGAGCCATTTGCCTCACCTCATCGCATTTGCAGCCATGCACGCCATCAATCAACAAGACCATGCGCAACAATTGCTACAAATGGCTGGGCCTGGGTTTAAAGATTTTTCACGGATTGCGGCTAGTGATCCGCATGTGTGGCGCGATATTTTTTTGGCCAATTCAATGCACATCAAGCAACAAGCGCAATTGTTTCAAAATGCCATGCAAACATGGATTAAATTGATTGATCAAGGTGATGGCGCACAACTTTTTGACGCCATTCAAAAAGTCAGTCAAACGCGCAGTCAATGGCAAATCGGCTCATCCAATCACGACGATAGCAACTGATGTACGACATTCCTTTTTTAGATATACCCGCATTGCAATCAGCGCATGGCGTTGTGCATTTGCCAGGGTCCAAAAGTATTTCAAATCGAGTGTTGCTATTAGCCGCATTAAGCAAAGGCACCACACACATACATGATCTTTTGGATTCTGACGACACGCGCGTGATGTTGGACGCACTCCAAAAAATGGGATGCGTGATCAGCAAAAAAGATTACGTCCTTCAAGTTAATGGCATTAAAGGTCAAATCGATTCGTCGCTTTCGCTTGATTTATTTTTAGGTAACGCAGGCACTGCCATCCGACCCCTTACTGCGGCCTTGGCCATCATGGGTGCCAATGCAACGATGCGTGGTGTGGCGCGTATGCATGAGCGACCCATTGGCGATTTAGTCGATGCGTTGCGACAATTGGGTTGCGCCATAGATTACACCGCCAACGAAGGCTTCCCCCCCTTGCATCTCAAGGGCTGTGCATCCCCTCAACTCCATGCACCGATACGCGTCAGAGGCGATGTATCGAGTCAATTTTTAACAGCATTGCTCATGGCGTTGCCTTTGGTTGCAAAACAAAATATCACGATTGAAGTGCAAGGCGAATTACTTTCAAAACCTTATATTGAAATCACGCTCAATTTATTGGCGCAATTTGGCATCGTGGTGCAACGCGATCGATGGTCGCGCTTTGTGATTCCTGCTGGCAGTGAGTATGTTTCTCCAGGCGTTGTCCATGTTGAAGCCGATGCATCGTCTGCGAGTTATTTTGTTGCATTAGGTGCTATCGCTCAACGATCGGGCATTCGAATTCAAGGTGTTGGTTTGCAATCGATTCAAGGCGATATTCGATTTGTTGACGCGGCCAAGCAAATGGGCGCCCAAGTCTCAGGAGGCCCCAATTGGTTAGAAATCAAACAAGGCCAATGGCCCTTGCGAGCCATTGAGATGGATTGCAATCACATACCCGATGCAGCGATGACATTGGCTGTGATGGCTTTGTTTGCAGATGCGCCCAGCACTTTAAAAAATATTGGCAGTTGGCGCGTGAAAGAAACCGATCGCATCACTGCCATGGCTACCGAAGCACGCAAATTAGGTGCGCACATTGAAGAAGGCGCCGATTGGTTACGCATTCATCCGATTCAAAAAGGGCAATGGAAAAGCGCCAGCATTCATACCTATGACGATCACCGCGTGGCCATGTGTTTTTCGTTGGCGGCTTTCAATGCCGATCACATGCGTGTGCGCATTGAAGACCCAGCCTGTGTTGCCAAAACATTTCCTGATTACTTTGAAACTTTGTTTTCGGTGTGCAAAAGCAACACAATTCCAGTGATTTGTATCGACGGCCCCACAGCGTCGGGCAAAGGAACTTTGGCTTGGGCTCTCGCCCAGCGTTTGGGTTTTCATTATTTGGATTCAGGTGCGCTTTACAGAATAACCGCCTTGGCGGCCGTTCGGGCTGGCTTGTCGCTCCAAACCGAACAAGCCGATACTATCGCGCAATTGGCAACCCAATCAAAGATTCAATTTAATTGTGAGCGCATACTCTTAAACGGAATTAATGTTTCCGAGGATATCCGAACCGAAGAGGCGGGAATGAATGCTTCCAAAGTGTCCGCTATGCCTGCGGTACGACAAGCCCTGGTTGATTTACAACACAGCTTCCAACGCCTGCCTGGGCTCGTCGCCGACGGTCGCGATATGGGTACGGTGATCTTTCCAGCGTCCCCTTTTAAGGTTTATTTGACCGCTTCTGCCGAACAACGTGCACAACGAAGGTATAAGCAATTGATTTCAAAGGGCTTTTCAGCTACAATCAATAAGCTTCGCTCCGACCTAGAAGCCAGAGACACTAGGGACATGTCCCGAACCGTTGCGCCCTTGGTAGCCGCGCAAGATGCGATGCAACTGGATAACTCCAATTTATCCATCGATCAATCGGTGGATTTAGTTTTATCTTGGTGGCAAAGCAAACATCCCAAAGCGTCAAGCCCAAGCTAAAACCGGCCCCCGTCACTCCTTCCGCGCTTCATGCGCATTGGTGATAGGGATCAACAACTTAACCAGCGGGTCATCCGCACAGCAACCACCGTCGATCACATCTGGCTAGTTTCAATAGCAGGCTTTTTCGTCGACCGTTTAGGAAATTAAATGTCAGAATCTTTTGCAGATCTATTTGAAGAATCCCTCAAATGCTCAGAAATGCGCACCGGTGAAGTTATTACCGCTGAGGTTGTTCGTGTTGAACACAACCACGTTGTGGTCAATGCAGGCCTCAAGTCTGAAGCCTACGTACCTATCGAAGAATTTAAAAATGACTTGGGCGAAATTGAAGTTCAAGCCGGTGACTTTGTGTCTGTTGCCATCAGTTCCGTTGAAAACGGTTACGGCGACACCATCCTCAGTCGAGACACCGCCAAGCGTTTGGCATCGTGGTTGTCTTTAGAAAAAGCATTGGAGTCTGGCGAATTTGTAACGGGCACCACCAGTAGCAAAGTCAAAGGCGGTCTCACCGTGTTGGTCAATGGCATTCGTGCATTCTTGCCTGGTTCACTCATTGATACACGCCCGATCAAAGATTTGTCTCCTTACGAAAACAAAACCATGGAGTTCAAGGTCATCAAGCTCGACCGCAAGCGCAACAACGTTGTGCTCAGTCGTCGCGCAGTGGTTGAAGCTTCAATGGGTGAAGAGCGCGCCAAGTTAATGGACAACCTCAAAGAAGGTTCTATCGTTCATGGCGTTGTCAAAAACATCACCGAGTACGGCGCATTTGTCGACTTGGGTGGCATCGATGGCTTGTTGCACATCACCGATATGGCATGGCGTCGTGTGCGTCACCCATCCGAAGTGGTGGTTGCTGGACAAGAAATCACAGCCAAAATTCTCAAGTTTGATACCGACAAAAACCGCGTGTCATTGGGCCTCAAACAAATGGGTGAAGACCCATGGTTTGGCGTTGCTCGTCGCTACCCACAAACCACTCGCATGTTTGGCAAGGTCACCAACATCGCCGATTACGGCGCTTTTGTTGAACTCGAGCCTGGCATCGAAGGCTTGGTGCACGTCTCCGAAATGGACTGGACCAACAAAAATGTGGCCCCCAGCAAAATCGTGACATTGTGCGATGAAGTTGAAGTCATGGTTCTCGAAATCGACGAAGACAAACGCCGCATTTCTTTGGGCATGAAGCAATGCCGTCCCAATCCATGGCAAGAGTTTTCTCTCACCACCAAGCGTGGCGATCGTGTCAAAGGTCCTATCAAGTCCATCACCGACTTTGGTGTGTTCGTTGGTTTAGCCGCAGGTATCGACGGCTTGGTTCACTTGTCTGATTTGTCTTGGAACGAAACTGGCGAAAACGCTGTTCGTGAATACAAAAAAGGTCAAGAAGTTGAAGCCGTTGTTTTGGCTGTCGATGTTGAGCGCGAGCGCATCTCCTTGGGCATCAAGCAATTGGATTCCGATCCTTTCACCACATTTGTGTCGTTCTATGACAAAGGTCAAAGCGTCGCAGGTAAAGTCAAAACAGTCGATGCCAAAGGTGCAGAGATTGATTTGGGCGAAGACATCATCGGCTACTTGCGTGTGAGCGAAATCTCTCGCGATCGCATCGAAAATGCACGTACCGTGCTCAAAGAAGGCGACGAAGTCAACGCAGTGATCGTCAATGTCGATCGCAAAACTCGCAACATCCAGTTGTCCATCAAAGCCAAAGACGCCGCTGATCAAGCAGACGCTATGGCTAATTTGAGTCAACAATCTTCACGCGATAACGCAGGCACAACCAGTTTGGGCGCTTTGTTGCGCGCCAAGTTGGATACCAACGAAAAGTGATTAGCACTGACTTGATATGACGCGCAGTGATTTGGTCGAAGAACTGACCGCACACTTTAAGCATCTCACCCATCGTGATGCCGAGGTTGCCGTCAAGGTAATGCTCGACGCCATGGGTGAGGCGCTCGTCAAGGGTCATCGCATCGAGTTGCGGGGGTTTGGTAGTTTCTCTATCAACCGCCGCCCTCCTCGAATGGGACGCAACCCTCGATCAGGCGAAAGCGTGGCTATTCCCGAAAACGCGTGCCTCATTTCAAACCGGGCAAAGCGCTCAGAGAAGCGGTCGATGCCAGAACCCAAGAAATGCTCAGTAAGAAGAAAGCGTGACAGTCTAGAATCACCTCTTCACTGAGGAGATCTTTTGAAAAAAGTCATATGGCTGCTCCAGTGGATTCTGAAAGCAGCCATTTTTTTTACGCTATTTGCTTTTGCGCTCAACAACCAAGAAGACGCGGTAGTTCGCTTATTTTTTGGTACAGAATGGCGCGCGCCCATGGTCTTGATCGTATTGGCGGTCTTCGCATTGGGTGTAGCGGTTGGCGCCTTGGCCATGGTGCCACGCTGGTGGCGTCAACGCAAACTAGCCAAACAATCGATCAAAACCACCGAGCAGGTCGCTCAACCCACCGCTCCAATTCAATCCACTCAACCCAAAAACGACTACCCCTATGGACCTTGATCTGAGTTGGATTTTTATTGGCTTGCCCCTGGTATTTGTGCTGGGTTGGCTTGCCTCACGTTTTGATTTGCGACAACTGCGTTTCGAGAATCGACAAAATCCAAAAGCTTATTTCAAAGGTTTGAATCATCTGCTCAACGAGCAACAAGATCAAGCAATTGACGCATTTATTGAAGCCGTTCAACACGACCCCGATACATCTGAATTGCATTTTGCACTCGGCAATTTATTTAGACGACGCGGCGAATACGAACGCGCGGTTCGCGTGCATCAACATCTTTTAGGACGCGGCGATTTATCCGCCAGCGATCGTCAACGTGCGCAACATGCATTGGCTTTGGATTATTTAAAAGCAGGAATTTTGGATCGTGCAGAAAATGCGTTGCTTGAATTGATGGACACACCACTCACCCATCAAGCCGAATTGGCATTGCTCAATATTTATGAACGCACCCGCGATTGGGAAAAAGCCGCCCGCATGACCGAGCGATTAGACAAGGCAGACCAGGGAAGTTTTTCTGTGCGGCAAGCACATTATTTGTGCGAGCAAGCACAAGTAGTTGCAAAGCAAAACACAGCTCAAGCGTTAACACAACTCAATCAGGCGATTGCGCTATCGCCACGCAGTGCACGCGCCTACGTCTACAAAACACAATTGCTCATAGAACTTGAACAGCCCGATCAAGCATTTGAAACTTTGTTGGCATTGCGCGATCACGCGCCCGCCTATTTATCTCTCACCAAAAATTTATTATTACATTTAGCTATATACGACCACCTCAAAGTATCAGTGCATCAACTTTTGCAAGACTGCTACAACAATCTAGCCAATTTAGATATTCTTGAAGCCTTAGTCGATTTAGAGTCTTCGATCGATCCAGTCGCCGCACGCGATCGCTATACACAACATTTACAAAAAACCAGCTCTTTGATAGCGGCTACTCGCTGGTTGTCAGGTGAAAAATTTGCACACGAGGCATTGCATCCCCCTGTTCAAAAGGCATTGGAAGAAGCAACAAAACCGCTTAAAAGATACCGTTGCGCCGCATGTGGGTTTGAAGCCCAGCTACATTTTTGGCAATGCCCGGGGTGCCAAGCGTGGGACAGCTATCCCCCTCGACGAATTGAAGAATTGTGAATCTATTATTTTGTAACTTCAACTCAAACAATCTATGACATGCAGGTGATGTAATGAATCCATTCAACTCATCTCGCCATCATGTTTTAAAAAATATTTATTGCACTATTATTTTGTTGGAGCACTCATGCCAACGCGCTAGAAATCAATCAAGCCAAAGAATCTGATTTGGACGGCTTGCTTGGCTTGGGGCCTGCAATGACGGCTCGCGTGCTCAAAGAAAGAAATACAAAAGCCTTTCAAAGTTGGCCAGACCTCATGCACCGCGTCAAAGGCATTAGCAAAAGCACGGCTCACAAATTATCCAAACAAGGCCTAAAGGTTGAAGGCAAATCTTATTCACCATAACCACCACCACCAGGCGTCTGAATTTCAAAAATATCGCCCGCTTGCATTTGCACTTGTGCAATATGCCCAAGTGTTTCTATGGATCCATTGACACGAATCACACGATTGATGCCGGTCATGCCATCTTTTCCACCATCCAAACCAAATGCAGGATAGACTCGACCGTTGGACAACATACTCGCCGTCATCGGATCCAAAAATTGTACGCGCCGGATTCCACCATCGCCTCCACTCCATAGCCCCGCACCGCCCGAGCCGTGTCTGATGTCATAAGCCAATAAGCGAACAGGAAATCTAAACTCCAAAACTTCTGGATCAGTTAATCGCGAATTGGTCATGTGCGTTTGAACCACACTCGTTCCTGCAAATCCACCCGTGATTGCGCCAACGGTATCAAACAAGGGGCCTGCACCACTGCCACCCGAAATCGTTTCGTAGTATTGATAACGTGCATTTCCAAACGTAAAGTTGTTCATGGTGGGTTGACTGCCAGCCATCACGCCCAACGCTCCATATAAAGCATTAGTGATGCAACTTGATGTCTCTACATTGCCTGCAACCACCGATGCAGGTGGCAACGGGTTGAGCATACAAGCTTGGGGGATATTCACGGTGATGGGCTTGAGACAACCCGCGTTAAGCGGAATATCATCGTCGACCAAGGTTCTAAACACATACAACACTGCGGCCATACAAACGGCTTTGGGCGCATTGAAATTATTGGATTGCTGCACCGATGTACCCGAAAAATCAACCTGCGCAGTGCGTGTCTGCGCATCGATTTGTATTGCAACTTGAATTTGCGCGCGATTGTCCAAACGAAGCACAAACGAATGTTTCTTTGAAGCGTTATGACCCCATCGATGAGCCAATTGTGTAATCGCACGCCGAACCGACTCTTCGGCGTTATCTTGAACATGCTTCATATACGCTTGCACAACTGGCAAACTGTATTGCTGCACCATGCCTTGCAGTTCTTGAACGCCTTTTTCGTTGGCGGCAATTTGCGCTTGCAAGTCCGCCATGTTTTGAGCGGGATTGCGACTCGGATATTTACCGCTGCGCAGTAGCGCCAACATTTTTTCTTCTTGCAACACACCCGCGTCTAATAATTTAAAGTTTTGAATCTGCACGCCTTCTTCTTCAATGTGCGTCGAAAAAGGCGGCATCGAGCCTGGCGTTAAACCACCGATATCCGCATGATGACCGCGTGACCCCATATAAAACGAAGGCTCAGCGTGACCCTCCAAATAAACAGGCGTGATCACGGTGACATCTGGCAAATGCGTACCGCCGTGATAGGGATCGTTGAGCACATACACGTCGCCCGGCTTCATGCTGTTTTTGTTATTGGCAATCACGGTTTGAATACTCTCACCCATGGAGCCCAAATGCACAGGCATATGCGGTGCATTGGCGATTAAATGTCCCTCTTGATTAAAAATAGCACAAGAAAAATCCAACCGCTCTTTGATATTGACCGAATGCGCAGTGTTTTGTAATTGCAAGCCCATTTGTTCGGCAATATTCATAAACAAATGATTGAATACCTCAAGCAAGACGGGATCGACTTGCGTTCCGACCGCATGACGCGTCTCGCGCGGCTTGATGCGCTTGAGGACCAGATGATTCAATGAAGTGAGTTGTGCTTTCCAACCATCTTCAACTACCGTTGTTGCATTTTGTTCGGCAATGATGGCGGGGCCCATCACGCGGTCCCCCGCTTGCATATCTTCTCGCACCACCAATGCGCATGGGTACCATTGCCCAGATGAAAACATTTTCACCATTTCACGAACGGGCACTTCATCTCTTTGCGTGACACTCAACACAGCAGTTTCAGGAAAAGGTGTTGCAATGGTGGCTTCAACGCTCACCGCTTCAACCATGAGCGCCTTATTAGGCATTAAAAAAGCAAAACGCTTTTGATAGGCGATTTCAAAATTTTTCTCAATCGATTCAATATCGCCAAACGGAACGACCATCGCGGTATCACTGCCTTCATAGCGCAGATGAATCCGATCAATCAACTGAATACTGGATTGAGAAGAAATCGAAATCGATGATTTCAATTGTGCTTTTGCATCGATCGCGAGTTGCTGAAAAACAGATTGAATCGATGTCAATGAATGAATGTCTAATTTTTTTTCAACCGCTTGCTCGCGCATCACGCTTTGATCGGCCAAGCCCATGCCATACGCAGACAACACGCCCGCCAACGGATGAACCAATATGTGCGTCATACCCAATGCATCGGCCACACCACAGGCATGCTGGCCACCTGCGCCACCAAAACATTGCAATGTGTATTGCGTCACGTCATAGCCACGCGACACAGAAATCTTTTTAATCGCATTGGCCATTTGCGCAACCGCAATTTGGATAAAGCCTTCAGCGACTTCAGTGGCGCTAGTGGGCTTGGCAGTTCTTTGAGAGATGCGATGCGCTAATTCGTTGAATTTTTGTTCAACAATGTCTTTGTCCAATGCTTGTTGTGCATCATCGCCAAACACATGTGGAAAATAATTCGGTTGAATTTTTCCAAGCATTACGTTGGCATCGGTAACGGCCAATGGACCCCCACGTCGATAAGATGCAGGGCCCGGATTAGCACCCGCACTTTGTGGCCCCACACGAAAACGCGAACCATCAAATTGCAACAGCGAACCGCCACCTGCGGCGACCGTGTGAATACTCATCATCGGTACGCGCATTCGCACGCCCGCCACTTGCGTTTCAAACTCGCGCTCAAATTCGCCCGCATAATGACTGACATCGGTTGATGTGCCGCCCATATCAAAACCAATCACACGAATGGGACCCGACAAACCTTGTGCGTGTTTAAAAGCTTGCTCTGCCGTACGCGCCATGCCCACAATACCGCCAGCTGGGCCCGACAAAATCGCGTCCTTGCCTTGAAACGCGTGCGCATCTGTTAGACCACCCGAAGACTGCATAAAGTAAAGAGGGACACCGGGCATTTCTTGCGCGACTTGGTTCACATAGCGATTCAATATGGGCGACAAATACGCGTCTACAACCGTGGTGTCACCACGACTGATCAGCTTCATCAATGGACTCGTTTGATGAGATGTACTGATTTGCGAAAACCCAATTTGTTTAGCAATGTTTGCGGCCGCAATCTCATGCGCGGTATAACGATAGGCGTGCAAAAAAACAATCGCCACACTTTTTAAGCCCGCATTAAAAGCCAATTGCATTTGTTGACGTAAATGATTTTCATCCAAGGCTTGGATCACATCACCGTGCGCACCCATTCGTTCGCTCGCTTCGATCACTTGTGAATACAACAACTCGGGCAACACAATGTGTCGATCAAATAAACGGGGACGATTTTGGTAGGCAATACGCAATGCATCTTTAAAGCCCTTTGTGGTGACCAACAAAGTGGGCTCGCCTTTTTTCTCTAACAGCGCGTTGGTCGCGACGGTCGTTCCCATCTTGACGCATTCAACCTGATCAACGCCAATGGCTTGATGGGGCTTTAATCCAAGCAAATGGCGAATGCCTGCTACCGCGGCGTCGGGATATTGACAGGGGTTATCACTCAATAATTTATGCGTAAGCAAAAGCCCCTGGGGTGACTGGGCAACGATGTCGGTGAATGTGCCACCCCGATCGATCCAGAACTGCCATTTTGTAACATAAGTTTCTGATTCTATTGACATTTTAGTGTTGACATAATGTTGATATAAGAAAAAATGCTGTTGATTTATAAAGGTTTTAACTGACTTGATTTACATATTGTTGACATGGGCACGACTTTTCAGACCCAATGATACTAAGAGAAATGACTAGGAAACGACACTAGGACTTTCGCTTGACTCCTCCTCCAAGACCTTTACCCTCCTCTTATCAATCATTTACTTAGGGAGAAGTCACATGAAACGAGTCGCAATCTACGCAAGAGTCTCTACTGACAAACAGACTTGCGAGAATCAACTGATAGAACTTCGTGCAGTCGCAGAGAGATGCGGTTACACAATCGTCACAGAGTTCGTGGACTCAGGCATCTC
>SHXN01000053.1 GCA_009693305.1 Limnohabitans sp.
CTAGGTATTAGCCAAGGTTTTTTCGTCCCGTACAAAAGCAGTTTACAACCCGAAGGCCTTCGTCCTGCACGCGGAATGGCTGGATCAGACTTGCGTCCATTGTCCAAAATTCCCCACTGCTGCCTCCCGTAGGAGTCTGGGCCGTGTCTCAGTCCCAGTGTGGCTGGTCGTCCTCTCAGACCAGCTACAGATCGTCGGTTTGGTGAGCCTTTACCTCACCAACAACCTAATCTGACATCGGCCGCTCCAATCACGCGAGGTCTTACGATCCCCCGCTTTCATCCTTAGATCGTATGCGGTATTAGCGTAACTTTCGCTACGTTATCCCCCACGACTGGGCACGTTCCGATGTATTACTCACCCGTTCGCCACTCGCCACCAGGGTTTCCCCCGTGCTGCCGTTCGACTTGCATGTGTAAAGCATTCCGCCAGCGTTCAATCTGAGCCAGGATCAAACTCTACAGTTCGATCTTGAATATTTTTGCCCCTTGCAGGGCCACTCATAAAAACGGAATTGAAGTGAACTTCACTTCTATCTAAATGAGCGTTTTAAGTCTTACGACTTGGTTACTAGAACCTTAGCAATTGCCTTAAAACGCCCACGCTTATCGGCTGTAATTTGTTAAAGAACCAAACGCCCAGATTGCTCTGAGAATTTTGACTCGCTACAATGAGCGAAGCCCTCGATTATGACACAAAAAAACTGTTGCACCAACTTTTCTAAATATTTTTTAAAAAAGGCTGAAACTTAAAACTTTTATGCTCTTTTCTTCAGCTCAGTCTACTATTGTAACTCATTTTTGGATGCCTTGCAAATGGGCCAGTCGATAATCAAGCCATGTCACTCATCACACTTACCAACGCACAGCTGGCTTATGGCCACGTCCCTTTGCTCGACCGCACTGATTTTTCATTGGAGACCCAAGATAGAGTCGGTTTAATTGGACGCAACGGAACCGGCAAATCTTCACTCTTAAAAATACTGAATGGCAAGGAAAAATTGGACGACGGAAGCATCCAGTGGATGCAGAACTTACGCATCGCAACGGTCTTGCAAGAACCATCCTTAGAGGATGCGCTTTCTATTCATGCGTGTGTGAGTTTGGGGTTGGGTGAGGTCTTAAAAAATATTGCGCAGTTTGAGTCGGGCGAAGGTGATTTAGATCCGTTGCTTAATCGCATTGAATCACAAGATGGTTGGAATGCATCTCGAAGAGTGACAGAGACTTTAAAGAGACTTCGCCTCAACGGCTCACAAATAATTGGACACTTATCTGGCGGTGCGCGCAAACGAGTTGCATTGGCGCAAGCCTTGGTATCGGTTCCTGATGTATTGCTATTGGATGAGCCCACCAATCATTTGGATTTAGACAGCATTGAATGGCTAGAAGATTTATTGATTGATTTCAAAGGTAGTGCAGTGATCGTGACGCACGACAGGGCTTTTTTGGATCGTGTTGCAACGCGCGTGGTTGAACTTGACCGAGGTCAGCTGAGAAACTATCCCGGAAATTTTACGCAATACCAACAGCTCAAAGAAGATCAGTTGGCGCAAGAGTCGGTGATCAACGCCAAAGCGGATAAGCTACTCGCGCAAGAAGAAGTTTGGATACACAAAGGTGTTGAAGCAAGACGCACACGATCGGTTGCGCGCATCGGAAGATTAGAAAAATTACGCGAAGCAAGAACATCACGCAGAGACCAAGTGGGTCGTGTCAAACTCAATGTAGACAAGGGTCAGTCGAGCGGAAAATTGATTTCTGAGCTTGAGAATGTGTGTCAAACATTTGGTGACAAAACAGTCATCCAAAATTTTTCAGCAACGATTTTGCGTGGTGATAAGGTGGGACTCATTGGCCCCAATGGTGCTGGCAAAACAACATTATTAAAAATTATTTTGGTCGAGTTGTCCCCCACCTTAGGACATGCGCGATTGGGAACCAATATGCAAATTGCTTACTTTGATCAAATGCGAGAGGCTATTGATTTAGATGCAACGCTTGAAGATTTCATCAGCCCTGGTAGTGAATGGATTGAAATAGGAAATAAACGACAACACTTCAAAAGTTATTTAGGGGATTTTTTATTTTCGCCCGCAAGAGCGACTTCTCCTGTGAGATCTTTGTCGGGCGGTGAGCGCAACCGCCTCTTGCTTGCACGATTATTTGCAAGGCCGGCCAATGTATTGGTGCTTGATGAACCCACCAACGATTTAGACATTGATACATTGGAATTGCTTGAAGATATTTTACAAAATTACGATGGCACTGTATTTTTGGTCAGTCATGATCGCGCTTTTTTAGATCAAGTGGTGACCAGCACGATCGCTTATGAAGGAAATGCGCAGTGGCGCGAGTACGAGGGCGGCGTGCAAGATTGGCTTGTTCAATCCCAACGCGCCAAAAATTGGTCGTCCAATGAGATTGCAATTATGCCAACAACAACATCTGTATCATCTCAACAACAAGCCACTACACCTGTTACAACTTCTACACACCTAGGCAAAAAATTAAGTTACAAAGAACAAAAGGAATTGGAAGAATTGCCTTCTCGGATTGAAAGACTTGAAAAAGAGCAACAAGAAATTACACAGGCTTTGGCCGATGGTGCTTTGTATGTGACGGATCACCAAAAAGCAATGACGATGGCGCTTCGCAGTATTGCAATCGATGAAGAATTAATGCTTGCTTTGGAGAGATGGGAGCAATTGGGAAATAGACGCTAACGGCAAATTAAACTCTCGCAATTCAAAGGAACAAGTGGGTGGGAACTCTTTATTTAGTCAGACACGGTCAGGCCTCATTTTGCGCTGAAAACTACGATCAACTCAACCCTTTGGGTTATCGACAAAGCGTTCGCCTGGGCAAATATTTTAAAAAAAGAATGTGTCTTTTAACAATGTGATGCATGGCACGCTCGATCGGCAATCACAAACATTGAAAGGCATTGCTGAAGGGATGGGCGTTGACTTCAATAGCCCTATTGTTTGGCCCGGATTGAATGAATACAACAGCGAAGCCATGATCAAAGCCATTCACCCCGAACCTTTGCCCAAGCTTGGTACGCCTGAGTTGTACCGTGCGCATTTTCGATTGTTGAGAGAGGGCTTGGTTCAATGGATGAAAGGCGAAGACACTGTGCAGGCATGCTTTCTTATCCAGAATTTTTGAAAGGCATCACTTCTGCATTGGATCATGTGAAAACAAATTTTGTGGGATCTGTCTTAATGGTATCGAGTGGTGGACCGATTTCTAATGCAATCGGACATCTATTGGGGGCGGATCAACGTGCAACGGTCGAACTCAATATGCGAATTAAAAATACAGCGGTGAGTGAATTGGAATTTAATTTGAAACGCCATGTGCTGTTGACCTTCAATTCAATACACCATTTAGAAGGCGATGATATCGATCAATGCATGACTTACGCTTAAAAACTTTTTATAGAAAATAATTTATTTTTTATCAATGGTGGGCGCACGCATTTGTCCTACCTCTTGCAACAGCCGGGCTAATTGTTTGGAAGCAGACTCCAGAAGCGTTTGGCCTTTTGCGAGTGTCGCGAGTTGAGCATTGCCAACAGCGCCAGCGATGTTGTAATCTTGAATATGCCAACCCAGCTTGGCACTTTTTCCATTGCCTAATATAGAAAATTGTTTGGCACGATCTTCGGAGGCCGAATGAAAGTTTTTGAGTTGATCGTGTCGAACCAATTGTGGGGCCAGTGCCATCATTAAAGATGTTTCCATATCCCCTGCGTGAATGCCAAAGCGATGTTCGTGTTCCGAAAATAGAGATGTGACTTCTGGGTCGAGGGGCAGTTGATACCAGTTGACGCTAAACACCAACATGTTGAATTGTGCTCGCAATTGACGCGCAACAATATCCATCAATCCGGTATTGCCACCATGCGAATTGAACAACACCATTTTTTTGATGCCCACTTGAGACACGCTTTGTCCGATGGCACACCATTGCTCAATGATGCTGGCAGGAGAAAAAGAAAGTGTTCCAGAAAATGCGCTGTGCTCGATGCTGTAGGACACAGTCTGAGTAGGCATCACCAACACCGTGTCGCTGGGTTTGAGATGAGTGAACGCGTGCTTGACGATGCCTTCAACCAATACCGTATCGACAGAAAGCGGCAAATGGGGCCCGTGTTGTTCGGTTGCGCCCAATGGAAGCAAAGCGATGGCGTTTGAACCATCCAACTGATCAAAATCAGGATGCGTCCATTCTGCCCAGAATCGAGATGGGGTATTCATCCCCTGATGTTAAACCTTGCGCAGAATTTGGTTAACATGCTGTTGTGGATTTAACTCATCTTTTATCTTTTCGATTTTTATTGACGGGTCTTCGCCAAGCGAAGGCTGTTTGCCTTTTTTCACTCTTTTTAATTGGATTGACGTGGGTGAATCCTACCGCTTGGGCCCAATCCGACAAACTAAGCAACCCTGAAATCAAGGCTCAGCTCATTGCATACGCCCCCCAAGGGGTCGATCCGGGTCGAACGATTTGGCTAGGCCTCCAAATGACCCACTCTGAGGGATGGCATACCTATTGGCTCAATCCTGGAGACTCGGGGCTGGCCACACAATTTGAATGGAAACTGCCTTTGGGTTGGTTGGCTGGTGACATCGTATGGTCTTTGCCACAAAAGATTCGTGTTGCTGATTTGACCAATTATGGTTTTGAAGACACGGTTGTTTTGGGTTTGCCTGTGGTCATACCCGCTGATTTCAAAGCCAATCGCGATGCTGTCACGATCGGTTTAAAAGCGAGTTGGCTTATATGCAAAATTGCCTGTATTCCTCAAGAAGGCACTTTTGAATTGCGTCTTCCCATCAAAAGCAGTTATGCATTGCATGGAAATTTATTTGAAGCTTTAAAAAATAAGCAAGCAAAAACCATTGTTGCCGTTCAAAACAAAGCCCAGTTGAAGGGCCACAACTTAAACATTCAAATCAAAGGTTTGCCTACTGATTGGCTTTATCAATCGATTGCTGTTTTCCCAGAGCAACCCGAAGTGTTGGCCAGCGGTGTTGAGTCTCAATCGATTCAAAAACCAATTTGGACGAATGATGTTTGGTCGATTCAAGCGCCATTGCATTTATTAAGAACAACCGAACCCAAGCAATTGGCATTGCTTCTCATCCGTGGTGATGCGAATGATCGATCAGCGGTGCGCGTTGTTGTTGATATTGAAGGTGTATGGCCTCAAGAAAATAAATCGCCTCCTCCACCTCGGTCTGTTGCGTCGACCGATATCTCCGTCGGATTTTTTGCTGCACTCATTGGCGCTTTCTTGGGCGGGTTGTTGCTCAATCTCATGCCCTGCGTGTTACCCGTTTTGGCCATCAAGATGGTGGGCATGGCGCACAATAAAAATTCAAACGCTTATGGACGCGCCAGTGCTTATGCTGTTGGCGTGTTAATTATTTGTTGGGGACTTGGTTTTGCTCTTCTTTTATTGCGCGCATCAGGCGAACAATTGGGATGGGGCTTTCAATTGCAATCGCCATGGGTGGTTACAGGTTTGGCTATTTTGTTTACCTTGATTGCGCTTAATTTATGGGATGTATGGAGTTTGAATGGCTCATTTGGTGGACGCTTATCTGATTTGCGTTTTCAAAATCCATATCTGGATGAAATGGCCTCAGGCATGTTGTCTGTGGTGGTGGCCACGCCTTGTACGGCACCCATGATGGGCGCGGCAATGGGATTGGCATTGACTTTGCCTATTTGGCAATCGATGTTGATCTTCACTGCATTGGGATTGGGCGTGGCAACGCCCGTTATTTTATTAACCGTCTTGCCTTTTTTTAGAAAGGTGATGCCACAACCCGACCCTTGGATGGATCATTTGCGTCACGCCTTGGCATTTCCAATGCTGGCCACCGTGATTTGGCTTTCTTGGGTCTTGGGTCATCAAAACGGTGTGGATGCATCGGCTTGTTTGTGGTTGGTTTTATTGTTAATAACCCTTCTTTTGTGGAGTTTAAAGTTCAACAGAAAATTAAACGCTGCCTTTTCTTTATTGATTGCGTGCTTGTTCTTTTTTGTTGTTATTCAATGGGGTGCATTGCTTTTTAAAGAAACATCGTCCATCACTGAACAATCATCCCTACAAAAAAATGGGTGGCAGTCTTGGTCTGAAGAGCGGGTATCTCAAGCATTGAAACAAGATCAACCCGTGTTTGTAGACTTCACTGCTGCGTGGTGTATCACCTGTCAAGTCAACGAAAAAACAACGCTTTCATCCGATTCCGTTTTGAAACATTTTGCGGATAAAAAAGTTTTCCTTTTAAGAGCCGATTGGACGCGACGCGATCCTGCCATTTCAAATGCAATTGAAAAATTAGGACGAAGTGGCGTTCCTGTTTATGTTTTATACCGTCGCCAACAAGACGCTCATGTTTTTTCTGAACTATTAAGCTCTGAGGAAATTCATCAAGCCTTGGACGGTCTTTAAAACTTGTGAAAGAATAACGCCCATGTTTAAACCTTTACAAAACGACAGTTTTTTGCGCGCTTGCTTTCGTCAAGCCACTGACCACACGCCGATGTGGTTGATGCGTCAAGCGGGACGATATTTGCCAGAGTATTGTGCAACCCGCGCGAAAGCGGGTAGTTTTATGGGCTTGGCAACCAATGTTCAATTCGCAACTGAAGTGACTTTGCAACCGCTTGATCGATACGATTTAGATGCAGCAATTTTATTTAGCGATATCTTGACGGTGCCAGATGCAATGGGGCTGGGTTTGAGATTTGCGCAAGGTGAAGGGCCGCGTTTTGAACGTGCAGTGAGAGATGAAGCTGCTGTTGCAAAACTGCAAGTGCCCGACATGAGCAAATTGCAATATGTATTTGATGCAGTCTCTTCGATTTGCAAAGCCTTAAATGGTCGTGTGCCATTGATTGGTTTTTCGGGCAGTCCATGGACGCTGGCTTGCTATATGGTGGAAGGCGCGGGCTCGGATGATTACCGACTAGTTAAATCCATGCTTTATGGTCGCCCCGATCTCATGCATCGCATCTTGGCCATCAATGCCGATGCTGTTGCTTTGTATCTGAATACACAAATTGAAGCTGGCGCACAAGCGGTCATGGTCTTTGACAGTTGGGGTGGCGTATTGGCCGATGGTGCTTTTCAAGAATTCAGTCTTGCTTATACAAAACGTGTTTTGTCACAACTCAAAAAAGAGCACCTAGGGCAAACCATTCCATCGATTGTTTTTACAAAAGGCGGCGGCCTGTGGCTTCAAGAGATGAGTGAGCTCGATTGCCAAGTTTTGGGCGTTGATTGGACAGTGAATTTATCGATGGCCCGAAAAATGGTGGGCGGAAAAGTGGGAGGCGCTGGAAAAGCTATTCAAGGCAATTTGGATCCCAAGATTTTATTTGCGCCACCTGAGGCGATCGATCGACTAGTGGCGCAATTGCTCAACAGTTTTGGTCAACCCCATATGGATTCCCATACAAACGGGCCGACCCATATTTTCAATTTGGGACATGGAATCAGCCAATTTACGCCACCCGAGCATGTGAAGACCTTGGTAGAGTCGGTTCACCGCCATTCTCGCCAGATACGACACCTTACTTGAGATACCGAACACCTACTAAAGTTATACATTGGGGCTCACTTATGCACAAAAAATGACCCTCGACTAGAGGATGAATGAAATAAAAAAAATAAGTTTGTTAAACCCCTTCGTTTCTGTAAGTTGTTGATTTTTATAGGTTTGATGGAATGCGTGTTTTTCGAGCAGTTTGTAGCAAGCCTTGATTTTCAAGGCTTAGAGGCGAAGTGGGGCAATTTATCAACAAAGTTATCCACAGAAAACTTGGATGAGTCTTGAACCCTATAAAAATCAACCACTTGCAATGCATATCGAAATTTTGTCTAAAAAACACTCGCAAGCACACACTTGACATGTCCGTATTAATATCCGTTGTTGTACATACGCCAACCTACAGCAATTTGGGTGACGGATTAACTTATCGTCATTTAAATTCATTACCTGTTGGTACATTGGTTCGTGTGCCGCTGGGTTCTCGAGAAACGCTCGGTATTGTTTGGAATGAGCCCAAAAATAAAACCGATTGGGAAAACAATACAGAAAACAGTGCAATTAAATCAATTATTCAAGTATTGACTGCACTAACACCTGTCAGTGCGACTTGGATTTCTTTGGTTGATTTTTCATCGCGTTACTACCAAAGATCGCCAGGAGAAGTCGCTTTGTCTGCTTTGCCACCGTCTTTACGAGATTTAGATGAAATTCAATTGGCACGACGCATGGATCGTTTTGGAAAAAATAAAAATAAATTGAATGATTCTGTGCAAACACGAGCATCAGAGCAACAATTACAAACCCTCACAGCGGAACAAGCGCATGCATTGGGTTTGATGCAAAACGAACAGCGTGTATTTTTGTTATACGGCAACACAGGCAGCGGAAAAACAGAAGTGTATATGCGTCGCATGGCGCAAATTTTGGAAAGTTCACCTGATGCCCAAGCCTTGATCATGGTGCCTGAAATTAATTTAACACCACAACTTGAACAACGCATCCGAAGTCGGTTTGCCAAATATGGTGACGATGCGATTGTGAGCATGCACAGCGGTATGACGCCCGCTCTACGACTGCAAAGTTGGTTGGGGGCTCACACGGGCCATGCAAGAATTGTTTTGGGTACGCGCATGGCTGTGTTTGCGTCGATGCCCCATTTAAAAATCATCGTTGTCGACGAAGAGCACGATCCCAGCTATAAGCAACAAGAAGGCGCACGCTATTCGGCCAGAGATTTGGCGGTTTATCGCGGTCATTTAGAAAAGATTTCTGTGATTTTGGGCTCTGCAACGCCTTCGTTAGAGAGTTGGCATCACAGTCGGCCTGCAATGGACGGTCAAGTCGCGGGTCGCTATTTGCGCATTGGCATGCCCACTCGTTTGGGCGAGAGTCAAATGCCCAAAGTGCGTTATGTGGATATGAATTTACAGCCGCGCCAAACTGTTTTTTCAACCGTGTTACTCGATGCGATTCAATCGAAATTGGCCAACAATGAGCAGATCTTAATTTTGATCAATCGACGCGGTTATGCACCCATCATCCATTGCGTCGAATGCGGATGGAAAAGTGAATGCGCTTATTGTACGGCTTATCGCGTTTTTCATAAGGTTGATAGAACGCTTCGTTGTCATCATTGCGGGTTTACGCAACGCGCGCCTCGCGTGTGTCCAACCTGCGGTCATTCTGATTTGGGAATCATCGGCCACGGTACTGAACAAATCGAAGAAAGCTTGAATCATTTGTTAATGGATGTTAAAAAGCCCGATGGATCTGCCGTTCGCATTGGGCGTATTGACGCTGACACGACACGACTCAAAGGCCAATTGGAAAATCAATTGGCGCAGGTTCATGCAGGCGATATCGATATTTTGATTGGCACTCAAATGATTGCCAAGGGTCATGATTTTCGTCACGTTAGTTTGGTCGTCGCGCTTAATCCGGATAGCGCGCTTTTTTCAAGTGATTTTCGTGCGCCTGAGCGATTGTTTTCTTTGTTGCTACAAGCGGCGGGGCGAGCGGGTCGCGATCCATTATTGGGAATGGAGCAGTCGTGTCAAATGTGGATTCAAACTTTTTTTCCAACGCATCCTTTATTTGAACATTTAAAAAAATATGATTTTGAAGGCTTTGCCGGGCAACAGCTTTTAGAACGCGAACAAGCGGATATGCCTCCCTTTGTTTATCAAGCACTAATTCGTTCGCAAGCACGTACACAACAAGTGGCACAGGATTTTTTGAATGCGGTGCGTGACGCTTCAACGCTATTGCTCGATCAACTCGGCATTGAACCGCATGTGGTCGTGGTATATCCAGCGGTGGCGATGGAGATGCAACGCGTGGCGAATGTGGAACGCGCGCAAATGCTGGTTGAGTCAGGGTCGCGCCAAGCGCTGCAAGTTTTTTTGCAACAATGGCAAGTCTATTTGCACAAACTTAAAAAAAGTCACAAAGGAATGATTCGTTGGGTTATTGACGTTGACCCCTTGCAAATTTAATTTTTTAAAATCGCAACCAGCGCAGAAAAAATGGGGAAAGCCAAGGCGGTCGAGACCAAAATAATCCGCGCGATTCGTCCATTGTTGGCACCGAATCTTTCAGCTAATAAGGAAACATTGCTCGCCGATGGTAATGCAGCAACCAAAACTATGATGGTGATTGCAAAATCGCTCAGTGGCCAACCCCATTGTTTGACACAAACAGCCGCGACCAACACTAACAGTGGATGCAATAACAGTTTGATCAATGCAATGGGTAAAAAATCAATCCATTCAACGCTGTGATCTGAATCTTGTTTGGCCAACAAAGTGGAGCGTGCCAATACTGCACCGAAGTTCAATAAAGCCACAGGAGACGCGGCATCAGCCAATAAGCCGATGGTGGCGTTGATGGGTAATGGCACTTGCAATTGCATGGCAGAGACCACACAACCAGCGGCAATCGCCCAAGGCATTGGATTGGCTAAAACGCCTTTTAAAGCTTTTTGTATGGCACGACTTGCACCATGCACTTCTGCGCCATCTAATCGCGATAAACCAATACAGAGGGACGTTGTGTTGAACATATCTGCCAAGATGGTGACGATAGCGGGTCCTGCGGCTGCTTGTCCAAACAATGCCACCAACAATGGGATCCCCATAAAACCTGTATTGGGAAATGCGGCAACCAACGCCCCGAAAGATGCGTCGTTCCAACGAATGCGTGAACTGAGGGAAACTGAAATCGTGAATACAACCATGATGACGGCGCATATGGCGTAAATTAAAACCAAAGGCAAGTCGAGCAATTGCGTAATCGGCGTTGAGGCGCCAAATCGAAACAACATACATGGCAACGCAAAAAACAAAACAAATGCGTTGAGGCGTGGTATGGCCTCAAGCGGCAACATGCGTTGATAGCCCGCAATATAGCCTGATAGCACCAATGCAAAAAATGGAAAAGTAACAATTAAAATTTCTAACATAATGAGTCCATTGTGCCGTTATGATGATGTGCTTTGATAGACATCTGTATATTGTGTGTCACCTGCATGTCATCTCTTCTGAATACTCCTCAAATCGAAACTGTTTACTATGTTCAAGGCCCTTGCTTGGTCTTGGCAGGCGCAGGCTCTGGCAAAACACGCGTCATCACTCACAAAATAGGTAAGTTGATTGAAGTGGAGCTCGAACCCGAGCGAATTGCAGCCATTACTTTTACCAACAAAGCGGCCACGGAAATGCGTCAGCGCGCCAAACAACTGATTGGCAAATCAGCACAACAAGTTTTGATTTGTACATTTCACGCATTGGGCGTGCGCATCATGCGTCAAGACGGTGAAGCGATGGGGCTCAAAAAACAATTCAGTATTTTAGACAGTGATGACGTCACCAGTATTTTAAAAGACGCAGGGGGCACCACAGACACTAAAACAGCTCGTCAGTGGCAATGGTCCATCAGCTTGTTAAAAAAAGGTCTCAATGCACAACAGGCCTTGGATCTTGCAGAAAACGACGAAGAACGTTTGCTGGCTCGCATCATGGGCCGTTATGAAGAGTGTTTGAGTGCTTATCAAAGCGTTGACTTCGATGATTTGATTAGCCTGCCCGCCAAACTCTTGCGCGATCATGCAGATGTAAGAGCCAAATGGCAATCGATCATGGGTCATGTGTTGGTCGATGAATACCAAGACACCGATGCCACACAATATGAATTGCTTAAATTGTTGGTCGGTGAGCGCGCCAGATTCACAGCAGTGGGCGACGACGATCAATCGATTTATGGATGGTGCGGTGCCACGCTCGAAAATTCAGAGCGCTTGCCCATTGACTTTCCGCAACTCAAAGTTATTAAGCTCGAACAAAATTACCGTTCAACTGGTGCTATTTTGCGAGCGGCCAATCAACTCATCTTGCCCAATCCAAAACTTTATCCCAAAAAATTATTTTCTGAACTCGGTGAAGGTGAGCCCGTGCGCGTGACTGACGCTCACCACGAAGAGCATGAAGCCGAGCGCGTGGTGGCAAGAATTCTTTCATTGCGGGGTGGTCAAGTTATCAGTGGCACCGATGATTTGAAAAAATACCGTGAATGGAAAGATTTTGCTGTTCTTTACCGAGCCAATCACCAAGCCAAAGTGTTGGAGCAGGCCTTTCGAAAAGTACAAATTCCATACATAGTATCGTGTGGTCAAGGTTTTTTTGATCGTGCAGAAATCCGCGACTTGTGCGCATGGTTAAGGCTTTGGGTGAATAACGACGACGATCCTGCATTTTTAAGAGCGGTCACCACGCCCAAGCGAGGCATTGGTCTTCAAACTTTGCAAAGCTTGGGGCAGTTTGCCAGTCATTACAAAGTCAGTTTGTTTGAAGCTTTATTCAGCAATAGTCTCAGTTCTGTTTTATCGACGCGTGAAGTCAGTGGTTTGCAAGAGTTTGGTCGATGCATCAATGATTTGGAATATTGCGCGCGTCACACCACGGGACAAGAGAATGCGCACACTTTTTTAATGGAATGGTTGCGCTGTATTGAATATGTAAAATGTCTTTACGACAATGAAGATAATGCCAAGTTGGCAGCGGGAAAGTGGACGAATGTTTTGAAATTTTGTGATTGGATGGCCAAGCGATGTGGGGGTCAAATTGACGACGCGGCCTGCGTCAGTTTGGTTTCTGAATCCAAATCGTTGCTGGAAATTGCTCAAACCATTGCATTGCTGGCAACGCTGAACGAACGTGAAAAAGATCAAAACGTTGTCACTCTTTCTACGCTTCATGCCGCCAAAGGCCTGGAGTGGCCTCACGTGGTGTTGGTTGGTGTGAATGACCGCGTATTCCCATTTAAGCCCGATGAAGACGCGGGCACTGAGCGTCATGACGCACTCAATGTATTGCGATTACAAGAAGAGCGGCGCTTGATGTATGTAGGCATTACACGCGCCCAGCGCAGTTTGGTGGTGAGTTGGACTCGCAAACGCAAAAAAGGCCGAGAAATGGTTAGGAATGGTCTGAAAAACTCAGTTTAAACGAGTTCCCAGGCAACAAATCTTCGCCATGTGAAATTTTCTATGACCTGATTGAAAAATCACTCTCTTTTTGAGCATTTTCAAGCGATTTCTTCCCCCACTGAGGGCTTTTGCCCCGT
>SHXN01000054.1 GCA_009693305.1 Limnohabitans sp.
CTGAAATAGCACAAGCGGTCGATGTACCACGAACTGCATCGGTTCAAAGCATGCGTGTTTACACATTTGCAGAGCAACAACAATTCGATGCTGATTGTTTGGGTTTTCTGCGGTTTTTAGAAGTCGCGGGCAAGTTGTCTACGCAAATGCGAGAAGTCGTGATTGATCGTGCGATGGCCGTGCCTTATCAACCCGTCACGTTGGACGATTTAAAAATCATTGTGTTGATGGTCTATTGGAGCGTTGGCCTTGAGCCTGATGCACTCATATTAGATGAGTTGTGCGACGCGCCCGATCGGGTCGCTCACTAAATATTTAAACCGAGGCCCCTGCATTGGGGTCGTCAGGATCGCCCGCATCTTTTTTAGCTAATTTAATGAGGTCTTCTCGGTGGATACCCAGCCACATCGCAATAGCTGCGGCAACAAAAACCGATGAATAAATACCAAACAAAATGCCGATGGTGAGTGCCAATGCAAAGTAATACAAGGTTGCGCCACCAAAAATCAACATGGATAAGACCATGAGTTGTGTCGATCCGTGCGTGATGATGGTGCGACTGATGGTAGATGTAATGGCGTTATCAATGATCTCGGTGGTGTTCATTTTGCGATAGCGACGAAAATTTTCTCTGATTCGATCAAAAATCACGACCGACTCATTGACCGAATAGCCCAAAACCGCAAGCACGGCCGCGAGAACGGGCAAAGAAAACTCCCATTGGAAAAAAGCAAAAAATCCAAGAATGATGATGACGTCATGCAAATTGGCGATGATGCCCGCGACTGCGTATTTCCATTCAAAACGGATGGCCAAATAAATCATAATGCCGACCACCACAAAAGCCAAAGCTTTGAGGCCGTCGAAGGCCAACTCATCGCCCACTTGAGGTCCGACAAATTCGGTGCGTCGCAATTGCGCTTGTGGATCAGACTGACGAATCACTTCCATCACGCGATCGCTTTGTTGCGCAGAACTAAATCCTTTGAAGGCGGGCAAGCGAATCATTACATCGCGTGAGGTTCCAAAATTCTGAACCTGAACGTCGGTGTATCCCAATGCGGTGATGCGCTCCCTCACAGGGTCAAGTGGCGCGGGTTGCGATAAATTGATTTCCATCAAAGTGCCGCCCGTAAATTCCACCGACAAATGCAAACCGCGCGAGAACATGAAAAAGACAGCAGCTAAAAAAGTTATCAATGAGATAGCGTTAAAAATTAACGCATGTCGCATAAAAGGAATGTCTTTGCGTATCTTAAAAAATTCCATGGTTGTGCTCTTTTAGTTATCTTTATGTCCAACAGTGCCATCGGGACGCCACACGGTACCAATCGAGACGCTTTTAAGTTTTTTCTGACTGCCATACCAAAGGTTGACGAGTCCGCGAGAGAAAAATACAGCAGAGAACATGCTAGTTAATATACCGAGGCAATGAACAACGGCAAAGCCGCGCACAGGGCCTGAACCAAATGCGAGTAGTGCTAAGCCAGCAATCAGCGTCGTGACGTTAGAGTCCAAAATAGTAGACCATGCACGCTCATAACCTGTGTGGATGGCCGTTTGGGGCGCGGCGCCATTACGCAATTCTTCTCGAACGCGCTCGTTGATCAACACGTTGGCATCGATGGCCATGCCCAATACCAATGCCATCGCAGCCATTCCTGGGAGCGTGAGTGTAGCTTGCAACATCGATAACACAGCGACCAACAACAACAAATTGACCGCAAGTGCAATACTGGAGATCAAACCAAACAACATGTAATAAATACACATGAAAAGCGTGACGGCGACAAAGCCCCATGTGACGCTATTGAAACCTTTGGCGATGTTTTCTGCACCGAGGCTTGGGCCGATGGTGCGCTCCTCAATGATTTCCATCGGTGCTGCGAGTGAACCGGCTCTCGTTAGTAAAGCAAGATCTGCCGTTTCTTGCGGCGTGAAATTGCCAGTGATTTGAAAACTATTTCCGAATTCGCCTTGGATGGTAGCAACTGAGATGGCCTCGCCTCGACCTTTTTCATAGAGAACAATTGCCATTCTTTTATGAAGGTTTTCTCGTGTTGTGGCTAACATCACTCGCCCGCCAATGTCATCAATCTCCAAAGAAACTGCAGGACGACCATCTTTATCAATTGTTGCCGCAGCCTTTTTAATCTGATCGCCCGATACGATAACATCTCTTTTAAGACCAATATTTTTTTCGGACTCACCTGAGCTTTTCTGCGGCACAGTTTCGGATGGGATTGACACTCCATCCTCAACAAGTCTTATCTGCAAAGTGGCAGTTCTACCAATAATCGACTTAGCCCTTGCCGTGTCCTGAACCCCTGGAAGCTGAACAACAATTCGGTCCGCACCTTGTTGCTGAATTAACGGCTCAGCCACGCCCAGTTGATTGACACGCTTATGAAGGATTTCAATATTTTGATTTAAGGCAGAAGTTTGTATTCCCAATAACTCTTTAGGTCGAAGCAGTCCTATTAAATTGATTGTTCCAGACAATGAGGAAACAGTCCACTCAAACTTTGGAATAGCTTCAGAAAGGACTGTTTGAGCAGCAACTGCATCAATTTGATTGCCAAAATTTAAAGAGATGCTTCTTTCTTGTATTTCGATACCGAGGTTCCGAATCTTTTTTTCACGCAAACTAGATCTGATTTGACCTACTGAGCCAGTAATTGCACTTTTCAAAGCTGCAGGCATGTCAACTTGCAACATGAAATGTACGCCACCGCGTAAATCAAGACCTAAATACATGGGCGCTGCATTCAAGGCACTAAGCCATTGCGGTGAGCGTGAAATTAAATTGAGAGCAATGACGTAAGCGCCCTCCCCATCTTGCGGGTTTAGCGTGCGTTGAATAGCGTCTTTGGCTTTGAGTTGCTCGTCGGTGGTGTTGAATCGAACTTTGAGAGTTGTGGCTTCTAACGAAATAGCTTGCGCCTGCAAACTTGATGCGCGCAAGGCTTCTTCGACTTTGCTTTGAGTCGCAGAGTCAACTTTGATGGATGATTTTGTAGAAGATATTTGAACAGCTGGCGCTTCACCAAAGAAATTGGGCAGTGTGTACAAACTGCCCACCAACATCGCAATCACAATGACTGCGTACCTCCAAATTGAATATCGGTTCATTATGACTTGATGGCGCCCTTGGGCAGAACTTGAGCGACAGAGACTCTTTGAATTTGAATCACGACGCTATTGGCCACTTCAAGACCGATTTGTGTCTCACCAATTTGGGCAATTTTTCCTAAAACGCCACCAACGGTGACAACCTCATCGCCTTTTGCCAATGCATCGATCATGGCTTTTTGTTCTTTTTGACGCTTCATTTGTGGACGAATCATTACAAAATACAAAACGGCAAACATCAAAAGCAAAGGAAGCATACTCGTGAGCGAGGAAGTCATGTCTCCTCCAGTAGTAGTGGCTGGGGCGGTTTGTGCGATAGCAGATGAAATAAACACGGGATCTCCTAAATAAAAAAACCTGCCTGTTTCAGACCAACAAGTCTGTGATACTAGCAACCCCCCATTGTAAGGGGAGAGGCTAATCAATGAAAACCGTGTGGATTAACTCAAATGCTTGCCGATTAAGCCTGCAATTTCAAACATGGTGACCGAGTCTTTGCCAAAAACGGGTTTGAGCTTGGCGTCGGCGTGAATGGTTCGTTTGTCTTTGGGGTCCTGCAATTTCTGCGTTCGGATGTAATCCTACAATTTGCTGATGACCTCCGTGCGAGCGGTAAGACCTTCTCCAATGACGTTGGTCAGTGCCGCACTGGGCGTGAGGGCGGCGGTGACCTTGCGTGGTGTTTTGGGCGTTTTGGGCGCTGTGGTTTTTGTCTTTGTTGTTTTTTTGGTTGCGGATTTTTTGGCGGCAGGTGTTTTAGATGACGCCGTTTTGCCTGCCGCTTTGATTAATGCGTTAGTTGTGGGTGTTTTGCCCGCGCGCTTGGGGTATTTGCTGGGCTCAAAGGCAAAAGAAACTTTGTTGGCCTCAGCGTCCCAATTGAGATAGGCCTTGAACGCGCGACGTGTGCGCATCGAAACAAACTTGTCGAGCAAATCGGTTTTGCCAGTGCCCAAGAGTTTTTGCATTTGTTCGCGCTCAATGGGTTGCCGCAAAATAATTTTGCCGCTCTTGAAATCGCAAGTCGGTGTGGGTTGCGCGTGTGTGGGCACATTGCGCTCACAAACATAGTTACTGCCGCGTTCATGCACAGCGCCACCACATTTGGGGCATGTACCCAAAGAAACACTATCTGTGAAGTCGATAATTTCACCGCTGTCTTGCGCAATTTTGTCATCGCCAAAATCAAATTCGAGTTTCCAGTTTTTTTCTTGTTCATTGAATTTAAGAACGATTTCAGATGTGAAAGGCCAGCCCGCTTTAGAGCGAAATCCATCCAAAGGCCCAATTTTTTTGTCGCGCAAAAATTGTTCAACTTCTTGCGGCTCGAAAGTTCGACCCGCAGGTGTTTTTCCGAATGAAAACCCACAACCTTCAGTGGCGCCATCAGCGCCTGTGCAGGTATAGCGTCTGTAATTTTCTTTGACCACGCCTTGACATGTGGGGCAGGACGTTGAAAGCGTCACGTAGTCTCCAGGAATGGTGTCGCGATCGTATTCTTTGGCTTTTTTGACAATGCGCTCGGTCATTTGTGCAATTTCTTGCATAAAGTCTTCGCGCGAGAGTTTGCCTTTTTCAATTTGTGAAAGCTTGGACTCCCAATTGCCCGTTAGATCGGCGCGCGACAATTCTTCAACGCCCAAACCGCGCAACAGCGTCATCAATTGAAACGCTTTTGCCGTCGGTATTAAATCGCGACCGTCACGCAACATGTATTTTTCATTGATTAAGCCCTCGATGATGGCCGAGCGTGTTGCTGGTGTGCCTAAGCCTTTTTCTTGCATGGCTTCACGCAGATCGTCGTCTTCTACTAATTTGCCAGCGCCTTCCATGGCGCCCAACAAGGTGGCCTCTGTGTATCTTGCGGGCGGTTTCGTTTTCAGTGCTTTGGGATCGACTGCGGTCGTTTGTGTCGATTCATTTTTTCGCAAGGGCACTAAACTTTTGCCAGATTCTTTGTCTTCTTCCTCGCCCACTTCTTTTCCATAAATGGCTTGCCATCCAGGCTCGATTAAAACGCGACCCGTTGTTTTGAAATGGTGCTGATCGATTTGACTCACTCGCAAGGTGTCCATGTATTTGGCCGCAGGAAAAAAAGCGGCCATGAATCGACGCACCACCAAGTCATACAACTTTTGTTCGGCTTCTGACAAGCCACTGGGGGTCTCTAGCGTTGGAATGATGGCAAAGTGATCGCTGACCTTAGCGTTATCAAAAACTTTGCGTGTGGTGTGGATGTAATCGCTTTTGATTGCTTGCGCTGCAAAGGGCGATAAATGCTTCATGCCGCTTTTGGCGAGTATCTCAAAGGTGGATTTAACAGTGGGTAAATAGTCTTCAGGCAAATGACGCGAGTCAGTACGGGGGTAGGTGAGCGCTTTGTGACGTTCATACAAACTTTGAGCCAATGCCAAGGTGGTCTTGGCCGAATAGCCGAATCGACCATTGGCTTCACGTTGCAATGAAGTCAAGTCAAACAAACCAGGGCTGCCTTTGCTCGTGGGTTTGCTTTCTTCAGTGAGGGTGGCTGATTTATTGCGCGTTTCATCGGCAATTTGAACCGCTTCTTTGTGAGACCATACACGATCTTCTTTTTTTTCAGCGTCGTCAGCGTCTTTGTTGTGTTTGGGATTGAACCACTTGCCAACGTATTCGCCAGACTTTGCCTGAAAAGTGGCGTGAATTTCCCAGTAGTCACGGTTGATAAATTTTCGAATCAACTCTTCGCGCTCCACCACCACGCTTAAGGTGGGCGTTTGTACACGGCCAACAGTGGTTAAGAAAAATCCACCATCGCGCGAATTAAATGCGGTGAATGCGCGCGTTCCATTGATACCAACTAACCAATCGGCCTCTGATCGACTGCGCGCGGCGTCTGCCAATCCTTTCATTTGTTGATTGGTTCTGAGCGTTTCAAAGCCTTCACGAATGGCCTGTGGTGTCATGGATTGCAACCACAAACGACGCACGGGTTTGTCGAGCGTTTTTTTGCCGCTTACGTATTGAGCAATCAATTGAAAAATTAATTCGCCCTCGCGCCCCGCGTCGCAAGCATTAATCAGTTGATCGACGTCTTTGCGTTTGGCCAGTTTGACAACTGCATTGAGACGAGATTTGGTTTTGTCAACGGGTTTAAGATCAAAGTAGGGTGGAATCACGGGCAAATGGGCAAAACTCCATTTGCCACGTTTGACCTCAAACTCCTCAGGCACTTGGATTTCAACCAAGTGGCCGACAGCGCTCGTGACCACATAGCGGTCATTTTCAAAGTGATTGTCGTGTTTTTCAAATTTGCCCGCTGAAGGCGTGAGCGCACGAACAATGTCCTGCGCCACAGAAGGTTTTTCAGCGATAACCAGAGTCTTACTCATATGAATCTATTCCTTGCCAATAAAGGGTTGGCCAGTGTAGATGCTAGCTTGTTTGCAAGTTGCTTCTACAATGGGCCCGGCATGCGTACGCGCGCGCGCAGATTTAACTTAACAGAGTTTTCAGCTTGTTACCTCACCCCCAAAAAAAATCACCTGGAAAAAGAATTCAGGTGCGGAGCTCAGGTGTGCACGGCAAAGGCGTATTTGCATTGCAAGACATCGCCAAAGGAGAAACATTGATCGAGTACGTGGGTGAAATTATCACTTGGAAAGAAGCCTTACGCAGACATCCGCACAACCCCAAGGACCCCAATCATACTTTTTACTTTCATATTGACGACAAATATGTGATCGATGCCTTTTATGGTGGTAATGCATCACGCTGGATCAATCATGCCTGCGATCCCAATTGCGAAGCCGATGAAGAGGATGGGCGTGTGTATATCAAGGCCATCCGAAAAATCAAGGAAGGCGAAGAACTCAGTTATGACTATGGACTCATCATTGATGAAAAATACACGCCCAAACTCAAAGCCCAATACCCGTGTTGGTGTGGCGCCAAAAATTGCAGAGGGGCGCTGCTGGCGTCAAAGCGTCGTTGAACCACACAAAAATAAATTGGCCCAAGACTCAACTCAAACAAGAGATTGAGCAGATCCTGCCTGATATGGCGATTGAAATGGTGGACAGCATCGATTCAACCAATGATGAATTGATGAGACGCATCCGTTCAGGAAATACAACACCTACTTTATTGATGGCGCAGTATCAAACGGCAGGTAAAGGGCGTCACGCCAACCCTTGGCACGCCAAGCCTGGCGAGTGTTTGATGTTTTCTTTGTGCTTGCCTATGGATCCACTCAGTTGGTCGGGCTTGTCCTTGGTCGTTGGCTTATCGATTGTTCAAAGCCTAGACCCCGATCAACAATTGGGATTGAAATTGAAGTGGCCCAACGATATTTGGATGGGTAGTGTGAACGCGCCCAAAAAATTGGCGGGCATATTAATTGAAACAGCCATGCCAACGGTGCGTACCACTTTGGCGCGATCGGTGGTCGTGGGCGTGGGCATTAACATCGCGACGCCGACGCATGACTGCATGCGAATTGAACCGATTGGATTTCAAGAGTTAGAATCCAACATCACCGCGCCTGATTTGCTTTTGAGATTGGCAAGAACTTTGATTCAAGATATTTTGTCATTCGCTCAAACAGGCTTTTCAATTTTACAAGATCATTTTCACAAGCGAGATATTTTGTTTATGCAAGAAATCTCATTGTCAGATGGGCGAATCGGCGTAGCCATGGGTGTAGATAATCACGGTCAATTAAAAGTTCAAGGCGATAGTGAACTCTGGTTGATCAACAGTTCAGAAATTCAAATCCGCAGCAGATCATAAAATGAAAACAATGAATTTTGAAAAAAAAGCTTGGCTTTTTTATTGTTTTAGTGGTTTTAAATGCATTGGCCTATTTGTGGAGTCAAGGACATTTTGACGATTGGGTTTTGAATGCGGGCCAAATGCACAACCCTGCACGAATGACTCAAGAAATATTGCCCAACTCGGTTCAAATCACCAATCCTTGATTATCGGAAACCCACGCGATCGAGCATTTGTTGAGCTTTGATTTGATTCACTCCAACCGCACTGATGGGCAAGACTTCGCTTTTAAATGTGCCGCCTGTCATGGCTTGTAAAGCGGGGTTATCAAACCTCACGCCTTTGGATACGGGCCACTCGTTGTTGCCATTGGCAAAATGATTTTGTGCGGCAGGGCTTGCCAAATATTCTAAAAATAAAACCGCATTGTTTTTATTTTTTGCATATCTTGCGACGGCACCGCCTGCTACGTTGACATGCGTTCCTGTGGTGGATTGATTAGGAAATACAACCGTGATTTTTGCAACCAAGACCTTGTCGTCTGCAGACTCTGATCGCATCAAGCGCGCTAAGTAATAGGTGTTGGTTAAAGCCATGCCGCACTCGCCACTGGCGACGCCTTTGATTTGGTCTGTGTCACCACCTTTGGGCGAACGAGCCATATTGGAGACCAGGCCTTTGAGCCAGATTTCGGTTTTGGCAGGGCCTAAATGCTCGGTCATCGAGCCAAACAAAGATAGGTTGTAGGGATGAGAGCCTGAGCGCACGCACAACTTGCCTTTGTTAACGGGGTCGGCGAGCTTTTCATAGGTGTCGACGGCTTCTTTTTTGACCTTGCTGGGGTTGTAAACTACCACACGAGCTCGGGTTGAGAGTCCAAACCATGCAATACCGCCGTCGCTTGGCTTTGCGCGCAATTGAGGTGGAATGGCGGCTTCAAGTACTTTGGATTGGATGGGCTGAAAAAGGCCATCGATCTCGCCGCGCCACAAACGAGCCGCATCAACCAACAAAATCACATCGGCAGGGGATGAGCTGCCTTCGGCTTTGAGGCGCGCCAAGATACCCGCGTCATCGGCGTCGACGCGGTTGATTTGTATTCCTGTGGATTTGGTGAAGTCGCTGTACAAGGCTTCGTCAGTGGGGTAGTGTCTGGCCGAGTAAATATTCAGGGCCTTATCTTGTGCATGGGAGACTAAATGACAGCCAAAAATCGATAAAAGCACTGAAAAAGCCAACAAGTGATGCTTGACGCAATAAAAGGGGTGCAACATGACCATGTCCATGTCCAATCAATAAAGCAATATCATAATTCAAATGCGAATGATTCGTATTTGAATTATAGCAAACCCCATGTAAAAAAGGGCTTTATTGGTGTCTCAGGTTTCGGCTCAAAAGAATAACGGGTAGCAAACCCGCTAAAATCAAGGCCAAGGAGGGCAAAGAAGCCTCGCCCAGGCGTTCATCACGAGCCAATTGATAGGCCATGACGGCCAATGTGTCGGTGTTAAAGGGGCGCAACATCAGGGTTGCAGGTAACTCTTTCATTACATCGACCAAAACCAATAAGACAGCGGCGCTTAAGGATCGACTCAGCAAGGGTGCGTGAACACGCGAAATCAACCGCCAACCAGAGACGCCCAGCATGTTCGAGCTGTCGTCAAGCGTCGTGGGTATTCGCGCATAACCGCTTTGAATCGATTGCAAAGCCACGGCAATGAAGCGAACCAAATAGGCCCAAATCAATCCTGCAATCGTGGCGGTGAGTAAAAAGCCAATTTGGGATTGAGGCCAGATGTGTTGAAGCCAAGCAACCGGCAATAACAAACCCACCACAATCACAACACCAGGCACCGCATAACCCAGACTAGAAATTTGAATCGCCCATTTGGTGTATCGATGTGGAGTCAGACGTTGTGCAAAAGCCAAAAAAAGCGCAATCGCAACAGCAACAAAAGCTGTGATCAAACCCAGCCGCAACGATTCATACGCCCAATGAAAAAACCGATCCCATGCAACGTCATTTGAAAATCCACTACTAACAAATGAATGAATCATGATGGCAACAGGCAACACAAAGCCTAAAAAAATAGGCATGGCACAAATGAAGAAACAAAACAAACCCGTCGCAAAATTGAGTCCCAAAGACTGAGTCTCTGTGTTGGAAGAAGTCAGACTGGCGTTGCCAAATCGCATTCGCGATTGGGCGCGCTGTTCTAAAGTGAGTACGATAAAAACAAAAACCAATAAAAAACCAGCCAAATGCGAAGCTGCGATTCGGTTGTCCATCACCAACCAGGTAATGTAAATTCCTGCGGTAAATGTTTGCACACCAAAATAATTGGAAACACCAAAGTCAGCCAATGTTTCCATCAAGGCCAATGCGGTGCCCGCTGCAATTGCAGGACGCGCAAGAGGCAAAGCCAGTGAAAAAATTCGACGCCATAAATTAGCACCCAACAGTCGAGCCGCTTCCATTAAGTGCGCTGCACGTTCTGACAAAGCGGTTCGGGTTAACAAATAAACGTAGGGGTATAAACAAACACTTAAAACAAAAGCAGCGCCCCACACATTGCGAATATCAGGCAACACTGCGCCATCAACGTTAAAACAAAATCGAAGCCATTGTTGTAGAGGCCCGCTGAATTGAAAAAAATCTGTGTAGGCATAAGCAACCACATAAGCGGGCATGGCCAAGGGCAATAATAAAGCCCATTCCAAAAATTTACGGCCCGGAAAATCAAACAAGGTCACCGCTAATGCGCTGATACTGCCCATGCTTATCACGCCAAAAGCAACGAGAACGCATAAAATTAAACTTGTGAGCGCATAGTCGGGCAAGACCGTTTGTGACATTGCATTTAATATTTGCAAACTCGACGCGTCCCATTGCAACCAAGCGCCCAAGATCGACAAAATGGGTATGGCTAAGCACAGTGAGACTAAAAAAAGAAAAAGGCGACGTGCAAACATATAGACCCGATGCGCAACGCACAGTTGCGTTGTTAAGATGAGATTGTAGGCAGACCTGCCATCCCTCCAAAAAACAGGGGCAGGCTTGGATGCCTACAATCAGCGCCATGGTCGTTGCTGTACATCAACTCAAAGTTCAATACCCCCATCGAAAACGTTTTGCTGTCGATGGCGTGAGCCTGCACTTAAAGTCGGGCGAAATGGGCGTATTGATTGGCCCATCGGGTTGTGGTAAAACTACCTTGCTGCGTGCCATTGCAGGGCTCGAGCCCGTCGCCAGTGGAGAAATCAAAATTCACCAAACGGTGATGAATGCCTCGGGAGTTCATGTGCCGCCCGAAAAAAGAAAAATTGGCATGGTGTTTCAAGACTATGCTTTGTTTCCACATCTCGATGTGGTGGATAACATTGCTTTTGGATTGCATCAATGGGCCAAAGATAAACAGCGCGCTCGCATTCAAGAATTGTTGTCACTGGTGGGGCTTGATCGAGTCAGTCTGCGCTATCCGCACGAATTGTCAGGTGGGCAACAACAACGTGTTGCGCTTGCGAGAGCCTTAGCGCCCCAACCCGAACTCTTGTTGCTCGACGAGCCGTTTTCAAATTTGGACGTGGATTTGCGTGAAAGGTTGGCGCTTGAAATTCGCGCCATCCTCAAAGAAGCCAAAACAACCGCGCTTTTTGTGACACACGATCAACTCGAAGCTTTTGCCATTGGCGACGTGATTGGCGTGATGTCAGATGGTCAATTGCATCAATGGGACGACGCCTACGACCTGTATCACCGCCCCGTGACTCGATTTGTCGCTGACTTTATTGGACATGGTGTTTTCACGCCCGCATCGATTCAAAAAGAAGGCCAACAATGGCGTGTCAAAACATCGCTGGGTGAATTCATTGAAATGCAAGAGCCAAGCATTGAAAATAACCAAATGGTGGGTGAGTGCGATGTTTTATTAAGAGCCGACGACATCATTCATGACGATGATGCGCCCGTTAAAGCACAAATCGTTCGGAAATCATTTAGAGGGTCTGAGTTTTTATATACCCTCAAATTGCAGAATGGTGAAATTGTTCTTGCGCATGTGCCCAGCCATCATGATCACAAAATGGGCGAATGGATTGGTATTCGCGCCCAAGTCGATCATGTCGTTACTTTCAAAAGAATCAATCACGAGGAGCCCATCAAATGATGCAACTTTATTTTGGACCAGGTGCGTGTTCATTTGTGCCGCACGCTGTATTGCAAGCCGCGGGCGTTGAGTTTGAGAGCCGCATGGTTAAATTGCATAAAGGTGAGCAACACGAGGACGCATTCAAAGCCATCAATCCGCGCTCGCAAGTTCCTGTGCTCGTCGACGACGGCGAGGTCATTACACAAATATTGGCAATTGTGGGCTATTTAGATAAAAAACTGGTTGGCGCACATGTGTTGCCCACTGATGCAATTGCGCGCTCGCACGCCATCGAAACATTGTCGTGGATGAATAACACCGTGCATCCGACCTTCACGCATTTTTTTATGCCGTTTAAATTTACCAAAGATGGAACAGCACAGGCAGAAATTAAAAAATTTGCAGCCGAACAATACAAGCAACATATGCTGGATTTACAAGCGATGGTTGTCCGTTCAAAAAGCGAAGGACATGAATGGTTAACGGGCGTGCATTTTGGGCCTGTTGATGCCTATGCTTTAACTTTGATGCGATGGGGATCGATGGCGGGTGTTAACCCAACAGATGTGCCCCAACTTTGGGCGCACGTCGAAAAAACTGCAGGGCACGCTCCTGTTGCGGCAACCATTGAGCGAGAAAGACTCAAGCTCAATATGTTTAATCCGTCTTAAAAAATAACGCGCACTACAAATGGGCACTTCTATAAATCACCTGTTAAGCAGACATCGTACCTCTGAATCGTCCAATTTTTCATTTTTTTGGTTTGGTCCGGGTTTTTTGGATTTCGGGGCGATTTTTAGGCGCAACTGAGCCCTTGTTCAAGCTTTTTCGTGCACTCTCATGCCGCTACCCCCATTTTGAGCGCACTGATGCGCTCAAAGCCAAATGTCTTGTTGCGAATGAGCACCTCGATGCGGCTCAGGTTGTAGGTCAAATTCATCAGCGTCACACCCACCTT
>SHXN01000055.1 GCA_009693305.1 Limnohabitans sp.
ATCGATCATCGACGACGTGGTATTTTTGGCCTACTCCACGCCACGCAGACGATGCGATGAACTCAAAGAACCGCTTGAGCAAATGGGAATTGCCATTTTTTCTATTGGAGACTGTTTGTCACCTCGCGACATGATTTCGGCAACAGCCGATGGTCATGCCATCGGTATGAAACTTTAAACACCATGAAAAAAAATTTATTTTTTGTTTTTATTTTTTAAACCTTCTAAATGCCATGACCATTGAAGAGCCCGCGTTTCAAGTGATTTCACGCGACGGAAAAATTGAAATCAGACAATTTGCACCCTTCATCGTCGCTCAAACTTTTGTTGACGGTGATATGGATAGTGCCGGCAATCAAGCCTTTAGACGCATTGCAGATTTTATTTTTGGAAATAACCAAGCGCCGGGTGGCGATACATCCAACAAAATTGCAATGACGGCACCTGTGACGATGGAGCCACAATCAAGCAAGATTGCGATGACCGCACCTGTGACAATGGAACCCAGTGAAGCCAGCGCCTCGATGAAAACAGCCAATAAATGGCGTGTTCATTTTGTGATGCCCAAGCAATACACTATGTTGAACATTCCGAAGCCCAAAAATAAAGCAGTGGAATTGGCTGAAGTGCCAGAAAAATATTTTGCAGTACTCACATACTCTGGATTTAACACACTCAATCGTGTGCAAGAAAAAACCAACGAATTAATGGAGTGGTTAAAAGAAAAATCAATCACACCCAAAGGCACTCCCCAACTATCGCGCTACGACCCGCCCTGGACGCTACCCATGTGGCGACGAAATGAAATCATGATTGAAATTTCTGCGCCTGCAGCCAATTGAGCATCAGACCTTGGCCTTTTTTAACATTAGCTTGCCAATCTTTGGATGAATCGTCATTGGCGTTGTCTGAAATAAATTTCAGTGATCGCCAAGTCACGCCTTTTTGGCCACAAACATGGGCGATGGCATAAAGTTCCATGTCCACCACATCGATACCTTGATGGGTAAACCAAGGGTCATGAGAACTCACAAAACTGTCGCCAGTTGCGCAAATAACGCCTTGCTGGCCCGACTCTAAAACATGAGGGCCAGCGTGATAAGGTTTATGCCCGCGTGGCGCCAACGGCTCTGCATTCATATCGCGCTGAATGACCTTGGCCACTTCCACCAAGTCTTGCACGCAATTGGAGACATTACCCACCGAACCAAAATTAATGATCAACTCAGGTGATAAGCGATGAATGGTTTCGACGGTTGTTAAGGTAGCGTTTATTTTTCCAACGCCTGTATAAACGACGTGGATATGGGGGTCATTAAGTTGCAGATAAAATTCATCTTTGAGTGCAACCAAAAGAACGACAGGTTTTTTCATAAACAAAATGGTCGGCGTGGCGGGATTCGAACTCGCGACCCCTTGCACCCCATGCAAGTGCGCTACCAGGCTGCGCTACACGCCGATCAAGTCTAAAATTATAACCTTAGACGGGTCTAGTCTCGTTGAGTAAATCTCTAATTTCAAATAACTCGCGGCGCAATAAATGCAATTTGGGACCCGAGCTGAGCAAGCCCAATAAATTCCAATCGTCATCAAACTTGGATTCGTCGATTTTGAGATTGTTTTCTAATTCTTCCACGCCGTTTAAAAAGACTTCGCCCGCACGCTTTTTATCGCGTTCGATTTGAACAATTTCTTGCAATTTGTTGCGCGCACCACTGATCGTGAAACCTTGGTCATACAACAAATCACGAATGCGACGAATCATCAACACTTCATGGTGCTGGTAGTAACGACGATTGCCTCTTCGCTTCATCGGACGCAGCTGTGTGAACTCCTGCTCCCAATAGCGAAGTACATGCGGCTTGACGCCACATAGCTCACTGACCTCACCAATCGTGAAGTAGCGTTTAGCAGGAATAGAAGGAAGAAAACTCTCCATAAAATTAATTATTTACAAAGCGAACTGCAGAGGTTACACGAAGTTAGGGAAAAGGGTAAGTACCTAACGAAAAAAATAATTTTAAAAACCACTCTGAAGTGTTAACTTTATGCTTGAGAAGTCGTGCCTTGAATGCTTTCTTTTAACTTGTGACTGGCATGAAAAGTCACGACCCGACGTGCCTCGATGGGAATAGCCTCCCCGGTTCGCGGATTTCTCCCTGGTCTGGGCGCTTTGGTGCGAATTTGATAGTTGCCAAAACCTGATATTTTGACATCTTGACCATCGACTAATTTTTGTGAAATCAAGTCAAAAAACGCATCGATCATGTCCTTCGATTCGCGCTTGTTCAAGCCAATTTGATCAAACAACAACTGGGCCAATTGCGCTTTGGTTAACGCCGGCGTTTCTAAAGTTTCAAAAGACAATTCCATGTTTCAACTCTTTCTTAAGCTCGCAAACGCGCTTGAATATTTTTTGCCAAATAATCAATCACCGATTGAACTGCGGCATCGATTTCAGATTCTGTCAGTGTGGCCTCAGATTTGTTCAAGGTCAAGCGAACGGTTAAACTTTTTTCATCCGTTTGCACGCCCGTGCCCTCTTTTTGTGGCCTATAAATATCAAACAGCATCGCGTGTTGGAGTAAACCCTGAGTGGGTGAGGCTTCAATAGCGGAGATCAACTGTGCATGCGTCACAGACTCCTTCACGACAACCGCAATATCTCTTTCAACAGCCTGAAAACGCGGCACCGATTCGAAATGAGGCACATGGCGATGCGTGAGCGCCGTCAATTGCAACTCAAACACAACAGGCGCGTGTGGCAAATCCCAGGACATGCGCCATTTGGGGTGAAGTTCGCCCACATAGCCGATCGGTTGACCATTGACGAACACTTGGGCACACCGACCTGGATGCAATGCAGGGTGACTGCCTACTTGATACGTTGCCTGAATGGGCGCGAGCAACGCGTCAACATCGGCCTTGATATCAAAGAAATCAACAACGGCATCACTCACCGACCATTGCAGTGGTTGCGCTGAGCCATACACCATACCCGCCACATGCATGGGTTGATGAATGCCCTCAACAGTTTGATACGAATGCACAACGCTCATATCTTTGGTAAACACACGTCCAATTTCAAACACCGCAACACGCGAGGCTTTTCTGTCGACATTGAACTTAACCACTTGCAACAATGAACCGATGAGCGAGGAGCGCATCACATTCATTTGACTCGCTATCGGATTGAGCAATTGGATCGGGTTGGCATTACCTGCTAAATCTCGTTCCCACTGCGCATCGACAAAACTAAAGTTGATCGTTTCTTGATAACCTAAGCCTGCCAACAAGCAACGCACAGCGTGCGAACTGCGCTCAGCTTCGGGTTTGATTTTGGCTGTGATGGGTGCCAGTGGTGGCGTGGTGGGTAACTGCTCATACCCCACCATGCGTGCAATTTCTTCAATCAAATCTTCTTCGATTTGTAAATCGAATCGAAACGATGGAGGTCTGACCGTGATGACGCCAGGTGTTTCTGTAACAGACAGTCCCAAATCTTGGAGTGCTTGTACCATGCGCTCTTGAGACAACGGCATGCCAATCACTTTGACGGCACGCGCCACGTACAAACTCACAGGTTTGATAACGGGCATGTTGACTTGCTGATCGTCCATAGGACCGCACGACGTGTGCGGTGTGCCACAAATATCAATCACCAACTGTGTGATGCGATCGATGTGCTCAACCGTGAGTTGTGGATCCACACCACGCTCAAAGCGATGACCCGCATCGGTTGAAAAATTAAATCGACGTGATCGACCTGCGATCGATGTAGGCCACCAAAACGCGGCTTCGATATAAATGTTTTGTGTATCGTCACCGACTGCCGTGGCTTGTCCACCCATGATGCCCGCCAAGGATTCCACCTGCGTGTCGTCGGCAATGACGCCCACCTTCTCATCAACCGTAACGGTGTTGCCATTGAGCAATTCGAGTTGCTCACCCGCCTTGCCCCAACGCACTTGCAATCCACCGTGAATTTTGTCTAGATCAAAAATATGCGAAGGCTGACCCAATTCAAACATCACATAGTTTGAAATGTCCACCAATGCACTGACACTGCGTTGACCGCAACGCGCCAATCGATCAACCATCCATGCAGGTGTTTTTGCTTTTGGATTGACGCCACGAATAATGCGACCACTGAAACGTCCACACAAATCGGGCGCATCAATGCGCACAGGCAATCGATCGTGATGTCCTGTTTGGATAGAAGGATATTTGATCTCTTGCAAAGGCGCACCTGTGAGCGCAGACACTTCACGCGCAATACCATAAACACTCAAACAATGCGCCAAATTGGGCGTAAGTTTGAGCGTCAACAAAGTGTCATCGAGTTGTAAATGCTCGCGAATGTTTTGACCCACCTCAGCATCTGCTGAAAGTTCGAGTAAACCACCGTGATCGACATTGAGTTTTAATTCTTTGGATGAACACAACATGCCTTGGCTTTCAACGCCACGCAGTTGACCTAATTTTATTTGAAACGGTTTGCCGTCTTCACCTGGTGGCAATTGAGCACCAACCATGGCACAAGGCACTTTGATACCAACGCGCGCATTAGGCGCGCCGCAAACAATATTTAAAAGCGCAGATTGACCCACATCGACTTGACATACTCGCAGGCGATCGGCGTTGGGATGTTGTTGCACTTCTTTGATTTCACCCACCACCACGTGAGTGAACGCGGGTGCAACGGGTGACAACTCTTCAACTTCCAAACCCGCCATGGTGAGCGTGTCAGCCAGTTGTTGTGTATCTATGGGTGGATTGCAAAAAGCGCGCAACCAGGATTCGGGAAATTGCATGTTGAATCTCGTTTAGGTTAATGGCTTATTGAAATTGACTCAGAAAGCGAATATCGCCATCAAAGAACAAACGCAAATCGTTGACGCCATAGCGCAACATGGTGAGACGATCAGGGCCCATTCCAAATGCAAAGCCAATGTATCGCTCGGGGTCGAGACCCATGTTGCGAACCACATTGGGATGCACCTGCCCCGAACCTGCCACCTCTAACCATTTGCCAGCAAGCGGTCCACTGTTAAATTGAATATCAATTTCTGCACTTGGTTCTGTGAACGGAAAAAAACTCGGTCTGAATCGCAACACCAAGTCATCGGACTCAAAAAATGTGCGGCAAAAATCAGTGAAGACCACTTTTAAATCTTTGAAACTTACATTTTCACCAATCCACAATCCCTCGCATTGATGAAACATCGGCGAGTGCGTTGCATCACTATCTACACGGTAAGTGCGACCGGGTGCAATCACGCGTATCTCGGGCATTGCTTGTCCAGTGTCTAATTGTTTTTTGTATTGCTTAACGTGTTGCACCGCATGACGAATTTGCATAGGGCTTGTATGCGTGCGCAACAAATATCCGCCTTCAACATAAAACGTATCGTGCATGGATCGAGCAGGATGATCTTCGGGCGTGTTGAGTGCTGTGAAGTTGAACCAATCGGTTTCGATCTCGGGGCCTTGAGCTACTTCAAAACCCATAGAACCAAAAATTTGTTCGATGCGTTCAAGCGTAAGGCTTACTGGATGCAGTCCACCTGTTGCACGATGGCGACCAGGCAATGTGACATCCAATGCCTGTGCTTTGAGTTGTGTTTGCAACTGTGCATCGGCGAGTTGATCGCGACGCGTTTGCAGCGCAGACTCAATCGCCTGTTTGGCCACATTGATAGCCGCGCCTTGCGTTTTTTTGAGCGCAACATCTAAGGACGCAAGCCCTTTTATCATGACAGTGATGTGACCCGACTTACCTAGAAACTGCGCTTTGGCATTTTCTAAATCAGCGGGGGTGTCACATTGTGCAAACAATGCTTTCGCACTATCAACCAGCGTATCGAGTTCGTTCATGGTGTTTGCAAATTCTGAAATTAAAAAAGGTTGAAGCCTTTGCAAGCCTCAACCCCTTGTTGGATCTTAAAACAATGCACACGCACAAAGCATGCATTACTTTAAGTGTGTATCAAGCGGCCAGACGGGCTTTAACCTGATCCACGATGTGCCCGAAAGCCACCTTGTCATGCACAGCAATATCAGCCAACATTTTGCGATCGATTTCGATAGCTGCTTTGCGAAGACCATTGGCAAATTGGCTGTACGTGAGACCAAACTCACGAGCGGCCGCATTTATACGCGCAATCCACAACTGACGGAACACACGTTTTTTGGCGCGACGATCACGGTAGGCATATTGCCCAGCTTTCATGACCGCTTCTTTGGCGACCCTGAAAACATTACCGCGGCGACCACGGAAACCTTTTGCAAGGGCGAGTACTTTTTTGTGACGGGCTCTGGCCGTTACACCACGTTTAACGCGAGGCATGTTTGTTTCTCCTTGTTCGTCCGTTGATTACAGGCCAGCCATGGGCAGCATTTGCGCCATGTGACCCATGTTGGTTTCATGCACACCCGTTGGTCCACGCAAGTGACGTTTGTTCTTGGTGGTTTTTTTGGTGAGGATGTGGCGTTTGAAGGCTTGACCGCGTTTAACGGTGCCACCTGGACGAACGCGAAAGCGCTTTTTAGCGCCGCTCTTGGTCTTCATTTTGGGCATTTGAATGCTCCCTTTTTATTTGTGCTCGTGAGGCGTTGCGAACCGATCGCAATCTTGTTAGCCCCGAGACACTTGTTTGCGTCGCCTTTTTTATGCAGCAACAGAGCTGTCTGCTTTTGCAACGGGTTTTGCGACGCCACCCGGTTTTTTGCGGCCTGGCGCGATCATCATGACCATTTGCCGACCTTCCAACTTGGGAAATTGCTCAACCACAATGAGGTCAGCCAATTCATCCCGAATGCGTTGCAACAACGCTATTCCAATCTCTTGATGCGTGATCTCACGACCTCTAAAGCGCAACGTGATCTTGCATTTATCTCCATCATACAAAAAGCGCTTGATGTTGCGCACTTTGATGTTGTAGTCACCATCGTCAGTACCGGGTCGAAATTTGATTTCCTTGACCTCGATGACTTTTTGTTTGGACTTCGCTTCTGCTGCCTTTTTTTGCTCTTGGTATTTGAATTTGCCGTAATCCATGAGACGGCATACCGGAGGCTCTGCGTTGGGTGCAATTTCTACCAAATCTACATCGTATTCCCCAGCCAAGCGCAAGGCTTCGGCAATGCTAACGACACCAAGAGGTTGGTTATTGGGCCCACTGATTCGTACTTCCGGGGCCATGATTTCCCGATTAAGGCGGTGTTTGCGTTCCTCGCGCTGACGGCGGTCGCGAAATTCTGTAACGATAGTTGAAATCCTTTAAAAAAACAGTGACACCCGAACCCTGACGCAGCATGGAAATCGCCTAGGCGATTAACACTTGCTCGCCACATCGGAAACAATCTTTTGTGAGAAGTCTTCGAGGGACATAACACCAAGGTCTTGATGACCTCGGGCGCGTACGGCTACGGAACCCGCTGCCTTCTCTTTGTCACCTACGACCAAGATATACGGCAACTTTTGCAATGAATGCTCGCGTATTTTATACGTAATCTTTTCATTGCGCAGGTCTAATTCGACCCTAAGCCCTTGATTTTTCAGCTTATTTGCCACAAATTGGACGTAATCGGCCTGAGAGTCGGTGATATTGCACACAATCACCTGAGTTGGAGCCAGCCAAACGGGCAGGCTTCCAGCGTGTTCTTCGATCAAAATGCCGATAAAACGCTCCAAACTGCCCACAATGGCTCGGTGCAACATCACCGGTCTTTGGCGTGAACCGTCTTCGGCCACATACTCGGCGTCGAGCCGCTCGGGCATCGAAAAATCCACCTGCATGGTGCCGCACTGCCACTGACGGCCAATGGCGTCTTTGAGCGTGTATTCAATTTTGGGACCATAAAAAGCGCCGTCGCCTAGAGAAATTTCAAACTCGCAACCCGATGCGCGCAAACTTTCCATCAAAGCATGCTCGGCCTTATCCCAAATGGCATCCGAACCAATGCGGTTCTCTGGTCTTGTTGCCACTTTGTAAATAATTTTGTTGAAACCAAAATCTTTATAAACTTTTTGTAACAACGTTGTGTAATTGACGCACTCACTCAAGATGTGATCTTCGGTACAAAAAATATGTCCGTCGTCTTGTGTAAAACCACGCACTCGCATGATGCCGTGCAAACCACCCGATGGTTCGTTGCGATGGCAATGACCAAATTCACCCAAACGCAGAGGCAAATCGCGATAACTCTTGATGCCTTGCTTATAAATCAAAATATGACCAGGGCAATTCATCGGCTTTAACGCGTAATCGCGTTTTTCACTTTCGGTGGTGAACATGTTGTCGCGATACTTGTCCCAGTGACCTGTTTTTTCCCACAATGTTTTATCAATGATTTGTGGGCCTTTGACTTCCAGATAACCATTGTCGCGATACACCTGACGCATGTATTGCTCAACCATCTGCCAAATCGTCCAACCCTTGGGGTGCCAAAACACCAAACCAGGCGCGTGATCATCGATGTGAAATAAATCGAGTTCGCGACCTAATTTGCGGTGATCGCGTTTTTCCGCTTCCTCGAGCATGGTGAGGTATTGCTGTAATTCGTCTTTGGTCGACCATGCCGTTCCATACACACGTTGCAACATTTCGTTGCGATGATCGCCACGCCAATAAGCGCCAGCGACTTTCATGAGTTTGAAATGTTTGAGTTTGCCCGTGCTCGGCACATGGGGGCCTCTGCACAAATCGGTAAACGCGCCTTCGCTATACAGCCACACATCTTCGCCTGCAGGAATACTCGCAATGATTTCTGCTTTGTAATGCTCGCCTATTTTTTTGAAATAAGACACCGCTTCATCACGCGGCAACACTTGACGCAACACAAGCTCGTCTTTGTTGGTCAATAGCGTCATGCGTTTTTCAATTTCAACCAAATCCTCGGGAGTGAAAGGTCTGCTGTATGAAAAATCGTAATAAAACCCGTTTTCAATCACAGGACCAATCGTGACTTGTGCATCAGGAAATAATTCTTTAACCGCATAGGCCAACAAATGCGCTGTGGAGTGACGAATCACGTCCAAGCCTTCTGCGTCTTTGGCGGTGATGATGGCTAAATTTGAATTTTTTTGAATGGTGTAACTGGTATCAACCACTTGTCCATCCACTTTGCCTGCTAATGCAGCCTTGGCCAATCCTGAACCAATCGAGGCGGCCACCTCTGCCACCGTCACAGGCGCAGGAAACTCTCGCAAAGAGCCATCGGGAAGCGTGATTTGAACCATATCCATCTTTTGTTTAGCAATGCAAAAAAACACAAAGCGCGGTTGATCCCGCGCTTGATGATTTTCCCATAAAAAAACAGGCCCTTGTGGGGCCTGCTTTGAATCAATGGAATTGTTCTTCTTCAATGGAGCCTGTGAGCGCTCTGACGCTGGACTTGCCGCCTTGAATCACGGTGGTGACTTCGTCGAAATAACCAGTGCCCACTTCTTGTTGATGCGACACAAAGGTGTATCCGCGATCGCGCGCTGCAAATTCGGGCTCTTGAACTTTTTCCACATAAGCCGTCATGCCACGATTAGCGTAGTCTTGCGACAACTCAAACATGCTGTGCAACACGGAATGAATACCTGCAAATGTGATGAGTTGGTATTTGTAACCCATGGCACCCAACTCGCGTTGGAATTTTGCAATCGTTGCGTCATCCGAGTTTTTCTTCCAATTAAATGAGAGCGAACAGTTGTAGGCCAACATCTTTCCTGGATGAACTTTGTGAACAGCTTCGGCAAATTGCTTGGCAAATTCCAAATCGGGCGTTCATGTTTCGCACCACACCATATCGGCGTAATACGAATAAGCGACAGCGCGTGAAACCGCTTGCGCCATTCCTTTTTTGGTTTTGTAAAAACCTTCGGCTATACGCTCGCCCGTTAAGAACGGTTTGTCATTGGCGTCAAAGTCGCTGGTGAGTAAATCAGCGGCTTCAGCATCGGTGCGCGCAATCACCAAAGTAGGTGTGCCGCAAACATCAGCCGCCATGCGTGCAGCAATTAATTTTTGCACCGCTTCAGCGGTTGGCACCAACACTTTGCCACCCATGTATCCGCATTTTTTAACAGAAGCCTATTGATCTTTAAAATGAACACCACCAAAGCCTGTTTCGGCATCAGCAAAGATGGGCGCGAAATAATCCACATATCCTTTGTCACCAGGGTTGACACCCTTAGACCACTGAAGTTCATCGGCACGACGGAATGTGTTGTTGATACGCTCAACCACATTGGGCACAGAGTCAACAGGATACAAAGATTGATCGGGATACATGGCTGAATAAGAGTTGTTATCCGCTGCCACTTGCCAGCCCGACAAATAAATGGCCTTGATGCCCGCTTTGACTTGCTGCATGGCTTGACCGTCTGTGAGCGCGCCCAAACAATTGACATAGGGATCGTTATTGACCATATCCCACAATTTTTCAGCGCCTCTGTGAGCGCAGTGTGTGCTCGATAGGAAAAGATCCGCGCAAACGAACCACATCAGCAGCGGTGTAACCGCGTTTGATACCTTTCTAGCGTTGGTCGGTGGCCCATTCTTTTTCAAGGGCGGCGATTTGTTGTTCGCGACTGAGTTGTTCCACGAGATTTTGTGGCATGAAAGTGTTCCTAGAGTTAAAAAAACGAATGACATATTGCGATGTCCTTGTATCAAAGTTTAAGTCTTATAGAAGAATTATTTTTTTATATTTAAAATCAATGACTTAATTATATGCTATCTCTATGTGAAATTTTTTTCTCATATTAAGAAATTTTAACGAGTGCCGATCAATCGATATTTCATATTCTGAATCAAAAAGCACTTTATGAAATTTCAACCTTTTGCACGTTTGTTCGCATACCAATCCACCCAATCATCGGCATCAATCAATAGCTTATTTTTACAAAATGCAGGCGTAATTTCATACACCAATGCATTCAACCATTCACCATTTAGTTGCAACTGAATATTTTTTCATGTATTCACCATTAGGCGTGGGCAAAATCGACTCGATGTGATCGAGTTGAATCTCTAATTCTTTTTCATAGGCATAGACTTCGCCTTTGATGGGTCTTGCTCGCACGTTTAATTGTGGACACTGCTCTTGCAATAACAAGCTGGGGTACCAACCCATATTAAACAAACACCCCATAACTGAAGCGATCCCTATCCAAGTGGGCGTTGGCTTGTGCAACTGAATATCGTTGACTTGATGCCGCCTTAAAGTACCATAGACAAAAACATAATTTACGTCTTTCATTTGTTGGATTTTCTAATAAGACGCAAGTGTTTCATTGAATCGATGGAAAATAAATCTCAACGTCTCACCCTTGCCATTTCCTACGCTTGCTTGGCATTGAGCATGAGTTTGGTCGGCATTTACGTGGCTCTTTCCAATCCCTTGGTGCTTGGCTTTGGTGTCTTTGTTTTGGCATGGCTCAGATTTGCAATCCGAGCGATAGCGACACTGCACTGGCGACCCAAGCCCGCGTCTGAGCCGCCACCGTCCATCAAAATTTATTTATTGTTATTTACTGAGTCATTTTTTGGCAATTTTTTATTTTCAATATTGATGCTCTACGGCATGGTGCTGTCACAGGCCTTTTCAGCAGGCATCATCATCTCGTGCATTCCTGTTGCAGTGGCATTACTAAGCCGCATCTTTTTAAAAGAACGCATCCACCGATCCACTCAATGGGCCTTGTTATTGGCAGTATAGGGCCTGTTATTACTGAATACGCATTCAGCGAATCAACCATCAACTAATGAATCGAGCGCTTCGTTACTGGGTCACCTTTACTTGCTGCGCGCGGTTTTTTGTGAAGCCATGTACGTCGTCATTGGCCGAACACTCTCCCAAGTGATGCAGCCTAAGCGAATCACAGCCGTGATCAATTTATGGAGATTGTTCCTAATAACGCCATTGGCTTGGATGGCGCTTCAAAAAACTGGCATTCCACATGTCGATGCATCTTTGTGGTGGTTATTGCTGTTTTATGGCCTAGCAGCCAGCGTTGGGACGATCTGGTTATGGATGACCGGCTCGCGCCATATACCCGCCTCGCAAGCCGGTATTTTCACCACCATGCTACCCATCAGGGTTCTGTCGCAATAAGGAATTTTGAAGAATCTTACCTACTACCAGTAGCGTATTTTTCCTATGCCAAACACTACCTATAGCGTTCCTGAAAAACTGGGAATCCTTATTGCGACAGAACCCTTCCAGCGGATAGTGAAGCCGTTGGAGGACCTTGTTCAGGGCGCTATGGATCAAACTTTTGCGAAAATCAAGCATGATTGGGATTGTCGTCTATGCTTACTGCGACAGAACCGGACTTGAGGGCTTTGCATCCATATCGCTTGGAAGGTTGTACTTTGTTACATGGTCTGCATTCAATGCAACTTTCACAGCCACGATATTTATAAGTCCCAAATCATCCCTGAGAGAGCGTGCAAATGACGAGGCTATCATCTCTCCATCTGGGTCAAAGTCTGTAAGCATAAGCAAGACAAGACGTGATTTGCCAGACCTAAGAAACCGCTGCTGAAGGTCGTATCTAGGAGACAGTGATGAGAACCCCCGTCCAGTTGTTACAGGTATACAGTACTCTCGTGCTACAGCTTCAACTACTGAGCGAAGAGCATTTTTCTCAAGCATGATTTCAATGTGGTCAGGCTGGCCAGTTGTCAGCTCTCTGGAGTAACCATTTAGAAAATTTAATACTTCCTGACCTACAAATTGCTCCAAGGACTCAAAACCGCCAGCCAGTTGAATTGGTCGCGTACTGTCTTCGATGGCATACATCCAAATCTCGCCCGACAACCTAGCTCGAATCAACAGGTGTGTTAAAGCCTAATAGGAGTTTTTGTCGTTTTCATATTTCGAATCTGGTTTTTTATCATACTTAACA
>SHXN01000056.1 GCA_009693305.1 Limnohabitans sp.
AATATAAAATTTCAATTGGACTTGGTGCGTGATGCTGAATTTCATCAATCAGTTCGGGATCAAAACAATCTGTTAGAAAAGCCACGTGGCTGTACTCAAAGGTTTCGGCCATCCGCCCCACGCGATCGTGTTGCTTCACCAATAAATATTTGGCTTTGATTTGTTCGCGCGTGGTTTCTTTTGGTGGCGGATAAAAATCTTTGATGGCCTTAAAAACATAAGGGAACGACGGCAAATCAAACACCAAAATCACCATGCCTTTGATACCAGGTGAAATTCTGAATCGATCGGTGCTGTGGTGTAGGTGCGATAAAAAATCTCTATAAAACAAATCCTTGCCCTGCTTGGCCAAGCCCAATGCGTTATACAACTCGCCTTGTGGTTTGTGAGGCATCATCCCACTCAAAAATCTGACATGGGCCGACGGCATTTCCATGTCGATCATAAAGTAATCGCGAGAAAAACTAAACAAAATTAATAAATCGACTTCGCCAAACAGCGCCGCATTCATCATCAACTGATTGTGCTCGGTGTACAAAATGGGCAATGAAAAGCCAAATTCTTGAAATCCATTGATTAACTTTCTCACCAAATAAGCGCCTTTGTTGCGGAAAAACAAACTTAACAAGGCATGCAATTGAAAATTAACTTGTGTGTTGATATTGCGCAACTTGGCCTCTATGGCATTGGCAACTGCATGCGCATCTCTTTCTAGATCTTCAAATTCACTGCGCAACCCAAAACTGCTGATTAAATCTTTAAGAGTATCTTTTAAGTTTTCTTCAGTCGGATACCATGCTCGATAGGTTGGCTTGGTTTGCGCTTCGCTGTTTTCAATGTATTCGGTGCTTACAGCAGGTCTTAAAAAAATAAATTCGTTTTTAAAATAACTGCGATCAATGAGTTTGGTAACGATAGAATTAAAAAAAGTTTCAGCCAATTCAGATTGATGGTGATCCACCAACATGCCGATGTAATGCAGTTTGGCTTGTTGCCAAACGTTCAATTCCAACATTTGCGCATTGAATTCTTTGCTTAAGCGTGATCTGCATTCATCCACTCTTAAATCATAAAATGCAATGCGCTCTTTTTGCGCAGACTGTTGCGCGCGCCAATCTTGAGTTTCAAATCGATGTTTGGCACGTGCAGACTCCGCACGAAAAAATTGATAATGTCTATTGAACCCACTGAGCATCGCTTTGGCAATGTCATAGGCAACAGGACTATCTAAAAGACTGGGTAACATTTTTTAACCTAAGTCACTCGTGGGTATTTTTTGAAAGCGCGCCTAAACACATCCACAACCTCATGCGATCCACTCAATGATATGTCTAAATCTTTGAGAAGTCCATCATTCAATCCATAAATCCAACCATGCACTACTACTTTTTGCCCACTGCCCCATGCGTCTTGCATCACGTTGGATAAAGCAACATTGCTCACTTGTTCAATCACATTCATTTCACACATGGTGTTCTCAAGTTCAGCTTGCGGCAAATGATTGAGTCGCTGCCGATGGCGCAAACGCACATCCTGAACATGCCGCAACCAGTTATCTGCCAATCCAATTCGTGTGCCTCGTGTTGCGGCTAAAACACCACCACAACCGTAATGACCGACCACCATGATGTGTTCAACTTTGAGACTATCGACAGCATATTGAATCACCGACAAAGCATTCAAATCTGAATGAACCACGACGTTGGCCACATTGCGATGAACAAACACTTCACCAGGATCAAGCCCTGTAATTTGGTTTGCAGGCACACGACTATCAGAGCAACCAATCCACAAATATTTGGGTGTTTGTAGATTGGCCAAGGTATTAAAAAACCCAGGCGTCTCACGCTCCATACGTGCTGCCCACGCACGGTTGTTATTAAATAAATGTTTCAACTGTTCTGCCATTGTTTACCTTTTAAGATGTTTCTGCAAATAGTTCACGACCAATGAGCATCCGTCTGATTTCTGAAGTGCCTGCGCCTATTTCATACAACTTGGCGTCGCGCCACAATCGTCCCAAATGATATTCATTGATGTAACCATTGCCGCCAAAAATTTGCATTTCCTCACCCGCCATCCCGGTAGCTTTTTCTGCGCACCACAAAATCACCGACGCACAATCTTTTCTCACTTGTCGCACATGGGCTTGACCCAATAAATCTAAATTTTTTCAAACCGTGTAGCAATAACTGCGACCCGCTTGCAATACCGAATACATATCGGCCACCTTACCTTGTATCAATTGGAATTCAGCAATGCTTTGTCCAAATTGTTTTCGATCATGAATATAAGGCACTTCATTATCCATCACGGCTTGCATGGTGCCAATAGGTCCAGCGGCCAACACCGCGCGCTCATAATCCAATCCGCTTATCAATACCTTGGCGCCATTGTTGAGTCCACCCAATATATTTTCTTCTGGCACTTCGATATTGTTAAAAACTAATTCGCCTGTGTGACTGCCTCTCATGCCCAACTTATCTAATTTTTGTACAACTGAAAACCCTTTCATGTTTTTTCAATTAAAAAAGCAGTGCCACCACGTGCGCCGAGTTCGGGTTCAGTCTTGGCATAAACAACCAAGGTGTTTGCATCAGGCCCATTGGTGATCCACATTTTGTTGCCATTAAGCAATTAGTAGTCGCCTTTGTCTTGCGCCTTCAACTTCATACTTATGACATCGGATCCCGCATTGGGTTCACTCATCGCCAATGCGCCCACATGCTCGCACGAAATCAATCCAGGCAAATATTTTTTCTTTTGTTGTTCACTTCCATTGCGATTGATTTGATTCACACATAAATTGCTGTGCGCGCCATAACTCAAACCCACACTCGCCGACGCGCGCGAGATTTCTTCCATCGCCACCATATGCGCCAAGTAACCCATGTTGGCGCCGCCATACGCCTCAGGTACGGTGATGCCCAATACGCCCAAGCTTCCGATTTTTTGCCACAGGTCCATTGGGAATTGATCTTTCTTATCAATCTCTGCGGCGCGCCGCACAATTTGGTCTTGCGCAAAATCACGCACGGCCTCACGCAGGGCATCGATCTCTTCGCCCAACTGAAAATTCAAACTTGGTAATGTCATCATGATGGAATCTATTCGTAAGTTTTATCAACGGGTATCAAGGTTTGTTGCAACAATGCGCAATCCGATACTTTTCCGTTTTCTGCGATATGCGTCACTATGGCCTTGGTAATAATCAATCGCTTACCGCGCTTAACTACCTCACCCTTGGCCTGCAATTGTCCGCTTTGAAATGCTGCTAAAAAATTAATTTTGTATTCAACGGTCGTCACTTCTATTCGCTCAGGCGCCACCGATAAGCCCGCGCATCCCACAGCAATATCAGCGATTGCGCCCATAGCACCCCCATGAAAGCCCCCTTGTTGTTGCGTGATTTTTTCACTGTAGGGCAACGCAATCACCACCTCGCCTTCTTTAACGCTGATTAGTTTTGCATCCCAATGCTCCATCAAGCCTTGCAGATCAAAGCTTTGTTGAATGCACGATGTCAATTCTTGTGTTTGTTGTTTCATACTTTAACCTTTGTATTTCTATTTAACAATGCACGCGCATCTCGCTCATGCTGTTTGACTTCATCCAAATTGGCTTGTATTTCTTGCAATTGAATTTCAAGTTGTTTGCGGTGAACCGACAACGCATCAATAAATTTATTCAACTGCGTCGATGTATCGCGCGGCGAGTCATATATGTCAATGATGTCTTTGGCTTCTGTTAAAGACAAGCCCAAACGCTTGGCGCGCAAAGTTAGGCGCAATCGGGTTCGATCGCGATTGGTGTAGACTCGAACTCGTCCTCCCAGTTCATTTCGACTGGGTGAAATCAAACCCATATCTTCATAAAACCGAATCGCCCGAGTGGTCAGGTCAAATTCTTTGGCTAATTCGCTGATGGTGAAAGTGGTCGCCATGTTGACATGTTACGTTTACGTAAACGTCAATTATGTAGGAAAATGATCCTATGAACCTGCTTGAGCAAGAACTTCAATACCCGCATGGAGATACTTTAGTCCGCAAAGATCAAATACTCGAGGTAGCCCCGGGGGTATATTGGATCCGCATGGGCTTGCCTTTTTCGCTCGATCACATCAACTTATGGCTTTTGCGCGATGAAATTGACGGCGTTAAAGGTTGGACGGTGGTCGATTGCTGTATCGACGCGCCAAGTTCGCGCGAGCAATGGGAATTTATATTTTCCCATTTACTAGAAGACAAACCCATTTTGCGCGTGGTGGTCACCCATATGCATCCCGATCACATCGGCTTGGCGCATTGGTTGTGTGAACGCTGGAAGGCGCCCTTGTGGATCAGTTATTCTGATTTTTATATGGTCCGTGTTCAAGTCATGAACACCGAAGGTCATGGGGGGGAAGCAGTCGCTAATTTTTTCCTGTCCCACGGATTAGACAACCCACAGACGATTCAAGAAATTCGCAATCGGCATGATTATTTTAGAAATTTAGTGCCTGCCGTGCCGCGTCAAATGCATCGACTCATGGATGGTCAGACCCTCAAAATCGGGGCGCATGATTGGCATTGCATCAGTGGCTATGGGCACGCACCCGAACACATGGCGCTGAGTTGCCAGTCTCTCAAAGTACTCATCAGCGGCGACATGATCTTGCCACGCATCACGACCAATATCAGTGTGTTTGAGTTTGAGCCCGAATCCAATCCGTTGCAATTGTTTTTAGATTCATTGCTCAAATACCTGCCATTGCACACAAACACCTTGGTCTTACCCTCGCACGGTAGGCCTTTTGTGGGCATTCATAGACGCATCGAACAATTACAAGAGCACCATGCTGAGCGATTGGCTGAAGTGATGAGCGCTTGCAGAAAAAAGCCTTGTCACGCCAAAGAAATTATGGACATCTTATTTCCACGAAAACTCGACACCCATCAAACCACATTTGCATTAGGCGAATCCATTGCCCACATTCATCTTCTGTGGCGACAAGGACAGCTCAAGCGTCACAAAAAAGATCAAGGCGTTTATTTTTTTAGCGCCAGCGTGGGATCGACTCGTCCTTGAGTTGCATGCGTCGATTGACGTAATCAGGAATCACTGTTTCAACAGTATCCCAAAATCGTGCGCTGTGATCCATCACTTGTAAGTGACTCAACTCATGCGCAACCACATAATCAATCACGTCCATTTTGAAATGGATCAAACGCCAACTGAGTCGAATAGCACCACCGGCGCTGGCACTGCCCCAACGCATGTTGGCATTGCTCAAAGACAATCGCGTCCATTGCACACCCAATAGTGGCGCAAAGTGATTCAAACGTTCGGTAAAAATTTGCTTGGCTTGTTTCATCAACCATGCCTGTGTCGCGTCACGCAATTGTTCAGGAGAAGCGGTATGAGGCAAACCAATATACAAAATATGTTGACGCGATCCATCAGTCGCTTCTTTAACAGTTTGTAATTTTGCGCTTGGTTTTTGATATTCATGCGTAGGATCTAGGGCGATAACCAATGTATCGCCCATGTATGGAATAGCCGCGCCTTCGCACCACTGAATGGTATTAGCGTCCATTTTTTTTTTGCGAACTTGCATTTCAGAAAGTTTTCGAATAATCCAATCGGCTTTTTCGTGCAAAGCCGATTCAACCTCCTGGATACGAACCCACCGCGGTGCACGCACCTCAAGCCCGTCTACACCCACCAACATACCAATTGTTTTTCTTCGCGATCGTTTGAACTCATAAGCAATAACCGTATTGGCGAGTTTTAATGATCGATTGGCTCTCGGATGCTGATACTGTCCGACAACAGGTCGCGAATCAAACATATCGAGAATAAGTTGAACCAGCTTTTTCATAGAGACAAATCAGGAACTAGACAAATAAGCTTGCGCATCCAAACGATGCATCTCCGACTCAATCCAATTCTCAACCTCTTTCATCAACTCTTCGGGTTGACGATTTAAACTTGGGATGGGTTGACCGATAGAAACATCAACAATACCCGAATCTTTGACAAACGCTTTGCGTGGCCAACATTTGGCCGACGTAATAGCAATTGGAATCACAGGGACGCCCGTTTCAATCGCCAGTCTTGTTCCACCTGTTTTATAAATGCCTTTTTGACCGCGGTCGATACGTGTTCCTTCAGGAAACATAATGACCCAAATTCCTTGATCTAACAACGCTTTGCCTTGTGTCACCACCTTATTAAACGCTTGCACCTTTTCTTTGCGATCAATATGAATCATCGCTAAACGTCCAATCGACCAACCAAAAAATGGAATCAACAACAATTCTTTTTTAAAAACATACGAAAGCGGATGCGGCATGATCACAGGCAACAAAAAAGTTTCGTACGTGGATTGATGCTTGACCAAAAGAATCGCGGGGCTTGTCGACTCGATGGGTAAATTTTCAAAACCTTGAATGCGATATTGCACACCCAACATAAAGCGTGCACTCGAGATACAGCTGCTGAGCCATGCCTTTGCTATTTCGTATAAAGTCTGACTCGAAGCACCTAACAATGCGGCACTCAACAAATAAAGCGCATAGGGTATAACCGTCAGTGTCATCCAAATCAAATGTAAACCAGACAGCATGAATCTCATAAATTTCTGTTCGGTTGTTTAAAAAGTTGGGGCTCATTATGCGCACCCAACAGACTGTCAACAAACGCGGATAAATCTTCGTGAATGCGTGTGTGACTCGGAAATGCCTCTGGCAATGGACGACCGCGCCACTGCTCGCCCTTACCCGTCAATACCAAATGAGGCTCACACTCTAACGCCACACAAGCTTGCATATCAACCAAAGAATCGCCCACCATCGGCACGCCCTTGAGTGACATTCCATAACGCTCGCTGATTTGTTCAAACATACCGGGCAGAGGCTTTCGACACGAACAAGCATCCTCGGGCGTATGCGGGCAAAAGAAAATCGCATCGACACGCCCACCCGCTTGGCCCAGCAAGCGATTCATTTTTTCGTGCATGGCATTAAGCGTTGCAACGTCGTATAAGCCACGCCCCAAGCCTGATTGATTGGTGGCCACAACAACATGCCAACCTGCGTGATTGAGTCTTACAATCGCGTCAACAGATCCGGGCAAAGGCTCCCATTCTTGTGGCGACTTGATGTAATCATCGCTGTCGTAATTAATCGTTCCATCACGATCCAAAATGACAAGCTTGGTAAACATCTTTAAAACCTTTTTTCATATTTATGTAGCGAGTGACGACAAATCTGCCACACGATTCATGCTGTTGTGCAACAACTGCAATTGCCCCAATCGGTTGTTACGCAAATTTTCTTCTGGTGCGTTAACCATCACACCATCAAAATAAGCGTCAACCGATTCGCGCAAACCCGCCAAGGTTTGCAAACAAGCCGTGTAATCACCCGATTGAAACAGTGCATCGGCTTTGGGAAGAATTAATTGCATTTGTGCATATAGATTTTTTTCTGCAGACTCTTGAAACAATTGTTCGTTCACAACAGCAACCACACCTTCTGCCTTTTTTAAAATATTACCAATTCTTTTATTAGCTGCCGCCAATGCGGGGGCTTGCGACAGCATTGAAAAAGTACGCACAGCCGACAATCTCTTGGGCACGTCACACAACAACTCGGGTTTTAATGCAAGTACGGCGTCAATCTCTTTTGCGCCATACGCTTGTTCGCGCAACTGCCCCGCCAAACGATCTTCAATAAAACTTCGCAATTGTTCAACCACTTGTGCCTCATCTGCATGGACAAGCCCGCCAAATACACTATAGGCTTCATGCAATAACTCGTTCAATGACAAATTGAGATTTTTTTCAACCAACATTCGAATCACACCCAACGCATGTCTTCGCAATGCAAACGGATCCTTTTCTCCAGAAGGTAAGTTTCCGATGCCAAACATGCCCATGAGAGTTTCCAGTTTGTCGGCCAATGCCACCACGACACCTACCGTATGTCTTGGCAATTCATCCCCTGCAAAACGAGGCTTGTAATGGTCTTCAATCGCCCAAGCCACTGCATCACTTAAGCCATCGTGCCGGGCGTAATAACCGCCCATGATTCCTTGTAACTCTGGAAACTCACCCACCATATCGGTGAGTAAATCGGTTTTGGCCAATCGAGCGGCAGATTCAACTGAAGCGACAAGCGCATCTTCACCCAGCATCTTGGCAATCTTTGTGGCAAGAGCCTTGACCCGCAACATGCGATCGCCCTGTGTACCCAGTTTGTTGTGATACACGACTTGTTTTAATCCATCAATACGTGAGGCCAATGTTTTTTTTCTGTCTTGATCAAAGAAAAATTTTGCATCAGCCAAACGAGGCCTCACCACACGCTCATTGCCACCAATCACCGCACTTGGATCGCTTGGATTGATATTGCTGACCACTAAGAACTGATGCGTAAGTCGATTTGTTGCATCGAGTAGTGGAAAATATTTCTGATTGGTCTTCATTGTCAAAATCAAACACTCTTGCGGCACGCTTAAAAATTCTTTTTCAAAACTACACACCATGACCTTGGGTCGTTCGACCAACGCGGTCACTTCGTTAAGCAAAGCCTCATCATCGATGGGCTTTACACCTCCTATTTGTTTTGCAGCCAAATTCAACTGCGAGTGAATTTCTTCACGTCGTTTTGCAAAACTTGCAATCACAGCGCCCTCTTGTGCCATCACATCAGAGTAATCGTCTGCATGCTCGATCATAATTACGTGCTTTAAAGATTCAAAGCGATGGCCTTGTGTGGTGTTGCCTGCTTTGAGCCCCAATGCATGAACGTCAACCACATCAGAACCATGAAGCACTAACAAGCCGTGTACAGGTCGAACAAAACGAACACTCGACCAACCTGGTAATTCACAATCTTTTTCAAGTTGGTACGTCATCAACTTGGGAATAGGCAATTTAGATAAACTTTCTTCTAATGCCTTTTGTAAACCCGCCTGAAGCTCAACGCCTTTCACCACGCTATCAACAAACAAAGTCATTGATTTACCGTCCATTTTTTGTTTGAGTTGAGAGATTGTCGACCCATCCAAACCTAAGGCTTGTAATTTTTTTTGTAATGCTGGCGTGGCTTGGCCTGATTGATCCAAGCCCACGCTCACAGGCATGAGCTTTTGTACGATCTGAACGTCTTTGGCACGCTTGACCACATCGCTGATGTGTGCGGCCAATCTGCGTGGCGATGCAAATACTTGAAGTTGAGACGTTGTCGAAGCCAGCCCCACTGCTTTTAAATTCTGATGCAAGACACTTGCAAAAGCTTCGCCCAATTGATTGAGCGCTTTGGGTGGCAACTCTTCAACAAATATTTCAACTAATAAATTGGCGTTTTGAGTCATCATGCCGCCTTCTTGCTTATTTGTGCAACCCACTCGAGAGGCGCCATCGGAAAACCCAAACGTTCTCGACTCTCGTAATAACTTTGCGCCACACTGCGCGCCAAATTGCGAATACGCCCAATAAACGCCGCTCTTTCCGTGACACTGATTGCACCACGCGAATCCAGCAAGTTAAACGTATGCGCTGATTTGAGAACTTGCTCGTAAGCAGGCAAAGCCAATTGTTGTTCCATCAAATATTGGGCTTGCTTTTCGTGAGCATTAAATGCCTCAAATAAAAAAGTTTGATCACTGTGTTCGAAGTTATAAGCCGACTGCTCTTTTTCATTTTGTAAATATACGTCGCCATAACTCAATGTATCGGTCCACTTAAGGTTGTACACATTGTCAACATTTTGCAAATACATCGCCAGTCGTTCTAAGCCATAAGTGATCTCGCCAGTGATCGGTTTGCAATCAATACCACCCACCTGTTGAAAATAAGTAAATTGCGTCACCTCCATGCCGTTGAGCCAAACCTCCCAGCCCAAGCCCCACGCGCCCAATGTTGGATTTTCCCAATCATCTTCTACAAAGCGAATATCATTTTTTTTCAGATCAAAACCCAATGCTTCTAATGAACCCAAATACAACTCCAAAATATTGGAAGGCGCTGGCTTCAACACAACTTGGTATTGATAGTAGTGTTGCAATCGATTGGGGTTCTCGCCATACCTACCGTCTTTGGGTCTGCGACTGGGTTGCACATAAGCGGCCTTCCAAGGCTCTGGGCCAATCGCTCTTAAAAAAGTAGCGGTGTGCGAAGTGCCTGCGCCCACTTCCATATCGTAGGGTTGCAACAATGCACAACCCTGCTCATCCCAATAGGTCTGAAGTTTAAGAATGATTTGTTGAAAAGTGAGCATGAGGTGAAGGTGTATCCATTATTTATGGACAAACAAACTTTGGTGAAAAATAGATTTTAAACGTGCGCCACTGGGTTTTATGAAAATGATTGGGTTCGATATCGAGATTGGGCCCACAACGCCAACAATCCCATCAATCCCAGACCCCATAGTGGCCACAAACCCCAATGCCCCGCCCAATAGGCAAAAAAGCTGGGTTTAGCGTCTACCCCTTCAAATTCTGCTAGCAAACTTGCTTTTGCGTCGTATGGCAAGTGATGCGTCACCTGACCATAGGCATCGATCACCACGGTCGCGCCCGTATTGGTTGCTCGCAACATAGGCCTTTGCAATTCCAAACTGCGCATTCGCGAAATATGCTGATGTTGATCGATAGCAACGGTATTTCCAAACCAAGCGATATTACTCATATTCACCATGGCGGTTGGTGGCAATTGATCTTTCAGCACAAAACGCCGGGCCAATTCATCGCCAAAAACATCTTCATAACAAATATTTATCGCTAAACGCTGTTGCCCCCATTCCCAATTTTTAATATCGCCTTCACCACGCGAAAAATTAGACAAAGGGATTTTTAAATAAAGCGCGAACCATTTAAAAAAATTAGGGGAAAATTCGCCAAAAGGCACCAAGTGTTGTTTGTTGTAACGCAATTTTTCAGGTGCGTCACGTACTCCAATTGCCGTATTAGTATAGCCTTTTTCAGTGCCAGAAATCAAACCCATGATCCATAATTTATTGGTGCCTTGTATTTCATCGAACATTGACTTCCATAAATCGGGAAGCAATTGAGACTCAAAATATGGCAAAGCGGTTTCGGGCAATATTGTTAATTGTGCATAGCTATTTTTTAATTCATTGAGATACCACTTATAAGCCGCCTCACGCTGTGTACTGAATTTTTCATTTTGTAAAACCTGTCCTTGAACCAATTGCACACTTTGAATTGGCAAACGATTCAATTCAAACGTGTGATCAGGTTTGATTTGTAAAATCAACAATGTCGCAACGCTCGCACCGATAGAAGCCCATTGCCAAATCACTTTTTTATCTTTCCACGCTTTTATCAATAGGAGACAAAGCGCCTGTGCCACAAACGCACTCGCCCATCCAATGACATAAACACCGCCCCATGGTGCCAAGCCAGATAACAAGCCATCAATATGCGCATAGCCGCCAGCGCCCCATGGAAACCCAGTGAACCATTGATCGCGTGCAAGTTCTGCCAAAGTCCAACAAGTCGGGAAAGCAAACAACAAAGCCGCCATACTGGCATTTGTTTTTTGTTGAAGCCAACTCGCTAAGACCATCGCCCCCGCATAATAAATACTCAAAGCACCGGCCAATAAAAAAACACAGAATACGGCCAATAGCAAGGGCATTCCACCATACACACGCATCGAAATATACAACCACCAAAAACTTGAACACAACCATGCGCATGCAAATAGCCATGCTAATGTCGCTTTAATTTGGATAGAAGAATGCCGGTTAACACTTAATAAAAAAATAAACAGAGAAAGTATTTGTAATACTGCGAACGCTTGACCACTCCAAGGCCATGCAATCGACAATCCTTGCAAACAGCCCGTTGCAATAGCAATGAATCCATTCAAAAACAATGCTGGTTTCACTTGGGTAACAACTGTTTAACCCGAAACCATTTCACCGATCCTCCTCTGCTGTGCATCACATCAAAGCGAAGACCCGCTAATGTATGGTGCTCACCCCGCTTAGGTACATGCCCCATTTTATGGGCAATCAGACCGCCCACCGTATCAAATGCATCCTCACCATCGCCGCTCACCAAATTGACGCCAAATGCTTCATTCACACGATCTAAAGGTATATGTCCTGCGACACGATACGTGCGATCGGCTAAACCAAAAATATCGCCAGACTCTGGATCGGTATCAAACTCATCTTCAATCTCACCGACAATTTCTTCTAATACGTCTTCAATCGTCACCAATCCGGCAATTCGACCAAACTCATCAATCACAATCGCCATATGATTTCTGTTTCTTCTAAACTCTCTTAAGAGATCAATAAGGTTTTTGCTTTCAGGCACAAAAACAACAGGACGCAACAAAGCTCTGATATTGAGTTCTGGTGCACGCTGCAATTTAATTAAATCTTTAGAATGTAAAATTCCAATAATATTGTCTGTTGTGTTTTCATACACGGGATAACGAGAATGGCCAATATCAATCACTTGATGCAACATCTCTTCAAACGCATCACTGATTTCAATCATGTCCATCCGCGGCGATGCAACCATCACATCACCTGCACTGCCATCTGACATTCGAATCACACCCTCCAACATGGCGCGACTCTCAACACCAATCAAACCTCTACTTTCAGCAGACAACAACACCGACATCAATTCTTCACGCGAGTCTGCTCCATGATGCAAATATTCAGCAATTCTTTGAAGCAGACTGCGTTGATCACTTGAATTTTTTGGATGACTCATATTCTATACTTATTTAGTGCTCATTTGGCTCATTGGTTATTTTCTACTAACTTTATTGCTTGTTCATTAAAACATAACGTGGATTCAAGGACGAAGTGCAACGTTGACTAAAAGTTGAGAGGCTGAGAATGAATT
>SHXN01000057.1 GCA_009693305.1 Limnohabitans sp.
GTGCAATTGAATCCTTCTTTCATGAGGCAAAAAATCTGATATCGTTCAGTTTGGCTGAGGTGTTTATAGGTCTTGGCAACTTAACTGTCCAGGTCAAGAAGCCATGAATCTAGATCATTCCCAGCCTCTCAACTTTTAGTCAACGTTGCACTTCGTTCTTGAATCCACCTAACAAAAGTAAAAATCAATTTTATTTTTAGCAAAACTTAAATTAGATTTATCAATTTTTTTGATATTTCATTCAATGTTAGACATCACATCATCCAGTATTGCACCCGATCATCCAGTGGTTGGATCGTTGCGTGCACTGCTAGAAAAAGCACCGGCCCTACAAGCATCGGATATTCATTTAGAACCACAAGCGTCACATCTGTGTGTGCGTTTGCGCATTGATGGCGTATTGCATATTCATGAGTCACCCCCACTGGCTTGGCCTGATCGTTAATTTGTTCGAATCAAAGTTCTTCCACAAATTGATATTTCAGAAAAAAGATTGCCGCAAGACGGTCGCATTCATTTTCAATTCGACACCTCATCGGCTGATCTTGGCATCAATACCTTCCAACGATTCACGGCGAGAAAATTGTTATTCGTATATTTAGTTTTGCAGGTGCTCCTTTGCGCTTGTGTGATTTAAATTTTCCTGACCCAGAGTTGGGACGCGTCGAGAGCGCTATTCATCAACCACACGGTCTTGTTTTGATCACAGGACCAACAGGTTCTGGCAAAACTGTTTCTCTTTACGCCAGCCTTAATGAGCGCTTATCTTCGCGCGTCAATATCTTTACGGTTGTAGATCCGTGCGAAGTACTTTTACCAAGCATGAATCAGGTTAATGTGCACGAAAAATCAGGTCTTGGTTTTGCCAATGTTTTGCGCGCGCTTTTGCGCCAAGACCCTGACATCTTAATGATCGGTGAAATTCGCGATCTTCAAACAGCAGAAATTGCTGTGCAGGCTACCCAGACAGAGTATTTGGTTTTTTCAAGTCTTCACACCAATGACCCGCCTTCTTTATTGATTCGATTGCAGCAAATGGGAGTGCCCGCATACCAAGTAGCCTCTAGCGTCACACTGGTTGTTGCACAACGTTTGGTTCGCAAGTTGTGTGAGTTTTGCAAAAAAGCCAATTTGTAAAAAAAAATAAGCATCAAGCGGTGGGTTGCCATCAATGTCAAGAAGGCTACAAAGATCGACTGGCTATACACCAAGTCATGCCCATCAGTACGGCTATGTGTCAGTCGCTTCTTCAGCAAGCACACCGCATCAAGCTTCAAAAACAATACCAACTCGAAGGCATACAGACCATGAGCGCCAACGGCCTCAAAAAAGTGAGCCAAGGCTTAACAAGCACGGAATAGGTTTTGCATGTCACATCTGATCTTGTTTGAATATTTCAAATGTCACTTATTGCCAAATCCACCAAAAAATTTTGCTGGCATGGCGTCAATGCCAATAGCGAAAAGTCTATGGTGTTTTATAAAGTGTTGGTGTCGATCAAGGCATTGAACAACTCAAAATTCAAAAAATCAGATGCACATTGATTGCATCCACATTCAACGTTTCACTATTTCAACGCAAAGCCCATGCGAATGATATTTCTGCAATGACACAACAACTGTCCACTTTATTAAAAGCGGGTATATCGCTTTTGCGGGCTTTAGAGATGATGTCTCACAATGTCACGCATCCCCAGCTGATAACTGCACTCAAACAAATACAAATTGATCTTCTCAATGGCCTGTCGTTTCAATCGGCTTTGCGTGAGTACCCTCATTTATTTAACGATTTATTTTGTGAAATGGTTTTATCAGGCGAAGAAACGGGTTGTTTGGACGTCATGCTAGAAAAACTCAGTCACTATTTGCTTCAATCGCAACAACTTAAACAAGATATCAAATCTACTTTGTCTTATCCCATGACATTGCTGGTGGTTTCTTGTGTGGTTATCAGCATTATTGTTTAGAGCGTGCTTCCTGCATTTCAAAATATTTTTCAATCAATGCAGGCTCCATTGCCATGGCCAACGGAAGTGTTATTGCATATCAGCGCATTTATTCTGCAATGGATGGTGTATTTTCTTTTGGCGGTTTTGTGCTTGTTTATTTCTTTTTATATTTGCTGCAAACAAATTTTGCACTGCGTCTTCGATTTCATGCGCACTTGCTCAACATTCCACTGCTTGGATTTGTATTGCAGTTAGCCGCTGTTGACCGTTGGACGCACACTTTATCGGTGCTGGTTCAAACGGGCGTGCCATGGGTTGAGGCACTGCATCGCACCGGGGAAGCCACTCAATCCGTTTTGTACCAATGGGTGACCATTCAAATCAAAGACTCTGTTTTATCTGGCAGTGCTTTGTCCACGGCACTTTCACACCCTTTTTCTATCAGCGCTACGTATGCGTTGCCTGCCCATCGTTTATTTCCGCATGACCTGATACAGATGATTGCAACGGGCGAAGAGTCGGGCTCTCTAGATACCTTCTTATCTGCCAGCGCTCACTTGTTGGATCAACGGTTGGCTCAAGCCTTGACGTCACTCACCCTTTGGATGGAACCGTTCTTGGTTGTTTTTTTGGGCCTGCTCAACGGTGGCGTGATTATTTCTTTGTACTTGTCTATTTTACAATTAGGTCAAGTCATTTAAATGGGCGCAACTTGGCTTAGACTTGGGCACATGAAAGCTTTATCGATTCAAAAAATTGGGCTCACAGGCGGAATCGGCAGCGGCAAGAGCACGGTGGGGCAATTCTTAACCCAACTTGGCTACCCTTTGGTCGATGCCGATGCAATATCAAGAAGCCTCACAGACCCCATGGGTGGCGCGATTGATCGAATTCGCCAAGAGTTTGGAGCGTCATTCATCACACTCGAGCATTCTCTAGACCGCAACGCCATGCGTGAGTTAGTGTTTCAAGATCCCAATGCAAAATCGACGCTAGAAAATATCCTCCACCCCATGATTCTGAAGCAAATCGGTATCGCCTTGATTGACGCAGAGTCCAAGGGCATTCAAACCATTGTTTTGGACATTCCCTTGCTGGCGGAATCGGGCAGATGGTTCAAAATTTTGGACCGTGTATTGGTGATTGATTGCCAAGTAGAAACTCAAATTCAGCGCGTCATCCAAAGAAGTCAACTCAGTCGGCAAACCGCGCAAAGCATCATCGCCGCGCAGGCGAGCCGACTTCAACGATTAGCCGTTGCCGATTGGGTGATTTATAATGAGGGCCTGACCATGAGCCAACTCCAAGCGCAAGTCGGCGCACTCAGCCGTACTTTTTAAAAGGGATATAGCCAAAAACACTTGCACTTACGGTTATGATTCGAGTTGGAGACAACCTAACCCATTATTAGATTTGTGATTCTTTACGAGCACCCACTCAACGAACGAGTTCGCACCTATTTGCGATTGGAGCATTTACTTCTTCGCTTCGAAACCCTAACGTCTCGCTCTGACCCTGTTGATCACCACTTTGCTTTTGTCACTCTTTTTGAAATTACAGAGACTGGCGGTCGTTCTGACCTCAAGTCCGAAATGCTCAAAGAACTTGACCGATACAAAACTCAGTTTCAATCCTATCATGGCAACCCTTCTGTTTCAGAAGTAGTTTTAGACGCTGTTCTAGAGGAAATCAATCATTGCTACAAAGGACTCAACATTCAAGGCAGTCGCATCAGCAACTGCATATCAGAGAATGAATGGCTCAGCGCTTTAAGAAACCGCGCCTCCATTCCTGGTGGCACCTGCAGTTTCGATTTGCCCGCCTATCATCACTGGCAGCACAGTTCTGTGAGCGATCGCCAAAAAGATATTGCGCGATGGGCCGAGCCGATTCAACCTTTACACGCGGTGATCAATCTTTTGCTTCGCTTGATGCGCAAAGGCGGTTCACCCCAACGCGTGATGACACAAAATGGTCAATACCAACAAAATCTTCCGCAAGGACGATTTCAATTGATGAGAATTTTTATGGACCCAAGCTCAGGTTTAATTCCTGAAGTCAGCGGTAACCGCATGATGGTTTGGGTTCGATTGATGCGACTCGATGACGAGGGCCATCCTCAAAATGTCAAAGAAGATACCACCTTTGAAATGGAATTGTGTGGCTAATCATGACGCAATTGAAACCTCGAACGGTCAAATGTCCTGCTTGTGGTGGCGACTCTCTCTATGCGTCGACCAATCCCTATCGCCCCTTTTGTTCTGATCGCTGCAAAAACAATGATTTTGGCGCATGGGCCAGCGAGCAGCACCGCGTTCCCGACCCCACGCCACCTGACCCTGAACAAGGTCTTGGCAACCCTACATTGCAATAATTTTTATTTGCGCTCTTGCGCCAACCAATCTAATACAGGCAAAGCACCTGGCAATATGGGCGCAACATCAACAAGTAATTGTTGCCAACGGTATTGTTGACCTTCTTTCATTTGCAAAGAACCCGTCCATTGAGTAACTTTGCAAAAATGCAATTGAACCAATGCGTGCGGATAATCCATTTGTTGTGTTTTCCAGCGCTGCGATTGAACGACAACAATACCAATCTCTTCTTGAAGTTCGCGCTTTAATGCGTCTTCGATACTTTCTTGAGACTCCAGTTTGCCGCCCGGAAATTCCCAATAGCCCGCATAAACTTTTCCTTCGGGCCGTGTGGTAAGTAAAAAAGATAAGTCGGGTTGAATCAAAATGCCGACAGCGACATGTTCGAGTTGACGATTGGAGTTGCGCGCCACGTGCGCATCTGCGACACGCACAGAATCTGAATCAGTGTTTGAAGAATTCATTCATCATTGACTCGCGTGTTGGCCCACATAGTCGCGTGCAAATTGATAGGCCACACGCCCACTGCGAGAACCGCGCTCGAGCGCCCATAACAATGCCTGTGCGCGCACATCATCCAATGCAACTTTTGCACCCATGGATCGAAGCCATTGCGCAACAATCACCAAATACTCTTCTTGGCTGAATGGATAAAAACTCACCCACAAACCAAATCGCTCGGACAAAGAAATTTTTTCCTCCACCACTTCACCCGGATGCACCTCGCCATCGTCGGTGTGTGTGTAGGTGAGATTTTCTTTCATGTATTCGGGCAATAAATGGCGTCGATTGCTGGTGGCATAAATCAAGACATTGGCTGTTACCGCAGCAACCGATCCATCCAAAATAGATTTGAGCGCTTTGTAACCCGACTCGCCTTCTTCAAAACTGAGGTCGTCACAAAAAACAATAAATTTTTCGGGCCTTGCACTGACCACGTCTATGATGTCTGGTAAATCGACCAAATCATCTTTGTCAACTTCGATCAAACGCAAACCTTGCTTGGCGTAGTTGTTAAGGCAGGCTTTGATGAGGGATGATTTGCCTGTTCCTCGCGCACCCGTGAGCAATACATTGTTGGCAGGTAAGCCTTTGACAAATTGCTCGGTGTTACGTTGAATTTTTTCTTTTTGTTGCTCAATTTCTTTGAGATCCGACAACTGTAGATTGGCCACATTCCTGACGGGCTCTAAAACACCGTGACCACTGGAGCGTTTGCGATAGCGATAAGCCACACTGGCTTGCCAATCGGGAGCACTCAAGGGTTGTGGAAGGACTGCTTCTATGCGATCAATTAATGTTTCAACACGACTGAGCAAACGATCTAATGGCGTAATCATGTTTTTATTGTTTAACTGCGGTAATCGGCGTTGATGGACACATAGTCATGACTGAAATCGCAAGTCCATACGGCGTCGGTGGCTGGCCCACGACCCAACACCACACGCACAGTGATTTCGGATTGCTTCATCACGCGCTGTCCATCCTCTTCTTGATACGATGGGTGTCGTCCACCTTGCTGGGCAACATGCACATCGTCTAAATACAAATCAATTCTGCTTTGATCGAGATCGTCAATCCCAGCGTAGCCCACAGCAGCTAGTATGCGACCCAAGTTGGGATCACTTGCATAAAAAGCTGTTTTGACCAAGGGTGAATGAGCAATCGCGTAAGCCACTTGCTGACATTCTTGTAAATTTTTTCCGCCATCAACTTGCACGGTGATGAATTTGGTTGCGCCTTCACCATCGCGAACAATGGCATGCGCCAACCAACGTGCAACGTCCATCAATGCAGTTTTTAAAGCTTGCGCGTCGGCTGATTGCCATGAGGTGATGGGTGCATGTTTGGCTTGACGCGTCGCCATCACCACAAATGAATCGTTGGTGGATGTAACGCCATCAATGGTGATGCGATTGAACGATCCTTCGGCTAATTCGTACGCCAATGCATGCACCAACGAAGCATCAATGTTTGCGTCGGTGGCTAAAAAGCTCAACATCGTGGCCATATTGGGGCGAATCATGCCTGCGCCTTTTGCAATCCCCGTGATGGTGACAGTGACGCCATTGATTTTGATTTGACGACTACACGCTTTGGCAACGGTGTCGGTGGTCATGATGGCATGAGCGGCTTGAGACCATTGATCACCTGATGCACGATCTAATGTATAGGGCAACGCCGTCATGATGCGATCGTGAGGCAATGTTTCCATAATGACGCCCGTTGAAAACGGCAAGATTTGTTCGGGAGAACAATCGAGCAATCGCGCCAAGGCAATACACACCGCATTGGCACGCATCAAGCCGTCTTCACCTGTGCCTGCGTTTGCATTGCCCGTATTGATGACCAACGCACGGATTGCATGCCCCGATTTCAAATGTTGTTGACAGATTTGCACAGGTGCCGCACAAAAACGATTGCGCGTAAAAACGCCCTCGACGACAGCGCCCTCATCCAACAAAAAAACAGTGAGATCGTCTTTGTTGGCTTTGCGAACACCCGCTTGCGCAATACCCATTCGTAATCCTGCGATGGCGTGTAATTGTGACGGGTGGGGCGGGAGCAGATGAACAGCCATGTTTAGGCAATCCTTCCGTGGCAGTGTTTGTATTTTTTGCCACTGCCACATGGGCAGGATTGGTTGCGACCCACGGCTTGCACAACAGTGCCTGGATCGGTGACGCTTTGCGCTTCACCCGTTTCGGTGGGAGCTGTGTATGTCACGTTTTGAATTTTTTCTGCGTGCGCTTCCATTTCATCGGCAGCTTGCTGTACTTGCTCTGCCGATTGAATTTGAACGGTTAATAGCAAATGCGTCACTTGGTTTTTAACCATGTCCAATAGTTGGCCAAACAATTCGAACGCTTCGCGCTTGTACTCTTGCTTGGGTTGCTTTTGTGCATAACCTCTCAAATGAATGCCTTGACGCAAATAGTCGAGTGCAGATAAATGCTCGCGCCAATGAGAGTCAATGCTTTGTAACAAGACAACGCGCATGAAGGGCATGAATTGCTCGAGTCCCGCTCTTTGAAGTTTTGCATTGAAAGAGGCGTGTGCAACTTCCAATACTTTTTCTAAAATATCTTCATCGGTAATGGCTTGAGAATTTTGAACGGTTTGAACCAATGGCAGTTCGATTTGCCATTCGCTTTTTAATGCAGTTTCTAAACCCGCCAAATCCCACTGCTCTTCAACCGACTCTTCGGGGACAAACTGTCGCACCAAATCGATAAAACAACCTTCGCGTAAAGAAGCAATTTGCGCGGTTAAATCGTTGGAATCTATAATATCATTGCGTTGTCGGTAAATGACTTTGCGTTGATCGTTAGAGACATCATCGTATTCCAACAATTGTTTGCGAATATCAAAATTGCGCGCCTCCACTTTGCGTTGCGCACTTTCAATACTGCGGGTAACCATGCCCGCTTCAATGGCTTCACCCTCTGGCATTTTGAGTCTGTCCATGATGGCGCGCACGCGATCGCCCGCAAAAATGCGCATCAAAGGATCATCCAAACTCAAATAAAAACGTGACGAGCCAGGATCGCCTTGTCGACCTGAGCGGCCTCGCAACTGGTTGTCAATGCGACGCGATTCGTGTCTTTCGGTTGCGATGATTCGCAGTCCCCCTTGAGACTTTACAAACTCATGATCTTTCATCCATTGAACTCGCAATGCATCTATTTTTTGTTGCTTTGTTTTTTCTTCAACCGATGCGTCTGCTTCGAGTTCGGTGATTGTTTTTTCTACATTACCACCGAGCACAATGTCGGTGCCACGACCCGCCATGTTGGTGGCAATCGTGATGGATTTGGCAGTGCCCGCTTGCGCAACAATATCGGCCTCTTTAGCGTGCTGTTTGGCGTTGAGCACTTGGTGTGGCAATTTGGCTTTGGTGAGCATGTCCGAAATCAATTCGGAATTTTCAATCGATGAGGTGCCCACCAATACAGGTTGGCCTTTTTCATAACATTCATGAATGTCTTGAATCGCGGCCTTGTATTTTTCGTCTGCTGCTTTATAAACCCGATCGTGCTGATCGTCACGCTTGCTCGGTTTGTTAGGCGGAATGATGACGGTCTCGAGTCCATAAATTTCTTGAAACTCGTAAGCCTCGGTGTTGGCCGTTCCGGTCATGCCCGACAATGTGCCATACAACCTGAAATAATTTTGAAAGGTGATGGAGGCCATGGTTTGGTTTTCGGCCTGAATGGCAACACCCTCTTTGGCTTCAACGGCTTGATGCAATCCATCGCTCCATCGACGACCCGACATGAGTCGACCCGTAAATTCATCGACGATCACGATTTCGGCGTTTTGATTCACATAGTGTTGATCGCGGTGATACAAATGATGTGCACGCAATCCTGCAAGCAAGTGATGCATCAAACTGATGTGCGCGGGGTCATACAAAGACGCGCCTTCTGGCAATAAACCAATTTGCGCCAGCACTTGTTCGGCTTTGACGTGACCTTGCTCAGTGATGTAGACTTGATGCGATTTTTCATCCACCGTAAAGTCACCCGCCACAACTACGCCTTCGCCCGTGCGAGGATCGGCTTCGCCAATTTGTAAAGTGAGTTGAGGAACGATTTTGTTGATAGCCAAATAAAGATCGGTGTGACCTTCTGCTTGCCCCGAAATAATCAGTGGCGTGCGCGCTTCATCGATCAAAATGGAATCGACTTCGTCAACGATGGCGTAATGCAATCGACGTTGAACACGGTCCGCTGCTTCATACACCATGTTGTCGCGCAAATAATCAAAACCAAATTCGTTGTTGGTTCCGTAAGTGATATCGGCGTTGTAAGCGGCTTGTTTTTCTTCGCGAGACATTTGGGGCAAATTAACGCCCACTTCTAATCCCAAAAAGTTGTAGAGCCGCCCCATCCATTTGGCATCGCGATTGGCCAAGTAATCATTGACTGTGACCACATGCAAACCTTTGCCAGACAAAGCATTGAGATACACAGCCAAAGTGGCGGTGAGTGTTTTGCCTTCACCCGTTCGCATCTCTGCAATTTTTCCTTGATGCAAAGCAATACCGCCGATTAACTGCACATCAAAATGGCGCATCTTCATGACGCGCTTGGAGCCTTCACGAACCACCGTAAATGCGTCAGGCAAAATACTGTTGAGTTCTTCGCCGTTGGCTACACGACTTTTAAATTCATCGGTTTTGGCACGAAGTTGCTCGTCGCATAGCTTTTCATAAACAGACTCTAAGCTGTTGATTTCTGCGACTTGTTTATTAAATGTTTTGAGAAGTCGATCGTTACGACTCCCAAAAATAGATGTGAGGATGTTGAATGCCATGAGCGGGTATCGAGACTTGGCGCCAAGAATTGGACCAATCTTTTAGATTCCTTTGTCGAAGCGCGAGATTTTACCCGTCTACTAGCCCCATAATCCGCAAATGGTCACCGAGCGCAAAATTCCAACAACACCCGCCCCTGACGGTCTGAAACAACTCAGGGCGCTCGGCTACAACCGCCCCCCTCGGTCCAAACTTCCGGTGTTGCGCAGTTCGACCCAAGATGTGCTCCAAGCCTTGAGCCATTCGGGCAGTTTGGAGTACCTATTACAGCAAAACCTAAAGTCGCAGCAATGCCTTCAAGCAATTATTGGTTTTTTGGCGCCAGGCCTGCGCGCGAGTGTTTATGCGGGCTCACTTGAAAACGGAACTTGGTGCTTATTAACCGTCAGTAATTCGGCGGCGGCCAAGTTAAGACAACTCACACCCTCACTCGCCGCTCATTTGCGTGTCAAGGGTTGGGATATTCAAGCCATTAAAATTAAATTGATGATAGGAAATCCAAGCGCCTGCCATCCAAAGTAACAAAGCCAGTCCAAATATTTTGATTTGTTTGGCCTCGAGTGCCGATTGACTTTCATGGGCGTTTTGTAAATTATTTTGTGCTTCGACCCATTGGTTGCGACTGCTCTGGCACAGTTGCGCCCAATGACGCAGTTGTTTGTCGTCGATGAGTTCATAGCGAAACACTTCATCTCGCCATTCTTGTTGCGCCATTTGTTCTTTAATCCACTGTATTTTGGCGGTTTCTTCTTTGACGATGATGCCGTTGGTATAGCCTTGAATCTTGGCGTTGTTAAGTATTTCTTGGGCTTGAATGAGTTGTGTGTCTAGCTTGATGAGCTGATTTCTGGATTGCACACGACCGCCTTGATTATACATGTCCAATCGTTTTTTGAAACTGTCCAGTGCTTCATCGGCTCGTTTGCACATTGCTGAATTTTTTTCCAGCCATTGCTCATTGTCTGTTTCCACCATCAGAAATTCGTTTTTCTCCAAGATATAAAAATCGGCAGATGGAGCGATGGCCATGGCGGCAGCGAACAACACGCATGCAGTGGCCAGTTGGATTGCCAGCCATGGATTGTTGAATTTCAATGACTTCAAAGATTGAAAAATTTTCACGGTCGCTATGTCCTTGAGGGGCCCTATTTTTTGACACTTGGCAGGAGCCACCCTCAGAGAAGCAAGTTAAATGCCCGTCGGTTTTTTGATGGTTGCAGAACGATCGACCACGGGTAATGGGATTTGCCGAATTTCTCGGCCGTCAAAAATAGTAACTCTGAATATGGATGAATTGAGGGGCAAGGCCCACACTTGCTTATAAAAGGTGGCCAAATTCTCAATCGGCCGCCCTTCTAAAGCAAGCACCCACTGACCCGCACGCAATCCTGCTTTCTGAGCTGGGCTTTCGGGAGTGACCCGAACAATTTGAATTCGACCTTGTCTTTCCACCGCATTTATGCCCAACCAAGGGCGGCGACTTTGTGGTCCCATGCCGTTTTGAAGCATCTCTTTGAGTATGGGTGCTAACAAGTCTGTGGGTACATACATATTGCCAGCCAAGCTCTCAGGATTGTGTTCGGGCATGATGTCTTGCATAAAAAGACTGCCCACGCCAACCAATTCGCCTTTCAAATTGAATAATCCAGCGCCAGAATGATCGGCCACGGGCGGATTTGTATAAATCGCTCGGTCCAAGTGATATTCCCAATAGCCTGTAAAGGGACGAATGTCTTTGAGCTTTGTGGGGCCTAAAAGCGTGGTTTCGCCAGCCGTTGCAACAACGAGCATTTCGTCTATTTTTTGATCTTTGGATTGCCCCATTTGAACGGGAACGATGCCGCTTAAGGGGACCAAAGACTTAATCAATCCAAAACCTGTGGCCTGATCATAAGCCACCACATGCGCAGGATACGTTTTTTGTTGATGCGTGCGTATTTCGATTTGTTCGGTTTCTAAAATCAAATAACCGATGGTGAGAATCAAGCCATCTGAACCAATGACCACACCTGTACCCTGACGCTCTCTGCCCAATGTTCTTGCCGAAGGCGCATCTTCAATCGCACGACTGCTGACGAGCACAACAGCATTTTGCGCACGCTCTAAAAGTTGACGCGTTTGCTCAGGTGATGTTGCGGTCTGCGCATACAAAGCAGACGCGCATCCCAACAAAATTGCACAACGAATAAAAAACCAACGCTTCATAAAGACTGCCCCTCATCTATGATTCATCCATGGAGACAAGCCTTATTGTGCACTATCCTACTTTTATTTGTTTATTTTTTAATTGGCTATTGATGATTTTTTCAGTCACTGGATTAATTTTGAGTTTTTAGGATAGATTTAAATCACACATTAAGCTACTGGCTGTGTAAATTCAATACCTGTCGTGGCAAGACCGACTAGGTCAATGTTAGCTTTGTTCATTGAATTATCAGCAGTGATTTGTGCCAACGCGCCTGGGGTCATGCCATTTTCAAGCATTTTAACAAAAGGGGCTTTTTGTGCATCAGAGGGCGCTGATCCAATAATGTTGGTCCAAAGTTTAGTAACGACCTCATCATTACTTTTTGCACCTGCTACACCAAGTGCAAGCTAGGCAAGAGCTTCAAAACTAGTGCCCTTATCTAACAAGTCCAAACCAATCCCCATAAAGGCTTTATTTTTAACAGCGTCTTTGCCAAAGACGGCGCCCAAAACCTTGGCTGCATTGCCTGAAGGTCCATCTACGTCCAGCGCAACGCTTGTATCACTTAATTTTATGCGCTGAACCTCATTGAGGGTTGCAGAAGAAGTAGGACCCGTAACAGTCCAGGAGCTTCCCACCTTAAATATTTGAGTTTTCGCTTTATTGTCACCCATCACAACAGTATTTAAACCCTCTCCGCCATTTAGTACTTGGCCAATTGCTTGGCAAATCAAAACATCGTCTGCTTTACCGCCTATGATTTTCTGGTTAGGTTCGGTTCCTACAAGCACCATAGCAGCTGTAATAAAGGAATTTGCCGCAAGAGAGGATGCACTACCTTGTTTATAGTCCGCAGTACCAAAGGCTTT
>SHXN01000058.1 GCA_009693305.1 Limnohabitans sp.
GTCGACATCCTGATGTGCCAAAACAAATACCTCAACAACATCGTGGAGCAGGACCATCGGGCGGTGAAAAGAGTAACCCGACCAATGCTGGGCTTCAAGTCGTTTTGGAGTGCTCGAACTATCATTGCTGGGATGGAGACCATGCACATGATTCGCAAGGGGCAGATGAAGTGCCCCAGCGGATTAACCCTGTCTGCAGCCAACCAGTTCTATAGCCTTGCTGCTTAATCGCTAGGTCAGCAAGATGACTTCTTTCGACCAGACCCCACTAATGCGACAGAGCCATCCTTCACTGGATTCATTTTTTTGCAAAAAATGCTTCAACCATTCTGACCCAAACCGTTCCACCCAATGGAATTAAATCATCATTGAAATCGTAACTGGGATTGTGCAAGGTGCAGGGGCCTGCGCCATGCCCCATCTCTCGATGAGCACCCTCTCCATTGCCAATGAAAAAATAAGTGCCAGGTACTTCTTGTAAGAAATAAGAAAAGTCTTCTGCGCCCATTGTGGGTTCTTGTTGCTTGACATTTTCTGCGCCCACCATTTGTGTCAACACATCGCGCGTGAATGCAGTTTCGTATTCATGATTGATGGTTGATGGGTAATTGCGATGAAATGAAAATTCAACCGTGGCGTCATGTGCAGCGCACACATGCTCTGCGATTTTTTTCATGCGCGATTCAATCATGTCGAGCACATCAACGGTGAATGTACGTACAGTACCTTGCAGTTCACACGTATTGGCCACAACATTGGTTGCTTCGCCCGCATGAATCATGGTGACAGATATCACGCCTGCGTCGACCGGTTTTTTATTGCGCGTGATGATGGTTTGAAAGGCTTGCACCATTTGACACGCAATCGGTACAGGGTCGATTCCATTGTGAGGAAGCGCCGCATGACTGCCTTTGCCACGAATCGTGATTTTGAATTCATTGCTAGACGCCATCACGGGGCCTGGGCTGATTGCAAATTGACCCACCTGAAGGCCGGGCCAATTGTGAATTCCAAACAACGCGTCCATGGGGTATTTTTTAAACAAACCATCTTTGATCATTTCGCGCGCACCACCACCGCCTTCTTCTGCGGGTTGAAAAATCAAATAAACAGTGCCATCAAAATTTTTATTTTTAGCCAGATGTTGTGCGGCGGCCAACAACATGGTTGTGTGGCCATCGTGTCCACACGCATGCATCTTGCCCGCATGTTGACTGGCGTGCGCAAACGTATTGACCTCTTGAATAGGCAACGCATCCATATCGGCACGCAAACCAATAGCGCGAGTTGAAGTTCCTGCTTTAAGGATGCCAACAACACCTGTTGTGCCCATACCGCGATCAATCGGTATGCCCCATTCGGTAAGTTTTTGAGCGACGACATCGCTGGTTCTGAGCTCTTGAAAACAAAGCTCAGGGTGCGCGTGAATATCTTTTCTGACAGCCGCTAATTTGCTGGCTTGCATGGTGATGTCATCTAACAAATTCATTTGTATTCAACCTATAAAAATAGTTGGCCATTCAGTCTATCCGTACTCAATAGCCTTTGCCAACAGGGTTAATTGGGGTCAGATAACAATTAATTGTTATCTGACCCCAATTACTGCAATTCCTCATTAACCGAGTCTTGTTTGTGCGACGACTTGTAGGCCATCGAATATGAGGCTTTCAGTAAGTTCAAATTCCACGCTCATGCTCGGTGCCATTTTCCAGCCAGCGCCACCTGTCATGTAACACAGGGGCTTTTGATGAAAGTGTGTACGCACATTCTTGGCCATTTTTTCGATGGCGCCCGCAATGGCGAAGGTGCCACCGCTCGTCAAGGCGTCGCTGGTATTGGTAGGAAACGTCACCACATCACCGGTCGGAACATGTAAGCCAGCAGTTCCTGATTCCAAGGCTTTAAGCATGATGCCGTGTCCAGGAAGAATAAATCCACCCAAAAAATGACCCGTCGGGCTCAATGCTTCGACAGTAACGGCCGTTCCTACCATCACAACAACCATTGGCTTAGGCGGGTCGTTTTTGGTTGCTTCTTGCATTCGATGCAAAGCGCCAATCATGGCGACCCATCGATCAGCGCCTAAGCGTGTGGGGTGATCGTATCCATTGGTCACACCCGCTTCTGAGGTGGACGGCACCACCCATTGTGGCGAAAGATCCCATATCTCTAATTGTTCTTCGACTCGTCTGCGTACCGCCTCACCAGCAACCACACAACCCAGCATGCGATCGGGCGCAGCCAAGTCAGCCCATTCTTTTTCTGCAAGGTGGTCAATGTTTTCTAAAAAAACAGCGCCTTGCGCAATCAATCTCGCATGAGGATGATGATTTTCGTACTGGGCCCACTTCAATCGCGTATTACCCACATCGATGGCTAAAAATGTCATGGTCTAAGTATGCAACAAACGCCAAGCAGCCAAAGCCATGATTTGAGCCGAATGAACCAACTCATCAATCCCCACATACTCATCGGGCTGATGCGCCAAATCCAAAATGCCAGGGCCATAGGCAATGCAATCTTTTAAACCTGCGGTACGAACGATGTGCTTTTGATCATAAGTGCCGGGGCTTGAAATAAATCGAGGTTCGCGACCCAATACACGCGCAATCGCAATCGCAATGGCTTGTACAACAGGCGCATCTTGCGGTGTTGCTGTTGGGACAAAACTCATGATGTCACGAATGCCATACTCAAATCCAGGTCGCGTACGTTTGAGCTCATCGAGCATATCGATGATTTCTTGTTTGACGTTTTGCAAATCTTCTTCCGCAATGAATCGTCGATCGAGCACAACGCGACAATTGTGCGCAACAACGGGTGCAGGCAAATCGCCTGTGGGTTGTCCGAGTGCATCCAAGCTGTAGCGTTGTTGCACTTGACCGCCATGAATGCTGTTGATGTTGAGCGTGCTCACGCGCGCACCCGGCGGTTCAACGGGTTCGATCGTTCGTCGTTGTGCCAAAACAGGCAACAATTTTGTTTCGAGATGATGGATGAATGCGCCCATGTGATTGATGGCACTGTCACCCAAAAACGGCATCGATCCGTGCGCGATGCGTCCGTGTGTTTCAACTTCAGCCCACCACACGCCACGATGTCCCAAACAAATGCGATCTACGCCCAAGGGCTCAGGAATGATGACGTGATGCACTTTGGGTGGCGTGAAAAAACCGCGATGCGCCAAATAACCAACGCCTGCAAAGCCGCCTGATTCTTCATCCACTGTGCCACTGATCTCTAATGCGCCAGCCCAAGGCAGACCCGACTCAATGATGGCTTCACAAGCAATGACTCTTGCCGCCAAACCGCCTTTCATGTCGCAACTGCCTCGACCATAAACCTTGTTATCACGGACATGACCACCAAACGGATCTACAGACCATCCACGCCCTGCTTCAACCACATCAATGTGACTGTTGAAATGAACGCCAGATCCTTTAGCCGCGCCTTCAATGCGAGCCAGCACATTGGTACGCGGATAAGCGTCGCTGTCGCCCGGCGCGCCTTGTGCACGGATATAAGAAACGTCAAAGCCTTTGCGCGCCAATCGTTCACCTAAAAAATGTGCGCAGGCCTCATATGCGTCACCCGGTGGGTTGGTGGTGGGTATGCGAATTAAATCTTGTGCGAGTGCGACCGCCTCATCGCGTTTACTTTCGATGCGCGCAATCAATGCATCGGTTTGCTCTGGTGTTAGTGCATAATAGGACGTAGTCATTTTTCAATTAGGAAAATTTGGTCAAAATCTCGGTGACGTGTTCAACCGGATGATCGCCTTGCTCAATCACGCCTGCAATCAATGCATAAAAAGATTTGTCTAGTGCTTTGCGCGCCGCACTCATTTGTTGCGAAATTTTGATGGCGTCATCTTCTTGATCGATGAGCTTTTGCAAGCCTCGCAATTGACCTTCAATGCGAGCGAGTCTGGCGCACAAAGAACGTTTGCGCTCTAAGTCGCGAAGTACCATGGGTTGATCTGTCATACCAACACCTTCATGGGTTAAACAATGCGAACACTCAAATTGGGCAAACCATCGATGTGCATCTCGATCAGGTCACCGCGCACCACAGGGCCAACATTTTCTGGCGTGCCCGAATAAATGATGTCACCAGGAAAAAGTTCAAACGCTTCAGATAATTTACTGATTTGTTCTCCAACCGACCAAATCATTTGATTGAGATTGGCATTTTGTTTGGTTTGTCCATTGACCTTGAGCCAAATAGTGCCTTGTTTGAAATGACCCGTTTGCGCCACTTTGTGAATCGGACCAATAGGCGCACTGCGATCAAAACTTTTGCCAATCTCCCATGGCTTTTTTTCGTCGCCTAAAGCGCGTTGCAAATCACGACGCGTCATGTCCAAGCCTAAGCTGTAACCCCACACTAAGTCAAGTGCATCTGCCACAGGAATATTTTTTTCGCCTTTGCCTAAGCAAGCCACCAGTTCGGCTTCGTAATGATAGTTTTTGGTAAGCGTGGGATAGGGATGATCTTCTACTTTACCAATCGGCACGTATTGAATAGCATCGGTTGGTTTTTGAAAAAAGAAAGGCGGCTCACGCGTTGGGTCTGAACCCATTTCACGCGAGTGCGCTGCATAGTTCCGTCCGATGCAATAAATACGACGCACAGGAAACACTTCGTCTGAACCCACAACAGGAATAGTCACGGGTACAACATTAAAAGGCGTTTTTGCAATGCTTAATGGGACGGTCGACGCGCAAGCAGTAAGCCCAGCACCGACTGTGCCCATCACTGCTGTTTGTTGAAAAAAATCTCTGCGCTCCATATTTTTTCCTATTTACATTGATTGAGTTCTTATTCAAGAAAATTTATTTGTATAATAGACCTGGCAACCATAATCCAATTGCAGGAAATGCATATAGCAAAACCAAGGCCAAAACCTGAATCATCATGAAAGGCATCATGCCAGCAAATATTAGGTTCAGTGTGACATGCCGTGGTGATACCCCTTTGAGATAGAAGGCTGCCATTGCAACCGGCGGAGATAAAAATGCTGTTTGTAAATTGAGAGCAACCAACAATCCAAAAAACAAAGGGTCAACATTAAATTTTGCAAGCAATGGAATAAAGATCGGCATGAAAATAACAATGATTTCTGTCCACTCCAACGGCCAGCCCAATATAAAAATAATAAATTGAGCCAAAAGCATGAATTGGAACGAGGTTAATCCTAAGGATAGCACCCACTGCTCAATGATTTCTTGCCCACCTAAAAGAGCAAATGAAGCAGAAAATATTGAAGAGCCGACAAACAACCAACACACCATCGCAGTGGTTTTGGCAGTTAAGAAAGACGACTCCCGAATAATACTGCCTAATTCTTTAAAAGTTTGAAGCACGGGACTGGCGTTGGACACTGATCTTGCATTGACATAACGATATGCGGCTGCAAGTAGCACACCACCAAAACCACCGACAGCGGCCGCCTCAGTCGGAGTGGCCAAACCAAAAACAATTGAACCCAGTACTGAAATGATTAAAACTGCCAAAGGGAAAAAAGAGGTCAGCAACATTTTAAAAATTTCAAATCGTTGCCAACTCATCAGCCAATTGATAAAAGCAACCAAAGCGATGGCAACCGCTAAACAAACCCAATACCAAGTGGGCGCTTCTACACGCTCAGCCACAGCTGCTGGTTCGGTTGTGTGCTCTTTGTTTACAGCCTGCTCTTGAGTCTTAGAAGTATCAGCTGATTGCGCTTCAGAAGAGGTTACTTGCGTTGGACTACCCTCTGCAGTCGGCTCTTTTAGCCCGCCATCATCAGAAGGCGGCTCTTGAACGCCAGAAGTTTCTTCAACTTTATCTTCTAAGGGTGCCGCCACAAGCCCACCGGTCTCAACCAAACCAGATGTATCAACAACAGTTGGAGGTGCTGTCAAACTAACATAAGACAAAGCCATTAAAAGAGTAATTACCAACGCTGGAATGATGGCCAGCGTTAGTTGTCCAATAACCGTTGGTTGATGCAGCGATTTGTGATTGAGGCCAGACCACAAACCTGTAATAGCGTTTGAGCTTCTCGATGAAAGGGCCTTAGAAATAGGCGGAAGTGCAACCACACGGTCTTGTTCAGACAAAGGAGGTGCCAAATGAGGCTTCCACTTTGCAACAATAATGACATAACCAACATAAAGTAATGCCAACATAATACCTGGAAAAAAAGCTCCAGCGTACAGCTTGACTACTGATACACCAGCTGTTGCCCCGTAAACAATGAGCAAAACAGAAGGCGGAATCAAAATACCCAAACAACCACCGGCAGTAATCGCACCAGCAGCCAACTTTACGCTGTAGCCAGCTCTTAACATAGCAGGCAAGGCCAACAATCCCATTAAAGTGACCACCGCACCAACAATACCTGTGGCAGTCGCAAAAATTGCACAAGTCACAATAGTTGCAACAGCTAATGCACCTGGAACACGAGCCAATGCCAAATGCAAACTTTTAAATAGTTTTTCTATCAAGTTGGCTCGTTCTACCAAATAGCCCATGAATACAAAGAGTGGAATGGCAATCAAGACGTCGTTAGACATGACTGCATAAGTTCTTTGAACCATCAAATCTAAAATTTGCCTAACTGCTATGTCAGGGTTAACGCTTCGATAGGAAAGCCAACCGAAAAACATACCCATTCCCATCAATGTAAAGGCAGTTGGAAAACCCGCCATAATGGCCACCACGACTAAGCCGAGCATGATTAAGCCCAAATGACCATTGGTAACATGACCCCATGGCGTGATTAGAAGAAGCGCAATAACAATAATCGCCATCAAAGAAAAGCCAAGCCAAAGTTCTTTTCGAATTTTCATGACGCACTCCTTTTTGTACTAGCCAATGCATCAAGCTTTTCTATATCTTCTTCTTTGACATGCACCATTGCTTTTAATTTTTCCACATCGACCTCTTCCACATCCTGTTCTCGAGAGGGCCAAAATCCCTGCTGGATACAAACCACGCAGCGAACCATTTCAACAACTCCTTGCAACAACAAGATAAATCCCGCTACTGGGATCACAGTTTTGAATGGATATACGGGCGGACCATCCGATGTAATATTGGAGTGCTCTAATATTGCCCAACTCTCACCTGCGTACATATAGCCAGCCCAAGCCATTGCAATCACACCTGGCACAAAGAAAAGTACATAAAGAACCAAATCCAATATAGCTTGCGTTCGAGGCTCAAAAAAACCGTATAAAATATCGCCACGCACATGCCCATTTTTAGACAAGGTATACGCACCCGCCATCATGAATAAAGTTCCGTACATCATGATCATTGCATCAAAAGCCCATGCATGAGGATGGTCCAAAGCATAACGAGAAAAAACCTCCCAAGTAATCATTAAGGTGAGAGTAACAATCAGCCATGAAAACAATTGCCCAACCCAGGTGCTTAGTCGATCGATAGAAAGCAAAATTTGTTGCATGATAAGAGCTTAAAAAGAAGTAAAGAAAAAAGCCACCCAGATGTTACTGGGTGGCTGAATGTACCAATATAAATCAGCCTTTTTTAGGTGCTGGTTTTTTACCAAAGTAGTTGTTGTAAGCCATCCGGCGATCCGCTACAGTATCTAATTCCCAACGAACAGTTCTTTCAGCAAACGCCTTTTGCGATTCAACAATTTCTTTAAACAAGGGGTCGGTTGCTGATTTTTTGGCAATCACTTCGTCATACGTTTCCATGATCTTGCGCATAACACTGTCGGGGGTTTTGTAAAATTTGACGCCCGCTTTTTTCAACTCATCGTAATCCTTAGAATAACGATCAACAGCTTTCCAAGACATGTCAGCAGAGGAAGCTTCAACAGCATTAGAAATAATAGCTTTCATTTTTTCTGGTAAGGTATCGTATTTGGTTTTGTTGAATGTGATTTCAAACTGCTCAGCATTTTGATGATAACTTTGTAGCATACAAACTTTTGAAACATCAGCAAAGCCTAGCAAACGATCGGAGCTGGCATTATTGAATTCTGCAGCATCTAGCAATCCACGATCCATTGCAGGAACAATTTCACCGCCAGGTAAAGCGTTAACTGCTGCGCCCATGGCTGTGAAAACATCAATTGAAATACCTACAGTCCTGTACTTAAGGCCTTTAAAGTCTTCCGGCTTTGTGATTGGCTTTTTAAACCAACCTAAGGGTTGAGTGGGATGTGGGCCGTAGGGGAACGACACAACATTGGCTCCAATCGATGCATACAACTTGACCAGTAACTCTTTACCGCCGCCATATTTGTGCCAAGACAACAACATATTGGCATCCATGCCCCAAGCAGGGCCAGACCCCCACAATGCCAATGCATTTTGCTTGCCGTAGTGATAAACAAGAACGCCATGTCCACCATCAAGCGTGCCTTTAGAAACGGCCTCTAGTAAGCCAAAAGCGGGCACCACAGAGCCCGCTGGCAAAACCTCAATTCTGAGTTCGCCGCCTGTCATATCGTTGACTTTTTTGGCGAAATCATTTGCATACTCATTAAAAATATCTTTAGCTGGCCATGTGCTTTGAAAGCGCATTGAAGTAACAGATTGCGCTTTGCCTAACATGGGTGCAGACAAGGCACCAGCAGCAACTGCCGCACCCTTAAGTAAATTCCGGCGTGCGGTTGGTTTTTTAGTGCTATCTTTCATTCGATTATCTCCTAAGAAAAAAACTTAACAAAGTGAAATACCGTATTGGGTATTTTTATATTTTACAGTATTAAAGATAGGGGGGTTTCTACCAATAAGTATTACTTCGGTGAGTTGAATGTATCTATCGTGATGCAAACAGGCTGTTTGAATGACAATATCAGCGACGATTGGTATGATTGACGTTTACGTAAACGTCAAATAAACGGGTGCATTCCTTGCCTGTATCTGGAGCTTTTATGACTGATTTATCTGCCGAATTCAAGGCCTTGGCCGAATACCGTCCAACCCACAAGGTGCGCTTTGTCACAGCCGCGAGTTTATTTGACGGACACGACGCGGCCATCAACATCATGCGTCGCATTTTGCAAGGCATGGGCGCGGAGGTGATTCATTTGGGTCACAACCGTTCGGTCGAAGAAGTGGTCACCGCCGCTTTACAAGAAGATGTGCAAGGCATTGCGGTGAGTTCTTACCAGGGCGGCCATGTTGAATATTTCAAATACATGGTTGATTTGCTCAAGTCGCGTGGAGGCGCGCACATTCAAGTGTTTGGCGGGGGCGGGGGCGTGATCGTGCCCGATGAAATCAGCGAATTGCACAACTACGGTGTCACTCGCATCTACAGCCCAGAAGACGGACAACGCATGGGCTTGCAAGGCATGATTGGCGAGATGATCATGCGCTGCGACAAAGATTTGAGTGCTTATGCGCCTAACACTTTAGAAACTTTGCATGGTCACACCGATATGGCGTGGCGCAGTTTGGCGCAACTCATCACAGCAATTGAAAACAACACGGCATCTGCCCAACTCATCGATAAGATTCGCACACAATCCAAACCAGTCAAAGTACCTGTGGTGGGTATCACAGGAACTGGTGGCGCAGGCAAATCATCTCTCACCGATGAATTGGTGCGTCGCTTGCGATTGGATCAAGACGATGCCTTGCGCGTTGCTGTGATTTCAATTGATCCATCGCGTCGCAAAAGCGGTGGTGCATTGCTAGGTGACCGCATTCGCATGAATGCCATCAATCCATGGCGCAATGGGCCACGTGTTTACATGCGTTCATTGGCCACACGAGAATTTGGCTCAGAAATTTCTGCCGCATTGCCCGACGTGATTGCGGCGGCCCAATGCGCCGGCTTTGATTTGGTTGTGGTTGAAACATCTGGCATTGGTCAAGGCGACGCGGCCATCGTGCCTCACGTGATTGTTCCGATTTATGTGATGACGCCTGAGTTTGGTGCGGCCAGTCAATTAGAAAAAATTGACATGCTCGATTTTGCAGAGTTTGTGGCCATCAACAAATTTGATCGCAAAGGCTCACAAGACGCATTGCGCGATGTGGCCAAGCAAGTGCAGCGCAACAAGGAAGCGTGGCATACACCCACCGAACAAATGCCCGTGTTTGGCACGATGGCCGCGCGCTTTAACGACGATGGCGTCACCGCTTTGTATCAAGCGATGTTGCCGCGCTTGCGACAACTGGGACTTCAAATATCTGCATCGAAACTCGCACAGGTGAATGTGCGACACAGCACCAATCAAACGCCGATTGTTCCTGCCGCACGCTCGCGCTATTTGGCCGAGATCAGCGACTGCGTTCGCGCATACAAAAAACGTGCGCGTTCGCAAGCGCAATTGGCAAGAGAGACTCAACAACTGCGCGCGGCCGCAGCCATGTTGGAAATTGATAAACCAGGGAAAGGCAAAGCCGCAGACGCTGCTAATGATTTAGCAATGAAGCGCGAATTGATGCTTGATGGCGATGCGCGCCAATTGCTGACTCTATGGCCCGAAATGCAAAAATCGTATTTGGGTGATCAATTGGTCGTGCGTGTGCGCGACAAAGAAATTCGCACGCAATTGGTGACGCGTTCTTTGAGTGGCACACTGGTGCGCAAAGTGTCTTTACCCAGTTATGAAGACCACGGCGAAATTTTGAAATGGTTGATGCTAGAAAACGTTCCCGGTCATTTTCCTTATGCGGCAGGCACATTTACTTTTAAGCGTGAAGGCGAAGATCCCACGCGCATGTTTGCTGGTGAGGGCGACGCGTTTAGAACCAATCGTCGTTTCAAATTGTTATCCGAAGGCATACCTGCCAAACGCTTATCGACTGCATTTGATTCGGTCACTTTGTATGGCAACGATCCGGATTTGCGTCCCGATATTTTTGGCAAAGTAGGCAACTCAGGCGTGAGCATCGCCACCTTAGAAGACATGAAGGTTTTGTACGATGGTTTTGATTTGTGCTCGCCCACCACTAGTGTGTCGATGACCATCAACGGACCAGCGCCCACCATTTTGGCAATGTTCATGAACACGGCCATCGATCAACAAATTGAAAAGTTTGTGAGCGACAAAGGTCGAAGCCCCACAACCGATGAAGAAAAAACGTTGCGAGCGTGGGTTTTGGAAAATGTGCGCGGCACCGTTCAAGCAGACATATTAAAAGAAGATCAAGGACAAAACACGTGTCTCTTTAGTACCGAGTTCAGCCTCAAAGTGATGGGTGATATTGCGCAATATTTTGTCGATCACCAAGTGCGCAATTTTTATAGTGTGTCGATCAGCGGCTATCACATTGCTGAAGCGGGTGCCAATCCCATTTCGCAATTGGCTTTTACTCTTTCCAACGGCTTCACGTTTGTTGAAGCGTATTTGGCGCGCGGCATGCACATCGATAACTTTGCGCCTAACTTGAGTTTCTTCTTTAGCAATGGCATGGACCCCGAGTACACGGTAATGGGACGCGTGGCCCGCCGCATTTGGGCTGTCACACTGCGTGACAAATACGGTGCGAACGATCGCAGTCAAAAACTCAAATACCACATTCAAACGTCGGGTCGCAGTTTGCACGCGCAAGAAATACAATTCAACGATATACGCACTACTTTGCAAGCCTTGATTGCCATCTACGACAACTGCAACAGTTTGCACACCAATGCATTTGATGAAGCGATCACTACACCCTCTGAAGATTCGGTGCGTCGTGCCATGGCGATTCAACTCATCATCAACCGTGAATGGGGTCTGGCTAAAAATGAAAACCCCAGTCAAGGCGCGTTCATCATCGATGAGCTCACCGAATTGGTGGAAGAGGCGGTGCTCGCGGAGTTTGAACGCATCGCCGAGCGCGGTGGCGTTTTGGGCGCGATGGAGACGGGTTATCAGCGCGGTAAGATTCAAGACGAATCGATGAATTATGAAATGCTCAAACATACGGGCGAGTTACCCGTCATTGGCGTGAACACCTTTCGCAATCCCAAAGGCGAAGAGGTGATGGCCAAGCTTGAACTCGCGCGCTCAACCGAAGAAGAAAAACAATCTCAACTCCAACGACTGCAAGATTTTCAGCAACTGCACAGCAAAGAGTCGCAAATTCAAATCGCTCGCTTGCAACAAGCGGTGATGAACAATGACAATATTTTTGCAGTGTTAATGGACGCTGTGCGTTGCTGCTCGCTTGGGCAAATCACCCATGCTTTCTTTGAGGTGGGCGGTCAGTACAGAAGAAATATGTAACTCTTTCTTTCTGAGACAATTGATGTTCTTATGAAACTGCGCCTTATTTTTGAAAAAATCATTTTGCTGGAGGGTGTCCGATTTTTTGTGTAAACGTAGTTAAGGGTCATTGCTGAGGGACCCGGTCCTCAAACTCAATACTAAACCGATTCAGCGCTGCTTTCCAGTCCCGAATCGGCATATTCCATTTCTGGCTGATATTCCTCAGTGCTAAGAATGGTCTGAAAAACTCAGTTTAAACGAGTTCCCAGGCAACAAATCTTCGCCATGTGAAATTTTCTATGACCTGATTGAAAAATCACTCTCTTTTTGAGCATTTTCAAGCGATTTCTTCCCCCACTGAGGGCTTTTGCCCCG
>SHXN01000059.1 GCA_009693305.1 Limnohabitans sp.
GGGGTCTTGCATCAACAACATGCCAATTTCCAACCATTGCTTTTGACCATGACTCAGATTGCCCGCTTGACGCGTGATGCTTTGCGTGAGGTCAATGGTTTCAAGCACTTCGGAAATTTTGTCTTTGTTACCGCCATTGAGTTTAAAAAACATCGATGCGCCCACGCCTTTGTGAGTTTTGAGTGCAAGTTCTAAGTTTTCAAAAACAGTGAGTTGTTCAAAGACCGTGGGCTTTTGAAATTTTCTTCCGATACCGAGTTGCGCAATTTCGGACTCGTTGTATTTGAGCAAGTCGATGGTGCTACCAAAAAAAACCTGTCCTTCGTCAGGCTTGGTTTTTCCTGTGATGATGTCCATCATGGTGGTTTTACCCGCACCATTGGGGCCAATGATGCTACGCAATTCACCCGGTGCAATATCGAGCGACAACTTGTTGACCGCTTTGAACCCATCAAAGCTCACACTCACGTCTTCGAGATACAAAATTCTGCCGTGGGTTAAATCGAGTTCGCCCGATTTGTGAATGCGAGAATAGCTTGCTGCACGCCCACCCGATCCATCGGTTTGCACTGTTTTTTCTTTGAATGCTTGGTAGCGTTGGGCGCCTTTCTCCATCAAATCAGGTGTCATGATCGACCTCCTTTTTTGCGTAACAAGCCCACTACGCCGTTGGGTAAATACAAGGTGACTGCAATAAAGAGAGCGCCTAAAAAATACAACCAAAATTCTGGCGAAGTCACGGTGAGCCAACTCTTGGCACCATTGACTAAAAATGCGCCGACGATGGGCCCTATCAATGTCCCCCGACCACCCACTGCAGCCCAAATCGCAATTTCAATCGATTGCGCAGGGCTCATTTCACTCGGGTTGATGATGCCCACTTGAGGTACATACAACGCACCTGCAACACCACACATGATCGCCGATAAAACCCAAATGCTGAGTTTGTAGGGCAAGGGTGAATAACCAGAAAACATAACGCGCGATTCTGCATCTCGAATGGCTAGCAAAACACGACCGTATTTGCCGCGAAGCAACCATTTGGCAAACAAGTAAAAACCAAGCAGTGTCAAGCCCGTGATAACAAACAAAGTCATTCTCATCGAAGGTGTCGCAATGGGTAAATTTAAAATTCTTTTGAAATCGGTTAATCCATTGTTACCACCAAAACCAGTTTCGTTTCTAAAAAACAAAAGCATGGCGGCAAATGTCATTGCTTGTGTGATGATCGAAAAATAAACGCCTTTGATGCGTGAGCGAAACGCAAAGTAACCAAATACAAACGAAACCAAGCCAGGTACCAACACAATCAAAATCAAAGTGGCGACAAAACTATCACTCAAGGCCCAGTTCCATGGCAATTCTTTCCAATCTAAAAAAACCATGAAGTCGGGCAAATCAGATTTGTAATCGCCATCACGACCGATTTGACGCATGAGATACATGCCCATGGCATAACCACCCAATGCAAAAAACAATCCGTGTCCCAATGACAATATGCCTGTATAGCCCCAAATCAAATCCATGGCCAATGCACAAATGGCGTAGCACATGATTTTTCCAATAAATGCAACTGCGAAATCACTCATGTGAAACACACTGCCAACTGGCACCATGGTGTTGAGAATCGGTGCGATCACTGCAATAGCAATGAATACAAGCATGAATGCAGTCCAACCCGACGCGCTGAGAATAGGGGGTGATGAAGGTAGTTGATGTGTTGTCATATCAAGCCTCCGCACTGCGGCCTTTCACGGCAAACAAGCCTTGCGGTCTCTTTTGAATAAAGATGATGATGAAAACCAATACGGAAATTTTGGCTAACACAGCACCCATCCATCCTTCTAATAATTTATTAAGAATGCCCAAACCCAAAGCGGCATAAACGGTTCCAGCCAATTGCCCTACACCACCGAGCACCACCACCATGAATGCGTCGATGATGTAACCCTGTCCGAGATCGGGACCCACATTGCCAATTTGACTGAGTGCGCAACCTGCAAGCCCGGCAATTCCAGAGCCCAATGCAAACGCATAGGTGTCTATACGTGCGGTGTTGATACCCATGCATGACGCGATGGGTCTGTTTTGCGTCACTCCACGAACAAACAATCCCAAACGTGTTTGACTAATCAGCAAGGCCATGCCAATCAGCACCACAACAGCAAACAAAATAATAAGCAATCGATTCCAAGGCAAGGTGAGATTGGCCAACACTTGAATACCGCCACTCATCCATGCAGGATTTTCAACCGCTACGTTTTGCGCGCCAAAAATAGTGCGAACCGATTGCATCAAAATCAAACTAATGCCCCAGGTAGCCAACAACGTTTCTAACGGGCGATCATACAAATGCTTCAGAACCAATCGTTCCATCAATGCGCCCACCAATGCTGCAGATAAAAACGAAACAGGTATAGAGACAAATAAATAAGCGTCAAAATGCGCAGGCCAATATTGCCGAAACATCACTTGAACGGTGTAAGCCGCATAGGCACCCACCATCATCAATTCGCCATGCGCCATGTTGATAACGCCCATCAGACCGTAAGTGATAGCCAAACCCAAGGCGACCAACAATAAAATAGATCCCAAGCTGACGCCTGTAAATAGTGCGCCTAATTTTTCACCCCAACTCAACGCAGATGCGATTTCTTTGATTGAATTTTTAATTTGTGTTTGAACAGCCGCATCGGTTTCAGACGACAACTGTTGATTGAGTAACAATTGTGTTTCGGGTGTTTGACTCATCGCCAATGCGGCGGCAGCTTGCAATCGAATCGATACATCAGGGCTTGAAATGGCAATCGCGGCTTTAGCTAATTTCAACATTTGACGTATTGTTTGATTTTTTTCTATTACCAGTGCGCGCTCTAGCAATGGCAGTTTTTCTGCGTCGGGCTCTTTCATCAAAGCCTTGGCTGCTTTAGAGCGCACCGCATCATCGGGGCTGAGCAATTGTAATGCGGCAATAGCGGCATCAATCTCGCCACGCATGCGGTTGTTGCTCACCACGTCTTGCGCGTCATCAGGCAATGCAGAAACAGCACCACTCACGGGATCTTTGGCTTGACCGTTATCGATAATCCAAACTTGTTTTTCTGTTGCTTTAACCGCATCGTCGGTCAATGCTTTTAAAAAGACGGCTGTTTTGTCGTCTGCTTCTTGCAATGCAAGATTGAGTATTTTTAATCGCGCATCGGTGTCACCCACCACAATGCCCAATGCCTGCTCGTTGGTGAGTGCATGACTGGCTGTGCTTAGGCACAAAACCATACTGACTAAACAACAACGCAAGATCCGATTCATAAATTTTCCAAAAAACGAAGTGGAAAAAATGGGGAGGGGTATGAGCGCCTCCTCGTTAACTGAGCGAACCGATTGAACTCAACCGGTTGCTCTTGCATCAAAGATTTTACTTCTTTGCCGGCTCGTCAGGCTTTTTGTCGTTACCTTCGATGTAAGGACTCCATGGCTTAGCTTTGACGGGGCCTGATGTTTTCCAAACCACATTGAATTGACCGTCGGCCTTAACTTCACCGATGAACACTGATTTGTGCAAGTGGTGATTCTTCTCATCCATTTTGGATGTGATGCCACTGGGTGCTTTGAAAGTTTGACCAGCCATTGCAGCAATCACTTTGTCAACGTCGGTTGTTTTTGCTTTCTCAACCGCTTGTTTCCACATGTAGATACCAATGTAAGTGGCTTCCATGGGGTCGTTCGTCAAAGGCTTGTCTTTGTGTCCAGCGATGTTTTTTGCTTTGGCGTAAGCTGCCCATTTTTTGGTGAACTCATCGTTGGCAGGATTTTTAATGCTGATGAAATAGTTCCATACAGCCAAGTGACCCACCAATGGCTTGGTATCTACACCACGCAACTCTTCTTCACCCACTGAGAATGCAACAACAGGAACGTCTTTGGCTTTGAGACCTGCATTACCTAACTCTTTGTAGAAAGGCACGTTAGAGTCACCGTTGATAGTCGACACAACCGCTGTTTTTCTGCCCGTTGAAAACTTTTTAATGTCCGCCACAATGTTTTGATAATTACCGTGGCCAAAAGGTGTGTACTTCTCATCAATATCTGTGTCTTTCACGCCTTTGCTCTTGAGGTAAGCACGCAAGATTTTATTGGTGGTGCGTGGATACACATAGTCAGTACCCAATAAAACCCAACGCTTGGCATCACCACCGTCTTTGCTCATCAAATAGTCAACCGCAGGAATCGCTTGTTGATTAGGCGCTGCACCTGTATAGAACATGTTCTTGGATAACTCTTCTCCCTCGTATTGAACGGGGTAGAACAACAAGCCATTCAACTCCTCAAACACTGGCAACACCGATTTGCGACTCACCGATGTCCAACATCCAAATTTGACGGCTACCTTATCTTGTGTAAGCAACTGTTTTGCTTTCTCTGCAAACAATGGCCAGTTGGATGCGGGGTCGACTACAACAGGCTCTAATTTTTTACCAAGTACGCCGCCCTTGGCATTGATCTCATCAATGGCCATGGTTCCAGATAAGCGGTGCAACACACCCACCTTGATGGTGTCAGCTGCATTAGCAAGCGTTGAAATCAAAGACCCACTAACAATTGCTGCAGCAGCGGCAATAGTCTTAAGATGAAGGCGACGGTTTAACATGGGGAGAAACTCCAAAAGGCTAATGAAAAAATGCATGCGTAACATGCATAAAAGTTTCACGGCAAAGGATGTGCCAACCCATTTCGGTGCAATAAATAAACTTATTTAATGAAAAGTATGTAATCGTTGGATTCGACCCACATAAATACGCACCAAAATATCGAAAGTGCCCAGCATTGGTGTAAACCACCCCTTCTTTGCAACCCTTTTTTGAGGCATGCAAGTTGCAAACTTTTAATATAGAGAGACAATAGTCCCACCCTTTTCCAAAACACTCCACAATCATGGAACTCACCCCACGCGAAAAAGACAAGCTCTTGATATTTGCCGCCGCCTTGTTGGCCGAGCGCAGACGCGCACGCGGGCTCAAACTCAATTACCCTGAGGCGGTTGCCTTCATTAGTGCCGCAGTGATGGAAGGTGCACGCGACGGAAAAACAGTCGCGCAATTGATGAGCGAGGGTCGCACCCTCCTCACGCGCGTAGACGTCATGGACGGCATACCCGAGATGATTCCTGATATTCAAGTCGAGGCCACGTTTCCCGATGGAACCAAGTTGGTCACCGTTCATCAACCCATTGTTTGATTAGAAGTGAGCATGGAAATAAAAAAAATTCTTCTTTCTCTACTAGCAGTTTCTGCATCGATTGCACAAGCGCATAAAGGACACGGTATGGTTTCATCGCATTGGCATGCAACCGATGTGATGGGCTATGTGTTGCTTGCCTTGTTGGTTGGTGCGTATTTGTGGTTGCAGAGAAAGTGAGTCGCACATGATTCCCGGCGAATTACTCACCGATACGGGCTCGCACCCCATCAACACCAACAGGCGCACCATCACGCTATTGATTAAAAACACGGGCGACAGGCCTATACAAGTGGGGTCGCACTACCATTTTGCAGAAACCAATTCGGCTTTGCAATTTGATCGTGCGCAAGCGCAAGGAATGCGACTACACATTGCTTCGGGCACGGCCGTTCGATTTGAACCAGGTCAACAGCGCACAGTTGAATTGGTGGAATACGCTGGAGATCGAATGGTTTATGGTTTTCGTGGATTAATTCAAGGCGCGCTGCCTGCATTAAAACAAGGGGCAAAGTGATGGCTCAAATTGAACGCCGTTCTTACGCAGAAATGTATGGCCCCACCGTTGGCGATCGTTTGCGTTTAGCCGATACCAACTTGGCGATTGAAGTGGAAGACGATTACAGCTTGCGCGCTGGATCGTATGGCGAAGAAGTCAAGTTTGGTGGCGGCAAAACCATTCGCGATGGCATGGCGCAATCACAAAGAACGCGCGATCAAGGCGCGATGGATACCGTGATGACCAACGCATTGATCGTCGATCATTGGGGCATTGTCAAAGCAGATATTGGATTAAAAGGTGGTCGCATCGCGGCTATCGGCAAAGCGGGCAACCCCGATACGCAACCAGGCGTCGACATCATCATTGGACCGGGCACAGAAATCATCAGTTGCGAAGGCATGATCGTCACTGCTGGTGCGATTGATACGCACATTCATTTCATCGCACCGCAACAAATTGATGAAGCATTGGCCTCGGGTGTAACCACCATGCTGGGTGGTGGCACAGGACCCGCCACTGGCACATTTGCAACCACATGCACACCTGGCCCTTGGAATTTAGAACGCATGATGCAAGCAGCCGATGCGTTCCCTATGAACTTAGGTTTTTTAGGCAAAGGTAACGCATCATTGCCCGATGCTTTAACCGAACAAATTCATGCAGGCGCCATTGGTTTAAAACTTCATGAAGATTGGGGCACCACACCAGCGGCCATCGACAATTGTTTGAATGTGGCCGAAGCTACCGATACACAAGTTGCTATTCATACCGATACATTAAACGAATCGGGCTTTGTAGAAGACACCATCGCGGCCTTCAAAGGCAGAACGATTCATACCTTTCACACCGAAGGTGCGGGTGGCGGACACGCGCCCGATATTTTAAAAGTGGTGGGCCAAGCCAATGTACTGCCGTCATCCACCAATCCCACCAAACCATACACCATCAACACGCTGGACGAACACGTGGATATGTTGATGGTCTGTCATCACCTCGATCCATCGATTGCAGAAGATTTGGCATTTGCAGAAAGCCGCATTCGTCGCGAAACCATTGCTGCCGAAGACATCTTGCATGACCTCGGTGCGATTAGTATGTTCTCATCCGATAGTCAAGCCATGGGGCGAGTGGGCGAAGTCATCATGCGTTGTTGGCAAACGGCTCACAAAATGAAATCGCAACGCGGCGCCTTACCAGGCGACACCGATCGACACGACAACGCACGCATCAAACGCTACATCGCCAAATTAGCCATCAACCCTGCGATTGCACACGGCATCAGTCACGAAGTGGGCAGTATCGAAGTAGGTAAATGGGCCGATTTGGTGATTTGGAAACCTGCGTTTTTTGGCGTCAAACCATCCATCATTCTCAAAGGGGGCTTTATTGCATTGGCAGCAATGGGCGACCCCAATGCATCGATTCCCACACCCCAGCCTGTCCATTACAGACCGATGTTCGGCGCGTTTGGTGGCGCATTGAGCAAAGGCTCTCTCACGTTTGTTTCACAAACAGGCATGCAAGCTGATATTGGCAAACGCTATGGTTTACAAAAAACATTGGCCGTGGTTAAAAACATCCGTGGCATTGGCAAGCGTCACATGGTGCACAATGACTATGCGCCACACATGGAAGTGGACGCACAAACCTATGCGGTACGTGCCGATGGACAACTGCTCACCTGCGAGCCGGCCACCAGCCTACCCATGGCCCAGAGATATTTTTTGTTTTAAATCATGATTCATTTTTCTAAACGTGTTCCAGCGGGACAGGGATTGGCATCTGCATTAATCAAACGCGCACCGTTTGTGTTGCTCGATTGGGATGTGCGACAAAAAAGTCGATTCGAAGCAACAGATTCAAGCGGTCGACAAGTGGGCGTGTTTTTACCGCGCGGCACGCTCGTGCGAGGTGGCGATGTTTTGGTGGGAGAAGATGGATCGCTTTTAAAAATAGAGGCGGCACCACAACCCGTGTTGCACATCACGCATTGCACGCAACACGGAAGCGTATTTGATTTAACACGCGCAGCTTATCATTTAGGGAATCGCCATGTGCCGATTGAATTGCGCGCCAATCATCTCAAGATTGAACCCGATCATGTACTCGCCGATATGCTTCGCGCGATGTATCTCATTGTTAATGCGGTGGATGAACCGTTTGAGCCCGAAGCGGGTGCCTATGCGAGCGAACATGCGCATGGCCATGATCATGCACACGATCATATGAGTCACAAACACGATCATCAGGATCATGCGCATCATGTGCACGATGATTCTTGCAAACACTGATTCATCGTGTCACTCTCTCCTGCTTCCTTGTTACGATTGATGCAACTGGCGTCACCTGCATTACCCGTGGGCGGATTTTCTTATTCCGAAGGTTTGGAGTCTGCCGTTGAACACGGCCACATCACCGATGAAGCAACAGCACAACATTGGTTGATAGATCAATTTCACATCTCACAATCGCGCAGTGACTTGGCCGTTGTTGCCAAAGCCATTGACGCATGGCGGAGCAACAATTTGCAAAAACTCCATACACTGACGCAATGGATTTTGCAAACACGCGAAACGTCTGAGATGCGTTTACAAACCGAACAAATGGGTCGATCCTTGCTCGAGTGGTTGCGCAATCAAACGCTGGTAGATGAATTGCAATTGAACACTTGTTTACAATTACCACCGACTTGGCCCATCACATTTGCATTGGCCGTTGCTTCCACCGATTTACCCATACAAGATAGCCTAACGGCTTGTGCTTTTTCTTGGGCTGAAAACATGGTGCAATCTTCTTTAAAGGCCGTGCCACTGGGTCAACGCAGTGGGCAACGCATTTTGGCCGCACTCAGTTTGCAAATTCCGATTGCCGTTAATCACGCCATGCACTTGAATGATGATCAACGACAAGCCTTTAGCCCGCGCTTGGCCATTGTGTCTGCGCGCCACGAAACCCAATACTCTCGATTGTTTAGATCATGATGCATCACATCGCTCATCGCACCAAAAAATTACCCCCCTTGCGCGTTGGCATTGGTGGGCCTGTTGGCTCTGGCAAAACGACCTTGCTTGAAATGCTATGCAAAAATATGCGTAGTAAATGGGACTTGGTGGCCATCACCAACGACATCTATACCAAAGAAGATCAACGCATTCTCACGGTGAGCGGTGCTTTAGAGGCCGAACGCATCATGGGAGTTGAAACAGGCGGCTGTCCCCACACCGCAATTCGTGAAGATGCGTCCATCAATTTAGAAGCAATTGATCGCATGCTCGAAAAATTTCCCAATGCAGACGTGGTGTTTGTTGAAAGCGGTGGCGATAATTTAGCGGCTACTTTCAGTCCCGAATTGAGTGACCTCACAATTTACGTGATTGACGTGGCCGCTGGTGAAAAGATTCCGCGCAAAGGTGGGCCTGGCATCACCAAGAGCGATTTATTTGTGATTAACAAAACAGATTTGGCGCCGCACGTTGGCGCCGACCTGGCCGTGATGGAGGCCGATACACAGCGCATGCGCACGCAATCACAAGGCCTCAAGCCCTATGTCATGACCAATTTAAAAACATTGATGGGCGTTCAAACGATTGTGGATTTCATAGAAAAAAAAGGCATGCTTTTGCCGCAATAAAGGCATTAAAAAGTATCGATTTATTCAAAGTGGCTCACGCGCTGAGCCTCTTCTCCGTTAAGCTTGTGGCTCCACCCTTTCAAGGCCATTCAGCCCATGCCCATTGCCAATGGATTTTTAGTCTTTCACAGCAACCAGCTCGAACACCTGAGCGAGTTGCTGATCGAGTCTGTCAAACAACATCCCTTAAAACCACTCGACTCCGAAGTTATTTTGGTGCAAAGCAATGGCATGAAGCATTGGCTAGAAATTCAAATCGCCAAAGACAGCGCATTAGGCATTTGCGCCGCCACCACCATCGATTTACCCTCCACACTCATATGGCGCATGTATCGCGCTGTATTGGGTGAAGAAAAAGTTCCTGCGCACATGCCCTTGGATAAATCCAACTTGGTATGGCGTTTGTTGCGTTTTTTACATTCACAAGAAATAAAAAAAGACACCTACTCACCTTTGCATGCGTATTTAAATCCGCAACCCGACACACAAAACACGCAATACAAAGCCTACCAACTGGCCATGCAGTTGGCCGATGTGCTTGACGGCTATCAAAACTACCGCGCCGACTGGCTTCAAAATTGGTCCAATGGTAGTTACCGTATTCCATTAGCCGATGGTCAATCGGTTGCCATGCCCGATGAGCATTTGTGGCAAACCCATTTGTGGCAATGGTTGATGCAAGACTTGGCCACTCAAGATCAATGGGGCGCGTCCATGTCTTCGCGTGCATCGGTGCACACGGCCTTCATGCAAGCGATTCAATCGTTCACACCCACCAACAGACCTTCGCAAGTGCCTTCACGCGTTATGGTGTTTGGCATTTCATCCCTACCGCTTCAAAGCGTTGAAGCGCTTGCCGCATTGGGTCAAATCACGCAAGTGTTGATGTTTGTCACCAATCCTTGCCAAGTCTATTGGCAAGATGTGGTGGAAGACAAACGATTGATGCATCACTGGATTCAATCACAAGCCAAGCAATCTATCCCTAAGGCCATCAGCACCAACGATTTACACATCGACACACATCCACTTTTAGCGGCGTGGGGCCAACAAGCGCGCGACTATTTGCATTTAATTGACTGTTTTGAAGTAGCGGGTCAACAAGCGCGTCAAGAATTATTTGCAGATCCTTGGGACCCATCCGATAGCGCTACACACCATCAGTTGCAAATGCTGCAATCGGATATTTTAAATTTACGATCCAATCAACACTTTGCTACATTGAATAGACAACGCAACGATGACGACAAAAGCATCACATGGGTGAGTTGTTACAGCGCGCAACGCGAAGTCGAAGTTTTGCACGATCAAATTTTGCAATGGCTCAATCTCGATCCCAACCTATCCCTGCGACAAATCATGGTGATGGTGCCCGACATTCAAAGCTTTGCACCGCATATACAAGCCGCTTGGGGACGCTTTGATACAAGCGACCCCCGATACATCCCCTTTCATATTGCAGATCCAACGCCAAGCGATCACCCCATGGTCCAAGCGCTGGAGTTGTTACTCCAATTGCCCACCTTGCGTTTTACACCCAACGATTGGTTGAGTCTATTGGATGTGGACGCCATTCGCGAAAAATTAGAACTCAGCGTCCACGATGTTGAATCCTTGCACGAATGGATTCGCTCGTCTGCAATTCGTTGGGGCATCAACCCATTGCATCGCCAATCAATGGGCCTGCCCGATATCAATGATGGCGATCACAACACATGGGAATTTGGTGTGCGACGCATGTTGCTCGGATACGCCACAGGCGCTGCCAATAACCAAGAAGCATGGAGCCAAACATGGCACAACACCGTACCCACGCCCGATATTGGCGGCATCAATGCCTGGCGCATCGGTCAACTCATTGTTTTGTTGGATGCCATCACTCAAACGCGTCAATCATTGATGCATGCGCAAACACCCAAGCAATGGCTGGTTACTTTACAAGCCTTGATGCAAAAGTTTTTTTTAAATAAAAAAGATGAATACGTTTGGGTTTCACAAAAACTCAGCAACGCCTTAGAAAAATGGGTTCAGCAATGCGAATGGGGTCAGTTCAACGAAGCGATGCACATCAGCGTTGTGCGTGATCATTGGCTTAACAGCATTGAATTGCCTGCCATGCACCAACGATTTTTAGGTGATGGCGTGCAATTTGCCACACTCATGCCCATGCGATCCATCCCATTTCAACGCGTGTGTTTACTCGGCATGAATTACGGCGCTTATCCAAGGCCTTCTACACCCCGAGATTTTGATTTACTCACGCATGCGCCGTGGCGCAGACTTGCAGATCGCTCACGCCGTGAAGACGATCGCTATTTGTTTTTGGAAGCCTTGTTGTCAGCACGCGAACGCTTGTATATCAGTTGGCAAAGTCGCCACCCCAGCGATCACGAAAAACTTCCGCCATCGGTGTTGATTTCTCAACTCATGGATTACCTCAATCAAATCTGGCCTCATTCTGCAGTTGCAACCGAATACCCTTTGCAAGCGTTTTCTAATCAATACATCACACCACATTCGCGCTTTCAAACTTTTTCACACGAATGGATCACAGCCAGAGCGACCCAAGAAAACGTCGACACACGCGATGAACACTTGTCGGTTGCCGCACCTCAAGCCTTGCAAGTTCATCACTTGCGCCAATTGCTGCGTCAACCCTTAGACATTTACTACCAACACCATTTGCAAATTCGAATGGAGCAACCGCAAGAGCTTGACGACTCCGACGAGCCATTTTTATTAAATGGCTTGCAAAAATATCAACTGATATCGCTACTCATGCATCCACACAGCAACGACTCACAAGCCTTGCAACACGCAGGTGTACTGCCGTTATCTGGCTTTGGGCAGGTGATGGAGCAACAACTCAAAGACGAAGTGATCCAATTAAAATCAAATGCGCAATCTTGGTTAGAAGAAATACCGATTCAAAACATCGATGCGCCAACCACAAACATTCAATGGGATGATGACAAAAGTGTCACAGGCGTATTGCAAAGCGGTCAGTGGTTTGATCGTGGCAATCAACATTTACTCCATCTGGATTACTCAGCCACCTCTATTTTCAAAGGCGATCCTCTCAAAAAAACCACCTTACAAGCTTGTCGCATCAAACTGCATCAATTGGTTGGACTGTGGGTGGAACATCTGTGTGCATGCGCCAGTGGTC
>SHXN01000060.1 GCA_009693305.1 Limnohabitans sp.
CAACAAATGATGAAGAAAGTGGCTCAAAACCTCAAAAAACAAGCAAATAAGGGCGTGAATTTCAGAATGTGCAATTTACCTCAGTAAAAAAGATCAACCAGGTAATGCAAACTGATTTATCGACCAATATTTCAGCAGCCTGCTAAGGCGGTACCTATCAATTGCGCGCTCAGACTGACGCCACCCATGCCGCCCAGTGCGGGTGCGCCAAAAATCCCAGCCGCCACGCCGCCCCATGTGCCGCACAGCCCGTGCAAAGGCCAAACGCCAAGAACATCGTCGATGCGCCATTTGTTTTGTGTGAGCGTGAACATATACACAAAGATGGCACCCGCAACCGCACCAACCACCAAAGCACCCAGAGGGTGCATCAAGTCTGAGCCAGCGCAAACGGCAACCAAGCCCGCCAAGGGGCCGTTGTGAACAAAGCCAGGGTCGTTCTTGCCCAACCACAGGGCTGTAAGAGTGCCGCCTACCATCGCCATGAGCGAGTTGACAGCAACGAGGCCTGAGATTTTGTCTAGCGTTTGTGCGCTCATCACATTAAAACCGGACCAACCGACGATCAAAATCCATGCGCCCAATGCAAGAAAAGGAATATTGGATGGCGGATGCGCAGAAATAGCGCCGTCTTTGCGATATCGATTGGCTCGCGGACCCAACAACAAAACAGCGGGCAATGCAATCCAACCACCCACGGCGTGGACAACAACCGAGCCTGCAAAGTCGTGAAACTCTTCACCCGTTGCGGCCTTGATCCACGTTTGAAAGCCCCAGTATTGACTCCAAGAAATACCTTCAAAAAATGGATAGATAAAGCCGACGATCACAGCTGTTGCAATCAATTGGGGATAAAACTTGGCGCGCTCTGCGATACTGCCAGAAACGATGGCAGGAATGGCTGCCGCGAAGGTGAGCAAGAAGAAAAACTTAACCAACTCGTAACCGTTGTTAGCCGACAAGGTTTTAGCGTCCATTAAAAAACCAGCGCCATAGGCAACGCTGTAACCCACCAAAAAATAAACGACGGTTGAAACGCTGAAATCAACCAAGATCTTGACCAAGGCGTTAACTTGGTTTTTCTTTCGAACCGTACCCAGCTCTAAAAACGCAAATCCCGCATGCATTGCAAGCACCAAGATGGCGCCAAGCAAAATGAACAAAGCGTCAAAGCCCTGTATTGGTGCTTCCATGTGAGTCCTTTGGATGAAATGTTTGTTTTTGGTGCAAAAAAAGGCGCCCTGTGTCAGGCGCAACAAATTTGAGCAAAAAATGCACCAAATATAGATTTGTACCATAATCTGTTGTAAAATGATTGATCGTTAAACGGTTAACGGGAAAACTATAAATAATGCCAATTCAATCATTCGTCTGTGCTGATACCCAAGCACTATTCACGACAGGTCGGAGTCCGAGATACATAAAGATCAAAAAAGTTGCAGAGCGAAAGTTGGGGCAACTCGATGCCGCGCCATCAGTGATGTTCATGAAGGCCCCGCTTGGAAACGACCTCAAGGAATATGACGGAGCATGGCATGTTCGGATCAATGATCAATGATCAATGGCGATTGACATTCAGGTGGGGAGCCAAGGGCCCGTTTGATGTCGCAATCGAAGACCCACATTAAAAATACCAAATTTTAGGAAGAGCCGCCATGTTTAAAAATGGAATGCGCCCCATACACCCTGGTGAAATATTGCTTGAGGACTACATCAAACCCATGGGTGTCAGCGTTCGTGCCTTGTCACTTGCCTTGCACGTACCCTACTCTCGTCTGCGTGAAATTGTCGATGGCAAACGCGGCGTTTCAGCAGATACAGCATTGCGCCTAGAGGGTTATTTTGGCAGTGAAGCGCAAGGATGGCTCGCGCTGCAGGCAGCCTATGATTTGCGGATTGCAGAGAAGCAGCACGCCAAGGCCATCATGCGGCAGATCTCGCCCTTGGCAATAGTTGTAGCTTAAAAAAGACCATGCAAATTTTGGCGGGTATAAAAACACAGGGCGCTCAAAAAGACGGCAGTAAAAACGTACAAAGTTGAGCAAAAACAAATTTAGAATATATACTTTCACGTCCAGCGCCGATTTGCACCAGCTTGCGGGCGCTTAACAAGTACAGCTAAAGACGATGCTCCACCCGGTACCGTTTTTAGCGATACCGGGTTTTTTTCATGTCTTTTGTTGCAAAGCCCCAGTCGATGTCATTTGAGCAACCGCTTTTATTGCAAAGCGGCGCGACGTTGCACAGCTATCAATTGAGTTATGAAACCTATGGTGAGCTCAACGCTGACAAAAGCAATGCCGTATTAATCTGTCATGCGCTCAATGCGTCGCATCATGTGGCGGGCGTTTATGAAAATCAAACCAACAGCGAGGGTTGGTGGGATTCGATGATCGGCCCTGGCAAAGCGTTGGACACGAATCGTTTTTTTGTGATTGGTGTGAACAATTTGGGTTCTTGTTTTGGTTCAACTGGGCCTATGTATCAAAATCCACAAACTGGAAAAATTAATGGTGCTGATTTTCCTGTTGTTACCGTTGAAGATTGGGTTGCTTCTCAAGAACGATTGATACAAGCACTGGGCATCAACAAGTTGGCGGCGGTGATGGGTGGAAGTTTGGGCGGCATGCAGGCCTTGAGTTGGACGCTTCAATATCCACAACAAGTCGAGCACGCGATTGTGATTGCAAGCGCACCCAATTTAACAGCTGAAAACATTGCCTTCAATGAAGTGGCCAGACGCGCCATTGTGACCGATCCTGATTTTCATGGCGGACATTTTTATGAGCATCATGTGCTGCCACAACGCGGTTTAAAAATTGCACGCATGCTCGGACACATCACGTATTTGAGTGATGACGTGATGAACACCAAGTTTGGACGCGCTTTGCAAAATGGCGACTCCTATCAATACACCACGCAAGACATTGAGTTTGAAATTGAAAGTTATTTGCGCCATCAAGCCAGTAAATTTAGCGAATATTTTGATGCCAACACGTATTTATTGATCACGCGTGCATTGGATTACTTCGATCCCGCAAGGCACTATGGTGGAAACTTAACCATGGCGCTTGCTAAAGCGAGAGCTAAATTTTTATTGGTGAGCTTTACCACCGATTGGCGATTTGCGCCCTCGCGAAGCCGAGAAATGGTGAAAGCCTTGATGGACAACAAGCTCCTTGTGACGTATGCAGAAATTGACGCGCCACACGGACACGATGCGTTTTTAATGGAAGACGCGCGTTATTTGGCGATTATTCGCAATTATTTCGATCGCATTGCACAAACAATCCAAGAGGCGAGCGAATGAGTGACCTCCTCACTTTACAAGCGATTGCACAACTCGTGCCCGTTGGTAGTCGCCTGCTGGATTTGGGTTGTGGCGATGGCGAGTTGCTCGACTTTTTACAAAAAACACGGAAGTGCACAGGCTATGGCGTTGAGATCAATGATGACAATGTGATTGCCTGCGTCAAAAGAGGCGTGCAAGTGATTCAACTCAATTTGGATGAAGGCCTGAGTCTTTTTTCAGATCAATCGTTTGACGTGGTTTTACAAATTGACACCTTGCAAAATTTAAGAAATGCGCAAATCATGTTGCGTGAAACTGCGCGCGTGGGGCGTGTGGGCGTGGTGTCGTTTCCAAACTTTGCGCATTGGCCCAATCGACTCAGTATTTTGCGCGGGCGTATGCCAGTGACTAGACATTTGCCCTATGAGTGGTATGACACACCTAACATTCGTGTCGGAACGTTTGAGGATTTTGAAAGCTTGGCGCGCAAAAACAATTTGCAAATACACGATTCGTTTGGTTTGGAAGATGGCAAAATCATTCGCTGGCAACCCAATTTGATGGCGGGCACAGCGGTGTTTAAATTTCAAGGATAGTGGTTGTATCAAATGCTTAGGTTGAAAGATAACAATGAATGAGAAACAAGCGAGAGAAAAAATATGTCAAATAGGCGCCAGTTTATTTTCGCGCGGCTATGTGCATGCAACAGCTGGCAACATCAGTTATCGCTTAAACGATAGGTTTTTAATCACGCCAACCGATGCGTCATTGGGCACGCTCGAGCCGCAACACATTGCGCGCGTTGATTTGGCGGGTCAAGTGATGGGCAACGCCAAGCCCAGCAAAACATTAACACTGCACCAACACATCTATGAAGCGGCAACACAGCAAGACACACAAACGCGGTGCATCATTCACACGCACAGCACGTATTGCGTGGCACTCACCATGCAACCGACACAAGTTAAAGGTCAATTGCAGTGGATCGAGTTATTGCCACCCATCGCGCCTTATTTTGTGATGAAGGTAGGTCACGTCCCGCTCATGCCTTACAAAAGACCGGGTGACCCAGAGACAGCAAAACAAGTGGCACAGGCCATCACCGATTACGCTCTTGCGGGTACGCCCATTCGCGCGGTGATGTTGTCGCGACTGGGACCCAATGTGTGGGGCGATACGCCAGAATCGGCGATGGCCACGTTGGAAGAGTTAGAGGAAACCGCTAAGCTTTGGCACGTGAGTCAACCCAAACCGCAAGCGCTTCACGAGCAGGCCTTGCAAGAGTTACGCGATGTGTTTGGCGCGCGTTGGTGAATCAAATCAGGAAAGAAAAAATGCCTCAATTTGCTGCTAATTTATCAATGATGTATGTGGAGCATCCGTTTTTAGATCGATTTGAAGCGGCTGCAAAAGATGGATTCATAGCGGTTGAGTTTTTATTTCCGTATGAGTGGGAGGCCAAAGACTTGGCCGCACGTTTGCATCAAAACGGTTTGCAACAAGTGTTATTTAACGCGCCTCCTGGGGGCGTTCAAAAAGAAAGCATCACGCAAGCGTGGAGCGATGGCTTTAAGGGCGTTGCGAGTTTGGTTGGAAAAGAGAGTGAATTTAAAAAAGGCTTTCAACTCGCGCTTGAATACGCGCAGGTGCTCGATTGCCCGCGTATTCATGTGATGGCGGGTCTTTATACGGTGCCCGACAGTGTTTATAAAAAATTGCCTAAAGATTTGCAAACCAGCAGTGACTCGATCAACACGCAAGTTTTGCAAAGAAAAACATACATCAACAATCTTCAATGGGCTTGCGCGCAAGCGGGGCAATTTGGAAAAAATATTTTAATTGAACCGATTAATACGCGTGACATTCCTGACTTTTTTCTGAATCGACAAGACCAAGCACACGCCATCATTGAAAAGGTGGGGGTTAGCAATTTGCAAGTTCAAATGGATTTGTACCATTGCCAAATTGTAGAGGGCGATGTAGCCACCAAAATCAAAAACTATTTGCCCACAGGACGTGTGGGGCATTTTCAAATTGCAGGCGTGCCATTGCGCAACGAGCCTGACTTGGGCGAACTCAATTACCAGCACTTGTTTGATGTGATTGATGTGGTGAGTCAATCGTGCAATTGGCAAGGATGGGTGGGTTGTGAGTACCGCCCCTTGCGAGGCGGCCAAGAAAACGGTACGTCTTCTGGTTTGGGTTGGTTTAAAAATCGAAAGGGCCAATGATAAATGCAAGAACGCCTTGGATCAATGACGCGCAAGCACTGAGCGATGTGTCTCGCATGTGGGATGACAACATCGTCGATAAATCAAACAATACATTGAGATACCCGCTAAGTCGCCTGCATTTGAAAAAGAGTGGCCCAAGTTGGGTTGTCTTTATTTGGTATTACAACGCGCCGCCGATTGGGTGAATGCTCAAAAGGTGGCGGGCTTCAAGCTTGAGATCATTCGTTTGCTAGGGCGCACGCCTGTTTTATTTTTTGAAGTGGCCGGCACCAAGCCGGATGCGGCCAATCAACCCACCGTGTTGGTGTATGGACATTTGGATAAACAACCCGAGTTTGATGGCTGGCGAAGTGATTTGGGGCCGTGGACTCCCAAGTATATGGCCGATAAGTTATACGGACGTGGCAGTGCCGATGATGGTTATGCGGTGTATGCGAGTATTGCCAGTGTGCTGGCGTTGAAAAAACAAAATGTGGCACACCCACGCACTGTGGGTTTGATTGAAACCTGTGAAGAAAGTGGATCGCCCGATTTATTGCCTTATGTCGACGCGTTAAGAAAGCGCATGGGTGACGTTGCTCTTGTGATTTGTTTAGACAGTGGTGCGGGCAATTATGATCAGTTGTGGCTCACCACAAGTTTGCGAGGCATGATCAGCGGCACATTGCAAGTGGAAATTTTGACCGAGGGCATTCACTCGGGTGACGCATCGGGTTTGCTGCCGTCGAGTTTTCGCATCATGCGACAAGTGCTTGATCGATTGGAAGACAGCAAAACGGGACATCTTTGACCGCAAGTGTTTCATCGCGAAATTCCAGCCGAACGTTTGCAACAAGCGCGCGACACTGCAAAGATTTTGGGTGATCAAACATTCAAACGTTTTCCATGGGCGCATCACGATTGCGGTGGCGCAACTTTGTTTGCCTTGCCCACCACCACCGATCCTGTTGGCGCATTGATCAAACGTACACGAACACCCACATTGAGCGTGACAGGTGCCGAAGGTTTTCCTGCTTTAAAAGATGCGGGCAATTTGCTCAGACCTTACACCGCTTTTAAATTGAGTTTGCGTTTGCCCCCATTGGTAGACGCCGCACAGGCCGCGCAACAACTCAAAACTTTGTTGGAAGAAAGCGCGTCTTATCAAGCCAAAGTGACATTCAATTCGGGTGGTGGTGCCAATGGATGGAACGCGCCTGAGACCGCGCCTTGGTTTGAAAAAGCATTGAACGAAGCGAGTCAATCGCATTTTGGAGCGGGCGTTGGCTACATCGGCCAAGGCGGCACGATACCCTTGATGAATTTGTTGAGCTTGGGTTTTCCAAAAGCGCAAATGATGGTGTGTGGTGTGTGGTGTGTTGGGCCCACAAAGCAATGCACACGGACCGAATGAATTTTTGCATGTGCCGTATGCTAAAAAAATCACGGCGTCGGTGGCGCATGTGATTGCGAATATGCCTTTTTAAGTAGGCGTTTTTTGTAACTTCAACCAAAGCAAACCCGCGCCTGTGATGAATACAGGAACAAGCGAGCCCCAATTGAGCCAATGCCATCCTTGTGTGGTCACAAAAGCACCTGATGCAAAGGCGGTGAAACCCATGGTCGTGAAGACACAAAAATTAATCGCGCCTTGCGCACGATCTTTTTCAATCGGTGTATAGGCTTTTAAAGATAATGTGGTGCTGGCGGTGAATAAAAAATTCCATCCTACACCCAATAAAAACAAGGCCCATACAAAATGCAGCACTTCCAAACCATTGAGCGCAATAACGAGGCACAACAAATTGATGACGACGCCTGTGCCCATGATGGCCAATGCGCCAAAGCGTTGAATCAAATGGCCCGTGAAAAAGCCAGGCGCGAACATACCAATGACGTGCCATTGCAAAACAAAAGCGGTGTCTTCAAACGATAAGCCGCACGCTTGCATCGCCAAAGGAGTGGCCGACATCAACAAGTTCATCACACCATAACCGAGCGATGCACCCAATGCGGCAACTACAAAAATGGGTTGACGCATGATATTCAATAAATCGCGGCCTTGTTGATTTTCTCCAACGGCCTCGGGCAGAGGAGGAAACTCGATGCGAGAAATAATCGCAAACGATATGATGGCCATCACCGATAAACTCAAATAAGCGCCTGCAAACGGTTGGCCCAGCCAAGATTTGGTGACTGTTGCTAAATTAGGCCCAACAATGGCGCCAATTAAACCGCCCGCCATCACCCACGAAACAGCTTTTTCTTTGCCGTTGCTAGGCGCCAGTTCTGCCGCGGCAAAACGATAGAGCTGTCCGTTGGCACTGTAATACCCTGCAACAACGGTTGTAAGTACCAACAAATAAAAGGACTGCATCAAAATAGCAGTCACACCCATGAGTGCAGAAACAAATGCAACGATCAATCCAATTTGAAACGAGCGTTGGCGCCCCCACAGTTTTTGTGACTGCGCAACCAAACCCGTGCTGAGTGCGCCGCCCACCACATAGCCCATCACAGGCAGTGTGGCCATCCAACCAAATGGGGCAAGACTCAAACCAACCAAGCCATTGATGGCAATGAAGGTGACGTTGTTGGTTAAGAACAGACCTTGCGTCAGTGTGAGGAGCCACAGATTTTTATTCATGGTTTGATTCTGCGCTCAATTGATATTTGATGCTGATTGTTCGTGACATGGTTTAAAAGCATAGCTGGGAGAGACAAGCAATCACCGCCGTTTCGACGCGCATGACACGTGGCCCTAAACGCAGGGGGTGAAACCCTTGATCGCGAAGTGCGCCGTCTTCTTTGGCACTTAAGCCGCCTTCTGGGCCAACCACGACCAGCACGCGCGCATCGGTGGCAAGTGTCGAAAGATGCGAGGCCGTCCACTGCTCATCGGGTTCTAAAGATAAAACCAATCGTGCGTCGTAGTCATCAGGTGCAACCGACCATTGTTGCAACGAGACGGGTGTATAGATGATGGGCAGTTTGTTGCGTCCGCATTGCGCGCAAGCGGCTGCGGCAACGCCATCCCAATGCAATTGTTTTCGCTCGGCGCGTTCACCCGTTAATCGCAGGACGCTGTGTTCGGTCATGAGCGGTGTGACGCGAGCAACGCCGAGTTCAGTGGCTTTTTCAATTAACCAATCCATTCGATCGTTGGCGGGCATACCAACAGCGATATGAATACGCCTTGTTGTTTCTATTTCGGTGTCGTTGTGCGACAAAACTTGCACACTCACCGATTGTCTTTGCATCTCTGTGATTTGTGCTTGATAACTGCCGCCCATGCCATTGAACAAGGTGATGGTGTTGCCAGGTTGCAGTCGATGCACTTGAACATGACGTGTGGTCTCGGGCGGCAATGCAACATCCGATCCAATAGACAAAGTTATGGGGTAATAAAAGCGTGGCAAGTGTGGGGCTTTCAAATGCGGCCGATGGCAAAACTTGTTTCAGGTGTGGTGCCTTCGATGCGATCGATGAATCGCAACAAGGGCTTGAGTTCGCGATAGCGTGAGCAGGTGTGACGAATGTAGGCGATGAAGCGTGGCGTGTCTTGCAAATAAACGGGCTTGTGATCGCGAAGCGTTAAGCGCGCAAAAATGCCCGCCACTTTGAGGTGTCGTTGCAAACCCATCCATTCAACACTACGATAAAACGCACCGAAGTCTTGGTGCCAATCCTCAAAATCCATCAAGCCTATTTCTTTGGCGCGTTCCCAATAGCGAATCGTTACATCGAGCGCCATCTCTTCATCCCAAGACACAAAAGCATCGCGCATCAAACTGGCGATGTCGTAGGTGATGGGGCCATACACCGCATCTTGAAAATCCAAAACACCTAATCGCGTTTCGTTGGGGTCGTACGCAATCATGAGATTGCGCGGCATGAAGTCTCGGTGCACAAACACGCGCGGTGCGTTGAGGTTGTGTGCAACGATCAAATCAAATGCATCCTTTAAAGATTGTTGTTCTGCGTTGTTGAGCGTGATTTGTTTGTGTTGGTTGATGTACCAATAAGGAAATAAAGACAGTTCGCGGTGCAGCAAGGCCGCATCGTAGGCAGGCAACACATCGGGGCGCGATGCATGTTGCCAAAGCAGTAAAGCGTCGGTGGCTTTGGTAAACAATGCAAGATCGGGCGCTGTGGGATCGAGGGTTTGCATCATGGTGTGTTGGCCCAAATCATCGAGCAACATAAACCCATGAGTATCGTCCCAATTGAGAATGCGAGGCGCTAGCAAGCCGGCTTGGTGCAATAAGCGGGCAACTGCTACAAAGGGTGCGCAATTTTCTTTGCCAGGAGGCGCATCCATGATGATGAAGCTGGGCTGCGTTGAACTGGAGCCGCCTGCAATTCGAAAATATCTTCTGAAACTGGCGTCCGCCGGCGTTAAGCCGAGGCTTTGAAGATTTAAATGGTGCTGGGTGGCCAATGGTTCAAGCCAATGATTAAAAGACGCTTGGCGCGCAGAATCGCTCCAAGAAATGGGTGGGGGATGGGTTTGTGGGTTCAATGGATGCTTTGAATGAGGTTTTGGCAAGATGGGTGATGTACTCAGGGATAATCTAAATTCTAACGACTGTCTTTTTGATTGCGTTCAAGCCTCAATTTTGCCGTAACCCAACCTATGCCGATTGCTTGCCGATTTTTTGTTGCTCTTCTTTTTTGCTTAAATGTTCCACTTTGGGCGCAGGAGTATTCGTCCTCGCTTAAGCTTTTGACCGACATAGACCCTGCACCAAGCACACAACCACAGCATCATTCTGTGAACCCCACGTCGTTACCGCAAGGGCAGCCAATGATTGGCCGCCCTTCACGCATCATTCAAGAGCAACTTCAATCGGCAGATAGAAGACAGCGGCCTACTTATTTAGAAGGTGATGAAAACTCTGGAAGAACAGATTTAGAGATGACTCTTGAAGGGCGGGCGCAGTTACGAAGGGGCGACACTTTGATCCGAGCTGATCGAATTGATTATTACCAACCCGACGATCAATTAAAAGCGCGCGGCAATGTTTATATCAATCGGGGTGGCAACGTTTATCGTGGCCCATTGCTTGATCTCAAAGTTGATCGTTTTGAAGGTTTTTTTACCAACCCTGATTTTCAACTCAATAAAAACGATGGCCACGGTTATGCCGAGCACATGGACTTTATCAATGACAAACAAGCGGTTGCTCACAAAGCGTTTTATACAACGTGCCAGCGCAAACCCGGGCCTTCATGGCTCCCCGATTGGTTTGTAAATGCTGAAAAAATTTTTTTGGATACCGATAAAAATGAAGGCTATGCAACAGACGGCTCGATTCGTTTCAAAGGCGTGCCTGTCATGCCAATCCCAAACTTTGGTTTCCCCATCAATAATGAACGCAAATCGGGATTGTTGTCACCTGATTATGCATTTGATAATGTTAGCGGCTTTACGGTGAAGGCTCCCTACTATTGGAATATCGCCCCTAACCGAGACTTAACGGTTGATACTTTTTACAGTTCAAGAAGAGGTTTTCAATTTAACTCTGAATTGAGGTACTTAGAAAGTTTAATACCGCCCAATCAAGGACAAATGCGATTTGAATACATGCCCTCAGACAAGCTGCGCGAAGATCAAGCGCGCTGGGGTTATTCACACCAACACACAGGCTTTGTTGATTTGAATGGTTCGCGTTACTCATTGATGATCAATCACAATCGCGTGAGCGACGATCACTATTGGACTGATTTTTCGAGCAATACCAGCAAACTCAATTCACGACTATTACCGTTGGATACGGGCTTGGGTTGGGGCAGAAATTTTTTTGGCCTCAATGTCGCCACGACGGCGAGAATGTCGATTTATCAGGTGATACAACATCCAACGAATAGGATAACACCACCTTACAACATCTTGCCAGCATTGAATACAACGGCCATCAAAAACAATTTTGGCGGCTTTGATTGGCAAGGCATTGCTGAGTTAACACGTTTTAAATCAGCGCGCGAATTTGAATGTGAAACCAACTCTATTTCGTGTCAGCCCAATGTATTGCGTGGCCTAACGCGCCAACAATTGAGTTATCCCATGATTCGTCCATACGGTTATGTGGTTCCCAAACTGATTTATCAAGCGCGGACCTATCAATTCGAAAATGATTCATTGGTGATTCCCAATACGTCCATCTATTACGGTCTTAATAATGCCAATGTGGCCGTACCAACAGTTAGTTTGGACGCAGGCCTCACATTTGAGCGGCCTATGAGTTTATTTAATCGAAATTTTACGCAAACCTTAGAGCCTCGTGTATTTTATGTGAAAACACCGTATCGTGCACAAAGCTATTTACCCAACTATGATTCGGGTTCGGTGGACTTTAATTTCGCAACACTGTTCACCGAAAATGAATACGCAGGTAACGATCGTGTTTCGGCAACGCACATGCTGACATTAGGGGTAACATCTCGATTGATCGAACCCACAACAGGTGCGGAGGCCGCTCGATTTGGTTTGGCGCAACGTTTTCGTTTGAGTGAACAAAATGTGGGCATTTATCCAACAGACACACCATCTGAAAAAAAGCTCAGCGATATTTTGATGGGCGCAACGCTCAACTTGACGCAAAAATGGAAAGTAGACTCAACGGTACAATTCGATCCTGAAACTCATTCTTCTTCACGCGCTTCGTTTGGCGCGCGTTTCAACCCATCCAATTACCGAACGATTTCCACCGCACTTCGTCATCAACGCAGTAGTCCCACAGACGCCACCCGAATCATTGATACAGCATGGCAATGGCCCATCAGTGATTTGTGGGCAGATTGGGGCAATGATTTGGGCCCCGGCCGTGGACTGGGAGAAAACAGATGGTATTCGGTGGCTCGCGTGAACTACAACATGACCGAGAGTCGGATTATGGATAGCTTAATGGGTTTTGAATATGATGCAGGGTGTTGGCTGGGTCGAG
>SHXN01000061.1 GCA_009693305.1 Limnohabitans sp.
TTGGTTGTCTTGTCCTCTAGGCCATCGGGTGAAGCTCTCGACGCCTGCTTAGAAGCGGGTGCAGATGTGTACATTGAAAAATCAACCGATTCTTCAGAAATTTCAGCGGCCATTCAAGGTAGGTTAAAAATGGAAGGTGATGACGATGAAGTTAAAATTGCCATTGGTGAGATCAAACTCTCCAAACGTCAAAAACAATTGATATTGATGCTTGATCGTGGATTAAGTAATCGCGATATCGCAACAGAGATCGGTATCAGCGAACATACGGTGAAGGTTCATTTGTGGCGTTTGTTTAGAAGACTGGACGTCAAGAGTCGTACTCAAACGCTTCACTTTGCGCGGTCACACGGTTTGTTAATGAGTTAAATCAATATCGTTCTTTAAAAGCCCTGCCGCTTGACAGAGCTTTTTTTATTTAGGGGCCCGATATGATGAGTTGCAATTTGGGCGATTGCGCAACTTTCACCGGAGAGACATTAGCAGTTAGGTCACCCGGTTGTGGCATTGCATTACCTGTTTTTGAAATTCGAGCGCGAACCGTGACTTGTTGTTGTGATGAAAGCTTAAATTGCGGGTTCATGGCTGAGTTGTCATCTAACACAAAGTCATAGGGCAGTTGCGCAACAGTGGTTTTAATAATGGCCAACGGCGTGCGCGAACCCTCTACCGCGGTTGCATAAATAAAAACAGTATCTTGTGGAGACGTTTGCGCAAGAATCTCTTTGGCAAGTGAAGCACGCCCAGTGATTTTGTTACCTGAAATGGGAGTGCCCATTTTTTGTCGAGCTTGTGCGATGGCCTCGGCTAATGGCTTGGCTTCGGGCGAATCAGCAGGCAATATGGCCTGAACACGCAACCAATAGCTCAACGCTTCTTTGTATTGACCTTGCGAAAAAGAGGCGCTGCCCGCTAACAACAATGCATTGCCGTTGTTGAGGTCAGACTGAAGAACGCTACGAATAATAACCCACGGTTCACCTTCAAATTTCCCACTATTTTTTTGCGCCAAGATTTCTGCGCGTTCAATCAACAAGTCATCGTTTTTGTTTAATGCCAATGCTTTTTGCATGGCTACGTCAGCCAGATCGAAGGCTTCGCGCGCACGTTGAACGCGCGCCAACATAACCCACCCTCCAGCATTGTCAGGCTGTGCCGATAAATTTTTTTCTAAGTCTTGCGCCATGCTTTGAAGTCGCTCGGGCGTGAGTTGATCGTCGCCTTGCATGGCGGCAACGACTTGCGGATCCACGGTTAGTGGTTGGCCAATCAGCGCATAAAAACCAATTGAAGCAATGGGGATGAAAATTAAAAATCCCCAAGCCAAACCACGCCATGAAGCGCCAGGAGTTGATGCATTTTTAATTCCAGAATGGGTCTGCGAGTCTTGCATCAATCGTTCGGTGAGTTCGGCGTGCGAGAATTCATATTCGGACTCAGATAAAGTGCCTTGGTCGTATTCTTTTTTTAATTCGGCCAGTTGCTCATGAAAGACTGTCACGTTAGACATGACGTCATCTTTGGAGTTGACTCCATTTTCAATGCTTGAAGCTTTTGACATTGAACACCAAAATACAACCACAACAATAACGCAAAGCAATAAGGCAATGAATAAAAATAAATAGATAGGGTTCACGTCAATCCTTGGGTGTGATTGAATTTTCTAAAGGCTCAATTTTGGCTTGTTGATGTTGAAGCAATGCATCACTACGCATGCACAAATACCGCCACAAACTCCACACAGCAATCAATAACAATAAAAACGGGCCGAACCATAAAATCCAAGTAATAGGTTTGACCTCGGGTCGGTACAGAACAAAGTCGCCATATCGCTCGACCAAAAAAAATTTGATTTGTGCGTCTGTTTTTCCTTGTCGAATTAAGTTTCGTACTTCACGGCGCAAGTCTTCGGCCAACTCGGCTCGTGAAGAGGCTAAGGATTCATTTTGACAAACCAAACAACGCAACTCGTCGGCCAACACCAAAAGCCTTGCCTCAACCACCGGGTCTTCAGCGTAGGGCTGAGCTTCACGCGCATACAAGGTGTTAGCAAAGATAAGAATAAAAACAAATGCGCCAATGATGCGTTTCATGTTTTCTCCAGCTGACGCAACAAGGGCAAGAGTTTTTTATCGATTAATTCGGGAGTAACTGGTCCCACGTGCTTATACCGGATGACACCTTGTTGATCGATAACGTAGGTTTCTGGTACACCATAAACACCGTATTGAATACCAACTCTTCCATCCATGTCCATGACTGATAAGACATAGGGATTGCCCAATTGATTTAAGAATAATTGACTGCGTTGCCTGGCCAATTGCAGTTTTTGATCGGCGGGGAGTTGGTTAAGTTGCGTTTCTTGGGGTTGTATTTCTTTGTAACTCAAACCCACCACAGGAATGTGATGTTGTTGAGTTAATGCAATCAATACGGGGTGCTCTTGGCGACAACTGACGCACCAAGTGGCCCACACATTGAGCAACCAGACTTTACCTTTGTAATCGGTTGGTGAAAATAGTTTATCGTCATTGAGCGTTGGCAATTCAAATGCAGGCGCAGGTTTGTTGACGAGGGGCGAAGGAATTTCGTGTGGATCACGGTTGAGTCCGAGCGCCAAGAATCCAACCAATATAAAAAACAGAACTAGCGGGATCAGGAATTTATTTTTGAGTGTCATTGGATGATTTCCTGTAGCGTCTGTCTAATGCGGCGAGTAAACCACCAGCCACCATCATCAAAATTCCAGCCCACAACCAAGGCACAAAGGGTTTGTAATAAACACGCATACTCCACTCGGGTCGATCGCCGGGAAGTGGGTCTCCTAAAGAGACGTACAAATCGCGCATCAAGCCCGAATCAATCGCCGCTTCTGTCATTGGCATCGCAGAAGAAAAGTAACGACGCTTTTGTGGTTTAAGGGTTTTGATATGCACACCATTTAATTCGACATGAACCACGGCTTCTTGTGCTTTGTAATTGGGACCCATCACTTCTTGGATCCCCATAAGCTTGAATGTGTAGGGCTCGATAGTGACGACGTCTTCAATTCCCATGCGAACATCGCGCTCCACTTCGTAGGATTTGACGCCTGTGATGCCCATGACTAACACAGCTAAGCCCAAATGCGCTAAGTGCATTCCCCAAAAAGATCCGCCAATGCGACCAGGCTTGTGAATACGCTCAACCATGTGTTGTAACGAACTCAGGCCCACCCAAAGCCCTAAGAAAAATCCCAACGACGTGGTCCACGTCGATAATCCTAAATAAGCAGTAAGCGCATTAGCTAAAACAAAAGCCGTCAACGCCAAATAACGCAATTTATAAATGATTGTTTTTAATTGGGCCTCTCGCCATTGCGCAACCGTACCGGGTACCAATATAAACAACAAGGGCACCATCAATGGCGCAAATACCAAATTAAAATAGGGAGGTCCAACTGATAATTTTCCGAGATTGAGTGCATCAATAATGAGTGGATACAAAGTGCCTAATAAAACAGCGCCTGTTGCAACGACCAATAAAACACTATTGGCTAGCATAAAAGATTCGCGTGAGATCAAACCCATTTGCCCACCCAATGTGACTTGTGGTGCACGCCAAGCAAACAGTGTGAGCGATGCACCAACGACTATGGCCAAGAAAATCAAAATAAAAACACCGCGTGATGGATCAGAAGCGAATGCATGTACAGATGTAAGAACACCCGAGCGTACTAAAAAAGTGCCCAAGAGGGATAACGAAAAAGTAGCAATGGCTAGTAGAACCGTCCATGCTTTAAAACTTCCACGCTTTTCGGTGACCATGAGTGAATGGATCAACGCAGTGCCTACCAACCAAGGCAGGAGTGATGCGTTTTCGACAGGATCCCAAAACCACCATCCACCCCATCCCAATTCGTAATAGGCCCACCATGAACCCAGTCCAATACCGAAAGTTAGAAATGTCCATGCAATGACAGTCCAAGGCCGTGACCAACGCGCCCACGCCGCATCTAATCGACCCGACAATAATGCTGCAATTGCAAATGCAAACGCAACCGACATGCCAACATACCCCATGTAAAGCATGGGCGGGTGAATCACCAAGCCTGGATCTTGCAGCAATGGATTTAAATCGCGACCATCAGCAGGAATAGGGAAAATTCGGTTAAACGGATTGGACGTGGTAAGAATAAAAAGCATGAAGCCCACTGCAACACAGCCCAGCACGCCCAATACACGAGCAACCATTACAAGCGGTAAACTGCGCGAGAAAAAAGCCACTGCACAGGCCCAACCCGACAATAATAAAATCCATAATAACAAAGATCCTTCATGACCGCCCCAAACCGCGGCAAATTGATAGGGGCGCGGCAACAATAAATTGGAATGTTGCGCTACATATGCCACGGAAAAATCATTGCTTAAAAATGAAGTGGCTAAACATGCGAAAGAAAATGTAACCAAAAAAAATTGCATCACTGCAGCAGGTCTTGCCAATGACTGCCAAGCCACATTGTGGTTGATGGTTCCCCACAAAGGGAAAATAGCCAATATCAACGCAACCATATTTGCCAAAACCAATGCAAAGTTTCCAAGTTCAGGTGTCATTCGTTACTTTCAATATTTAACCGACTTTGCAGCTTTTTCTGCTGAGGCCTTGTCCAAGGCGTGTTGCGCTTCTGGAGGCATGTAGTTTTCATCGTGTTTGGCCAATACTTCTGTTGCTCTCATGATGCCTTTTCCGTTGAGTTTGCCTTGTGCCACCACGCCTTTTCCTTCTTTAAACAAATCTGGCAATAGTCCCGTGTATTGCACAGGTGTTTCATTGAGTGTATCTGTGACTACAAATGAGACACGGGTGCCATCTCTGACGACACTGCCGTCTTTGACTAAACCACCAATTCTAAAGACACGATTAACGGGCGCCTCACCATTTTTGATTTGAGTGGGAGAGAAGAAAAAAACCAAATTGCTTTGAAAAGCATTGAGCACAAAGGTCGCTGTGGCCGATAACACTAATAAAGCGCCCATTATGAGAGCCAATTTTTTGTAACGCGGTGTCCAATTCATTGCGGTCCTTGATGTGTTGTTGTTGGATGATTGATTTGTAGCACTGATAAAGTTTGCTGATGTCGACGTTTGGCCACCCAAACTTCGGCCATCATAAGTAAAAATGTCAAACCCACACTACCCCATACATAAAGAGCATAGCCACCCATGGCCCAAAACTCAGCCCAATTATTCCATCTCATCAATTTGTACTCCCCTTTGCTTAAGGTAAGGCTTTGACCCAATCTGTGTGCCGCTCACGCTCCAATATGATGGTTCTAACCCGATAAAAAACCAGTGCGAGTGTGTAGAGCCATAGAGCCAAAGCCATCAGTAACATTCCCCACAACATCAACTGAGCCATACTAGGTGCTCGGGTAAGAGACACAGAAGCACCTTGATGCAGCGTATTCCACCACTTCACAGAAAAATAAATAATAGGAACATTGATTGCGCCCACAATTGCAATCAGTGCCCCCGCACGATCAGCGCGACGCGTATCGTCAATGGCAGAGGTGAGTGCGATATAACCCAAATATAAAAAAAATAAAATCAATTCGGATGTTAGGCGTGCATCCCAAACCCACCAAGTGCCCCACATTGGCTTGCCCCATAAGGCACCCGTCCACAAGGATAAGAATGTAAACAGCGCACCAGTGGGCGCTAATGCACGCGTCATCATGGCAGATAGTCGGGTGTTAAAAGTAAGGCCTACTACGCTCCAAAAAGCCATGGCTAAATAGATAATCATTGACATCCATGACACAGGCACATGCAAAAAGATGATGCGATACGCCTCACCTTGTTGCGCATCGGTTGGCGCCACCATAAAGCCAATCCACAAACCAGCAATAGCCAATAAACTTGCAAACAACGCAAACCACGGCCAAAGTTTGCCAGCCAAACCATAAAAAGTTTGTGGCGCTGCATAATAAAACCATCGTTGATTCATTGATAAATTATTCCAAAGCAATTCTCAGAGCAGCACTTGAAGCCCAAGGGCTAAAAAACACAGAGGGCAAGAGCAAAGCCATCAAAATTGAAATGTGCGCTTGTGCGCCCAATCCACTTTCTAAAGCCTCTACGGCACCTGCACCAAAAATCAAAACAGGTACAAACAAGGGTAATACCAAAAGTGCAATCAAAACACCACCACCACGCAAGCCCAATGTGAGCGCTGCACCGATAGCACCCAAGCTTGATAGTACAGGTGTACCCAATAACAAAGTGAGAGTCAAAATACCCACTGATTGAGACGATAAGTCAAATTGCAAACCCAAAACGGGAGACAAAATAACCAACGGCAAACCTGACAGCAACCAATGAGCCACTATTTTTGCACTGACCAACAACCACAAAGGTTGACCAGACAAAACCATTTGTTCTAATGTTCCGTCGCGGTAGTCGGAATCGAATATTCTAGTGAGCGAAAGCATGCTTGATAACAAAGCCCCTACCCATAATATGCCTGGACCTATCAGTCTTAATGTTTGAAGCTCAGGCCCAATCGCCAATGGAAACAAAGAAGCAACCACAACAAAAAAAATCAAGCCCGTTAAAACTTCAGTTTTGTTGCGCATGGCCAATCGCAGGTCGCGCATAACAATAGCCCCAAATGCTTTCATAGACCCAGCCTGAAGTAAATGAGTTCCATATCGAGCAGAATGGGTTGATGACTGGTAAAGATGAGCAATCCGCCTTTTGCTAGATGCGTCGTCAGTAAACTGCGCAATCTATTAACAGAATGGTGATCCAAGGCAACTAATGGCTCATCCAAAACCCATAAACTGGCCCGTGACAATTGCAAACGCGCCAAAGCAACGCGTCTTTTTTGACCTTGTGATAAGAATTTCATCGCTAAATTATGCTTATTAATCAATCCTTGATTATTTAACGCTGTCTGTACTTCTTCTTTTTCTACTGCAAAGCCTGCAATTGCAGCGTCTATTTGTAAATTTTCAAGTGGTGTTAATTCATCTTTGAATGCGAACAAATGTCCCCAATACAACAGGTCTCTATTGAAAAGCATTTTATTTTTTATGATCGATTGACCGCGCCATTGGATATCACCTTTGATGCAAGGCGTTAATCCACATAACATACGAAGCATGGTTGTTTTACCCACACCGTTATTACCTTGTAGATACAAAGCCTGGCCTTTTTGAACTGAAAAACTCACGTCTTCAAATAACCAACGGCCACCACGCTCGCAAGCGATGCTATGAACTTGCAACCGCAAGTCTTGAGTCATAAATAAGTTCCTGCTAAAACACACACCTGTCCACCTGTGCCTATTTTGAATCTCGCAATGCCTGCGCCGCGCTGAGTGTTGACACCGCCTAAATCCAATAGCCTCACTCCGCGCTCTTTTAAAGCGAGCATGGCATGCCACAATAATAAATTATGCGAATTCAAATCTCGCCCTTGATCATTGGACCACCCCACTTGATACGTAGCCGCTTGTCCATGAATCAAAAACATCATCGCAGCGACTCGATCACGCTCTACATCGGCACGTAAATTTAAAACAGTTTGATTGGCTTGTTTTCTAGCTAATATGTAGGCATCAATAAAAGGAATCGGCAAACCTTGAAAACCACGTTCTGTGCGTTGCGCAATTTCCGCCTCCAATAACCATCGGTATTGCGCCGTTAAAACGCCCATGCGTTGTACTTTGAGTTCAGAAGATTCTGCCGCCACCAAACGGTTGCGCCATTTGCTATCGAGTGCTGCTCTCAAATCATCCGTCGACTGCGTTAAATCAATCATCACCGTGGCATAACCCGTCATCACGCGTCGCCATGCAGATAGACCCAATTGAGTAGCGTCTTTTTCTTCAGGGGTGAATAATGCCCAGCGTGGCTTTGTTGCTGGCAATGATTTTCTAAGCAATGCATACACTTGATTTTTTTCTTGCGAACTCAAGGATTGAACCCACATTGGCCCGCGCGAACACAAACCTACGGTTGCAAGACCGGCTATTTTTCTATAAATCCATTGCGCATAAGCCGCAGGTGTGCGGTCTTGCTCGACCACACAGCGCCAAACACCCACGCCCAAGGCCTTCATACACGAACCATAAGCCCAGTCTTGTTGCAATGGCGCGGCCTGTTGTTCATGCACAGCATCCCATGCATGTTGATCCATTCGATCCCAAATCACTTTCATCATCTTAGAATGGCGTACTTAGCAGGAGATTTGCATGTTGAACAAATGGTGGCCCATTCAAACCACTCAAACCGTGATGGGCCACCGCATTGAAGAGCCGCATCTCACAGGCATGGCTTTTTTGTGGGGTCTTTGGTATGTGGGGTTGCCATTGCTTTTGTTGGGTATGGCCATTGATGGCGTGATCCAAATCACCACAGGACACTGCACCGGATGGTGGTGTTGGCTGTGAGACTAAACAATAAAGGGCAACTGTGACCATGCAATTGCCATCTTAGCGCCTAGTTAATCGGCTTTGGCGCCCGAGGCTTTTACAATGGGGGCCCAGCGCGCCACTTCTGCACGGCTCATGTCATTCATTACCTCGGGTGAAGTACCCATGATCAGATAGCCCAATTCGGTCAAGCGTTTGATGAATTCGGGTGACTTGGTGGCCTTGATACTCTCGGCATTCAATTTGTTGATGACTTCTTTGGTAGTGCCTGCAGGCACAGCCAAGCCAAGCCAAACACCCGACTCGTAACCTGTAACACCGCCTTCAGCCAGCGTTGGTAGGTCGGGCAAACTGGGGTCACGCTTGGCACCCGTGGTGGCCAAGGCGCGCAATTTGCCTGATTTGATATGCGGCAGAGCGGAAGGAATATTATCAAACATAGCCATCACTTGACCGCCCAATAAATCGGTCATCGCAGGCGCACTGCCTTTGTAAGGAATATGCGTGATGTCGGTTTTGGTGAGCTGCTTGAACATTTCACCCGACATATGAATACTCGTGCCACTTCCACTTGAGGCGTAATTCATTTCGCTTCCCTTGGACTTGGCTAATGCAATGAATTCGGCAACCGAATTGGCTTTCACCGAAGGGTGCAAAACCAACACATTATTAAGTGAAACCAATGCAGTGACCGCTGTTAAATCTTTATTAGGATCAAAGGGCATCTTGGCATACAAAGCGGGATTGATCGCCTGGATACCACTGGTGGTCATAAAAATGGTGTACCCGTCTGGCGCTGAACGCGCGGCCTCAGCGCCACCAATATTGCCACCTGCGCCTGGTTTGTTTTCAACCGTCACCGTTTGACCAATCGTTTTGCTTAATTCTTGTGCGATGGCGCGAGACGCGATATCCACCGCGCCAGCAGGCGGAAATGGACAAATCAAACGAATCGGTTTATTGGGATAGCCTTGTGCTTGAACAATCCATGGCGCAAGCATGGCCAACCAAAGGCCCAAGCTGATTAATAATGTCTTTTGTTGAAGTCTCATGATGTCTCCTGTAAAACTCATCACTTGTTGACAACATCCTATCAGACTCAGGTTGATAGCAACATGACATTTCACTGAGTTCACAACGCCTATTCAATCCGCCCTCATTTGCTTTTTTATTCGATCATGTCTGCAAACAAAACCCCTGTTCCTGGCACTCCTCAGTCCCTCAGTGGGTTGTTGCCGTTCGTACACCCCTACCGTCTTCAAGTTTTTTCCGCGGGTGTTTTTTTATTACTCGCTACTGGTTCAACCCTATTATTTCCATGGGCATTGCGCGAACTGATCGATCAAGGGTTGATGCACGCAGATCAACGCTCTGAACTGGCCTATCATTTTGTTCAATTATTTGGCGTTGCAGTAGCACTGGCTGTGTTTTCTGCCATGCGTTTTTATATGGTGAGTATGTTGGGGGAGCGCGTGACCGCTGATATTCGCAATGCTGTTTACAGTCATGTACTAGAGCAAAGCCCCTCTTTTTTTGAAACCACACAGACAGGTGAGGTTTTATCGCGATTAAGCAGTGACACGACCCTTGTACAAACAGTGGTGGGCTCATCTCTATCAATGGGGTTGCGCAACTTGGTAATGGGCGTTGGTGCGTTGTTGATGTTGGTGTGGACCAATCCTTTACTCATGCTTCAAGTGATTGCAGTGCTTATCTTGGTTGTTTTTCCGAGTGTTAAATTAGGACGACGCGTGCGTCGCTTGTCACGCGCCAGTCAAGACCTTGTGGCCGATGCAAGCGCGATTGCTGCAGAGGTACTCAATGCCATTCCTGTTGTACAAAGTTACACCGCACAAAAAAGAGAATCAAATCGTTTCATCGATGCGTCCAAGCAAGCAGTGAACACCGCCTTGCGTCGCACAAGAGCTCGATCAATCCTAGTAGGCTTCATCACCATGGCCAGCAGTGCAGCCTTGTTGTGGGGGCTTTATCAAGGGACCTTATCGGTTCAGGCGGGCATCACCTCTGCAGGCGAGTTGGGACAAACCGTTGTGTACGTGATTTTGCTGGCCAGCGCATTTGCTGTGCTCGGTGAAGTTTATGGTGATTTGTTACGTGCCGCAGGTGCAACAGAGCGATTGATGGAGTTGTTGCATTCCAAATCCGATGTTCAAGATCCTTTCCAACCAGTGGATGTTACCTTGCCTAAACAAGGCTCCACCCTGCAATTGGATGCTGTTGAATTTCGTTATCCCTCACGCCCTGATACGTCTGCGATTCACGCATTGAACGCCACCATTGAGGCAGGCCAAACGGTTGCAGTGGTTGGGCCCAGTGGCGCAGGAAAAACAACTTTGTTTGCATTGCTCTTGCGCTTTTATGATCCACAATCAGGTCATATTTTCTTAAATAACACAGCTATTGACACCATGCGACTGAATGATTTGCGTCAACAAATCGGATTGGTCCCACAAGACGCTGCTATTTTTTCTGGCACTGCCATGGACAACATTCGCTATGGCAAGCCCGATGCCAGTGATGATCAAGTCAAAGTTGCCGCACAAGCAGCGTTTGCTGATAAATTTATCACTGCTTTGCCTCAAGGTTACGATACATTTTTAGGTGAACGCGGTGTTCGCTTGTCAGGTGGACAACGTCAACGCATCTCGATTGCACGCGCCATTCTCAAAAATCCACCCTTGTTGTTGCTCGATGAAGCCACCAGCGCATTAGACGCTCACAGCGAACGCATGGTGCAAGCCGCTCTAGAAACTGCGATGAAAAACCGAACCACATTGGTGATTGCGCACCGCTTAGCTACCGTGCAAAAGGCCGATATCATTTGGGTTATGGATCATGGACAATTAGTTGAGCAAGGCACCCACACTCAATTGCTTGCAAAAGGCGGCTTGTATGCGAGTCTTGCGGCACTTCAATTTGGCACAAACGAAATTTCATCGATATGAATTCAACAGCAGCAGATTCCAGTCTCATTGATTCGCCTTATGCTGCGTGGCGACTTCTAACAACATTAGGACTCGTCACACTAGGCAACAGCAGCATGTATGTGGTTTCTGTGGTTCTGCCGGAAGTTCAAAAAGAATTTGGTGTCAATCGCGCCGATGCATCATTACCTTACACATTCATGATGATTTGTTTTGGTATTGGCGGATTATGGACAGGTAAATGGGCAGATCGCTATGGAATCACACGCGTATTGCTGATTGGATCTATTGCGGTGACCAGTGGCTTTGTTTGGGCAGGACTCTCAGGCAGTATTTGGACATTTACTTTGGCACACGGTTTATTGTTGGGCTTGCTTGGAAGTTCATCCACTTTTGCACCATTACTTGCAGATACATCCCTTTGGTGGAACAAGCGTCGTGGTATTGCAGTTGCCATTTGTGCGAGTGGTAATTACATCGCAGGAACATTTTGGCCACCCGTTGCGCAATGGGGAATAGAGACTATCGGTTGGCGCGAAACCTATTTTTATATGGGTTTAATCTGTGGTATTGGTATGACCATGTTGTCCTTGCGTATGCGCCAACGACCTCCGTTAGTCATGACGAACGCCAGCACATCATCACCCACAAACATTAACAGCAATCGGCCCTTTGGATTAAGCCTAACACAAGCTCAATTATTGTTAAGTGTTGCAGGCGTTGCTTGTTGTGTGGCCATGTCCATGCCGCAAGTACACATTGTTGCCTATTGTTCTGACTTGGGATTTGGTGCCGCTCGTGGGGCAGAAATGCTCTCACTTATGCTTGCTTGTGGCGTTGTAAGCCGTTTGATTTCAGGCATGATTTGTGATCGTATTGGTGGCATACGCACGCTACTATTGGGTTCTGCATTACAAGGAACTGCCTTGCTACTTTTTTTGCCGTTTGATGGTCTTGTTCCTTTGTACATTATTTCGGCCATGTTTGGATTGTTTCAAGGTGGCATTGTTCCCTCGTATACCATTATCATTCGTGAATATTTTCCACCCCAAGAAGCCGGCGCACGTGTGGGGGCAGTTATCATG
>SHXN01000062.1 GCA_009693305.1 Limnohabitans sp.
CACGGATACGGATTCTTTAAAAAATGCGGCCAAACAAATTGAGCTAGAAATGAAACGATGCGACATCTTGATTAACAGCGCAGGATTTACCAAAGCCATCGCACATTATGATTTAGAAACGCTGAGCGATGAATTGTTTGATGGCATCTTAAAAACCAATTTGCGTGGTGTTTTTTCAACCATTCGTGCATTCACACCTTTACTCAAAGCCAATGGTGATGGATTGATTGTGAATGTGTCATCGATTGCTGGGTTTACGGGCACTGGTAGCAACGTGGCTTATGCCGCTGCAAAAGCAGGTGTTGATATCTTGACCAAATCATTGGCCAAATCACTAGCACCCCATATCCGAGTGATTGCAGTCTCTCCTGGCGTTGTTGATTCTTCCTTTGTTCCTGGACGCGGCGCAGACTTTAACAACAAAGCTGCTGCCACCATTCCACTCAAACGCATCGGTCACGTCGACGATATTGCATCAGCCATTGAAGCCTGTGCCACCACCCTCCGATTTGCCACGGGTTCACGTTTTGTAATTGACGGTGGACGCAGTTTATAAATGTAAAGTTTGAAAAAGAAATAGAAATGTCAGCTGAAAAAACAAAAGCCTTGCACGTTGCAAGCAAAGCCAATGGCCTCAACAATTTGGTTTTGGATTTAATCGATCAAGAGATGCCTGCGCACACGTCCGATCAAGTGGTCGTTCGTGTGATGGCCGCCGCCATCAACCCAAGCGATGTAAAAGCCACATTGGGGATCATGCCGCATGCGGTTTTTCCGCGTACACCAGGCAGAGATTTTGCGGGCCTGATTGAGTCGGGGCCAACGCAATTGGTCGGACAAAAAGTGTGGGGCTCTGGCGGTGATATTGGCATCACACGCAACGGCAGTCATGCCCATTTTTTGGTGTTGCCCATTCTTGCCGTGCAACCAAGTCCATCCAACCTGAGCATGGAAGAAGCAGGCTCTGTGGGCGTTCCATTTGTTACTGCATGCGAAGGCTTTCATCGTGCGGGTGGAGTTCATCAAGGTCAAACCGTGGTGGTGTTAGGCGCCAACGGAAAAGTAGGACAAGCAGCAGTTCAAATTGCCGCGCGCGCAGGTGCACGCGTCATTGCGGTTCAAAGAAAAGATGAGTTGATTGGTTTTTCTTGCGCCAAAGTGGATATCGTTAATTCTGCAACCACTGACGCCACCCAACGCATCTTAGAAATCACAAACGACAAAGGCGCCGATTTGGTTTTTAATACAGTGGACAAAGTGTATTGGGAAACTGCCAATGCAGTCATGGGTAAAGGTGCAACTCAAATTTTTATTATTGCCACCAAAGGCGATACAGTATCTTTTGATGTGTTTAAATTTTATCGAAGCATGCACAATTTTGTAGGAATTGATACATTAGCACTGGATTGCGTTTACTCCACGCAATTGCTTTCTGAGTTGAAGTCTGGTTTTGAAGACGGAACGCTTCAACCCTATCCAGTTTTACCCGCAGACGTTTTGCCATTTGCAAAAGCCTACCAAGGCTATGCCAATGTGCTGGCAGGCGCCAACAATCGAACCGTTTTAAAACCATCCTCGCAATCTTGATTTTTCTATTAAAAACATTGGGAGACTTTCATGAATCGTCGTTTGATTTTTAGTACCATCACCTTGGCTTTATTTGCATTCACTGCACAAGCTCAAACCACCGATTGGCCCAAACAACCCATAAAGTTTGTCGTTCCGTTCACTGCAGGCAGTGGAACCGATATCGTGGCTCGCGCAGTGGCTGAACGTCTCACCGCAGCCATCGGTCAACCCGTCACGATCGAAAACAAACCCGGTGCGGGTGGCACCATCGCCGCCAATCAAGTAGCCAAGGCCACAGCCGATGGATACACCTTATTGGTGCATTCGTCAGGTCATGTGGTCAATCCCGCTATTTATCCTAATTTGCCCTACGACACCATCAAAGATTTAACAGGCATCACCACATTGGCCAGTTTGCCCAACGTGTTGGTGGTGACACCCAACAAAGGTATCAAAGATGTGAAAGATTTAATCGCCAAAGTAAAAGAAAAACCAGGCTCATTCAATTACGCATCGGCAGGAACAGGTTCAGCCACGCACATCAATGCAGAAAAATTTCGCATGAGTGCGGGCATTAACGCCGTTCACGTTCCATTCAAAGGAACACCTGAGGCCCTGACCGAAACCATCAGCGGTCGCATCGATTGGTTTTTTGCGCCGATTGTGTCTGCGCTTCCACTGGTCAAAGACGGCAAATTACAAGCCTTGGCCGTTGGTACACCCCAGCGATCGGACGATTTGCCACAAGTGCCCACTACCGTTGAAGCAGGCGTGCCCAACTCCGAATACACATTTTGGGTGGGAATGTTGGCTCCTAGCCAAACACCCAAAGCCGTGGTGGACAAACTCAATGCAGAAGTGGTTAAAATTTTAAATTCCAAAGAATTCAAAACACGACTCGACAGCATTGGCGCCGCGCCCATGCCCATGAGCACCGCTCAATTTCAAAACTTCATTCGCACAGAAACCGACACCATCGCCAAGTTGGTTCAAGCTGCAGGCATTAAAGCCAACTAAAAAGTATTCATTTCACATTTCTTTACAGCTGCCATTACAGTGATAGCAGATGGTGTCGAATCCGATTAGAGGCCATCGCTACGTCAGCGAGGTTATTGGGTGTGACTAAGGATGATGAATGAGTGAGATGCGATCCATTGTGGATGAATATTTAGACGAGACCTATAATCACGTCGATGGAATGCTGTTTCTTTATCTTGTCGTCGCCACCCTCATCACGCCTTTCATTCCCTATATTCCACCCAGACTGACGGCGATTCATCTCATGGTTCAGTTTTCTTTTATCGCAGTGGGTGGATTTTTTTTCTATCGCTGGACAAAAGCGATTTGGAAAATGATTAAGGATCAAGAGGAAAAGGAGAAAGCAAAATGAACGCTCCATTTTTAAAATCTCTTTTTTTTACAATCGCAACCCTTTGTGCAACGCCTGCTTGGTCCATCTGGTATTTTTTAGGTATTCAAAATGGTGTTGTGACCGACATTGATACCGATACCGTTCGAACAGTGGGCAACAGCCGAAGCCTATGGATTTTGCAAAACTACCCCATGGCCAATGTGTATGGTGCTAAATCCATGGCCATTCAACTTGAGATCGACTGCAAAGCAGATTTGATTCGATATACAAAAATCATTGGCTACACAGGTGAAATTCAAACGGGTTATACAAAAGTAATGGCCAATGTACCGGGTGCATGGGATAAAATTTTGTATGGCTCTTTGCATAAAAGCATTCAACACGAAGCTTGTCTCAAAAAATTACCCATCAACAAAGTTTATACAACCAAATGGGAAACAAGCAAAAAACTCTGATGTGTTTTTTCGTTCTGGCACTCCATACCAGTTTGAGTTATGCACAATTAGGCGGCGCTTCATTGTTAGGCAATGATCGTTTAACGCGTCTCAACAATGAATCGATCACGGCAAACAATGTTCAGTCCTATTTAATCAATAGCTATCAAACGCCAGAAAAAACAATCATTCGCGAATACATCAACGCGAGCAATCGAGTGTTTGCAGTCGCTTGGAATTCTTCTGGACCCGCACCACTTCAACTCATTCTTGGTAATTATTTCGATCGATATGTGGCTGCAACTTCGACGCCTTTGGCGGGTCGTGCACCTTTGAGACTTCAAGACACGGACTTGGTGATTCAAACGGGGGGACAAATGCGATCTTATTTTGGATACGCGTATCTGCCCTTGCTACTACCCGTTGGTTTTACAGCTGAAGCACTGCAATGAAAAGAAACCATTGGCTCTTTAACGTCATCACTGTATTTATTTTTTTATTGAATGCTTGTGGCGGCGGTGGCGGCTCAAGTCCTAACGTGCAACAATTTTCGCTCAATGAAATTTCAGTAGGACCGAACGAATTGAGCGTGATTGTTGAAAATTGGGACGGCAATCCCTCTTATCCAAATCAACCCTTTACCAGCGTCACTGTTTGCATTCCAAACACGAGCACCTGTGAAATTGTAGATCATGTGTTAATTGATACAGGGTCTTATGGTTTGAGAATTTTTTCCTCCGCAATCAGCACCGCATTTCCACAAGTCCAAGTCAACGGTCAACCACTGGCTGAATGCACCCCTTTTGTAAGCGGCTTTACTTGGGGCTCAGTCAATTCTGTTGATGTGGTCTTGGGTAAACAAGTTGCGCCATCAGTACCGATACAAATCATCAGCCCAAATTACGCAACAATACCCACCGCTTGCTCTAGCAGTGGCTCAGCCATTGATCAAGTTTCTAAGTTGGGCGCCAATGGAATTTTAGGTGTTGGTGCATTTGCACATGACTGTGGAAGCCTGTGCACAACCACTACAAACAATTCGTATTACTACATTTGTAATGGAACTTCTTGCGTAAATTCTCAAGCATCATTCTCGCAACAAGTCATCAACCCCATAGCAAAATTACCATCGCATAACAATGGTTTAGTCTTTCAATTACCTTTAGTTGACCCATTAGGCGCAGCTAATCTCTCAGGCAAGATGATTCTTGGAATCAATACTGCCAGTAATAATCAAATCAGTACCGAGTCTATTTTTAAATTAAATAGCTTTGCAGAATTTTTTACGGTATATAAAGGTGCAAGCATACGCAGTTATATGGACACTGGTTCCAATGGCATATTTTTTAGAGACACCATCAACCAATGCACTGGCCCCGTAGAATTTACTGGATTTTATTGCCCCAGCAAGACGCTTAACTTGACGGCTACCATTCGATCTTATTTGGGCGTGAGCAAAACGATTGATTTTTCAGTTATGTCACCACTAAGCATGTCGTATCCAGTTCAACCGGCTTTGGCTGGCAAGTCTACGAGCTCTTTTATTTGGGGCTTGCCGTTTTTTTATGGAAGAAAAATTTTTATCGCCATCGAAGGAATGGGGGCACCTGGCGCCCCCTATTTTGCTTTTTAAATGAGCTTAACGCCCGTTTTTCTTTGAAGCATTTCGGTCGTGACGCCAGGTGCCATCTCAATCATTTTGAGGCCTTGAGGTGTAACGTCCATGACGGCCAAGTCGGTGATGATGCGATCGACAACGCCCACACCCGTTAAGGGCAATGTGCATTGGTTAAGAATTTTTAAATCTTCGGTGCCGTCTTTTTTGCGCGCCACATGTTCCATCAATACGATGACGCGTTTAACGCCTGCCACCAGGTCCATGGCGCCTCCCATGCCCTTGACCATCTTGCCAGGAATCATCCAATTGGCCAGATCGCCTTTTTCGCTCACTTGCATAGCGCCCAAAATAGATAGATTGATTTTTCCACCGCGAATCATGGCAAAACTGTCGTGACTACCAAAGATGGATGAGCCCGCAATGGTCGTGACGGTTTGTTTGCCCGCATTGATGAGGTCAGCGTCTACTTCATCTTCTGTTGGAAAAGGGCCGATGCCCAACATTCCGTTTTCGGATTGCAACCAAACTTCAATGTTGGATGCCACATGGTTGGCAACCAAAGTAGGAATACCAATACCTAAATTGACATAGAAGCCGTCTTCTAATTCTTTTGCCGCACGAGCGGCCATTTGATCTTGACTCCAAGGCATGATTAGACTCCTGCTTTCTCTGTGATGGTGCGTTTTTCAATGCGTTTTTCGGGTTGTGGGTTGTGCACAATGCGGTGCACATAAATGCCAGGCAAATGAATATCGTCAGGTGCGAGTTCGCCTACCTCCACAATTTTTTCAACTTCAACAATACAAATTTTGCCGGCCATTGCCGCCGCTGGATTGAAATTGCGCGCCGTTAAACGAAAACGAAGATTGCCTGATTTGTCGGCCACATCTGCTTTGACTAAAGCGACATCGGGCATCAGCGCCTCTTCCATCAAATAGGTTTCACCCTTGAACTGACGCAACTCCTTGCCCTCAGCGACCATGGTGCCCACACCTGTTTTGGTAAAGAACGCTGGAATGCCTGCACCGCCTGCGCGGAGTTTTTCGGCAAGCGTTCCTTGGGGGGTAAAATCAAGTTCTAACTCACCCGCTAAAAATTGACGCTCAAATTCTTTGTTTTCTCCAACATATGAAGAAATCATTTTTTTAATTTGTCGCGTTTCTAGCAATTTTCCTAAGCCAAAACCATCCACGCCCGCATTGTTTGAAATAACTGTTAGGTTTTTGACGCCACTGTCGCGCAAGGCTTCAATCAGTGCTTCGGGAATGCCGCACAATCCAAATCCACCAACAGCCATTAGCTGACCATCCGCAACAACGCCTTTGAGAGCCGCCGCCGCACTGGGGTATGTTTTATTCACACTTTTCTCCTAAAATAAACTTTGTAAGATGGGGTCTATTGTCTTACATTTTTTGGAGTATTTGCCATGAATCGTTATCCCGCCCCCGAAATAAATAATTTACCAGAAGACATTCGGATTCGAATTCTCGAAATTCAAGAAAAAGCTGGATTCGTTCCACAGGTTTTTTTAACTTTGGCACGCAGACCCGCAGAATGGCGCGCATTTTTTACTTACCACGACGCATTGATGCTCAAAGACGATTCCAACTTGAGCAAAGGTGATCGCGAAATGATTGTGACCGCCACCAGTGCCGCTAACAATTGCTTGTACTGCGTGATTGCACATGGCGCGATATTACGAATCTATGATAAAAAACCATTAGTTGCCGATCAAGTGGCCATCAATTATTTAAAAGCAGACATCACGCCTAGACAAAAAGTGATGCTCGATTTTGCGATGAAAGTTTGTTTGCACAGCGATCAAGTCAACGAAAACGATTTTGCTCCATTGCATGCACATGGGTTTAATGATGAGGACATTTGGGACATCGCAAGCATCACTGCGTTTTTTGGCATGTCCAATCGAATTGCAAGTTTCTCGAATATGATGCCCAATACAGAATTTTATTTAATGGGTCGATTACCCAAACAAAAATAATCACAACAAAATCGCGCGCACATAGTCAGGTATGGGTTTTGACTTTTGCGCAATAAAGTCAACTCATACCGTGGTTGCACTCCCTGCAGCACAAATCACATCGGGCGCATCTCTTTTAGCTATGGTAACCAAGTTTGTCGCCAACTATTTGAATACGCACTATTAAAGCGTTGATGTAAGTCAATTGCGTGATTTAATTTAAAATTAGGCTTTCAATGCAAGAATTATTTTGAAGTAAAAGAGCATTTTTTATTTTCAGTTAACTAAAAAATTTATCTGAATCTCAACTGCTAAAAACTTATTAGAGGCATATCCACTTCGTAAGACTAGAACAAACTTTTTTTATTTATTTGCATGCTACTCAAATCTTTGGCTAACTGCTTGGAAGTTGCCTCGAATTGATTGGATTTGATCTCTATCTTCACTCCTTTAGTTGAAAGATAAACTTAAAACCTCCTTTAATTCACCACCCGCTTTTGTATCACACTTAATGACTTCGAAAAAAATAAATCAGTTTAGTTCGAACAGTTGATTCATAAATAGTTTGTTAATAATCATTCAGATAATTTATCTTTGCACAGAGTTTGGCTTTGCTTTAGGCTCTAATCAATGTTAGAAATGAAATATGAAAATCAGAATTGGGCTAGCATGAAAGCTATCTGATCCAATATAAAACTAAACTAGTGAGTTGCAAGAAGCGTAGTTACATGAATGCCAGCGTGAGCACCATGCCCTTGAATCATTGCTACATTAGGCTCGCGTTTAATATCATTACTACGCCCAGCACGCAAACGCCTAACCGCCTCCACAAACATAAATATGCCCCCTGGCTTTCCAGAATGGCAGTAAGACATCAGTCCACCATGGGTATTCAACGGTAGGGAGCCTCCAGGCGCAGTATGGCCTTCAGAGATGAACGCCCCCGCCTCCCCCCTTTTGCAGAAACCAAGATCCTCTAGCATGACAAGGACATTGATGCTAAAGCAATCGTAAAGATAAACAAGATCGATATCTGAAACTACCATTCCACTTGCTTTCAAGGCGGGCTTTAGCGAATGATCAGAACCGTAACTAACGAATGAGCCTTGAAACGACACGCTATCATGTACCAAGCCAGATCCCACACCGTGGCTACTCCCCATACCACGAACATGAATACCCCGCAGACCACGTGCTTTAGCATCGCTTGCGCGCATCACTAAAAGAGCTCCTGCACCATCAGAGACAAGTGAACAATCCAGCATGTGTAATGGCGAAGAGATAAGCCTAGACCTTTCGACGTCATCGACAATAATCCTATCTCGCATTTGAGCTCTTGGGTTAAGCAACGCCCACTCACGCATAGAGACGGCTACCGACGACAGTTGCTGCCGAGTGGTACCTCTCTCATGCATGAAGCGGCGTGCAGTAAATGCATATCGACTGGGGATGATAGGTCCGTAGCAGACCTCAAATTCGCGCTCGAAGTTGCGGGCATAAGTATGAACAGCATTGTCTCGACCTCCCTCTGTCTTTAAATTGTCACCACATGCAATCAACACCACGTCACAAAGACCCCCAGAAATCATAGCCGAGGCATAGTGAACACCTAACCCACTAGCAACGGAAGAGCCCCCAGTCATGGTGTCAGCTACTCTTAAGACGGAAGATGACAAGCCTAAGTATTGCGCCAGTTGAACCGCATGCCTGTTATGGTATCGAACGTAAGAATCGGTGGTAATGACACCATTAATTTCTTTTTTTGTCAGTCCAACATCTGCAAGACATGCAACAGTCGCATCTGCACATAACGAAAGTGAGGATGATCCCGGAACATTGCCCAAAGCACTCTCACCCACACCAACAATAACTATATCCTCAGCAGACAATCCTATAACTCCTTTACGAAGTTTTGCGTTTTGGCTCAAAGCCCAAAACATAAGCCGTATCAGGCCATTGAATCGGTTTGGCGCTCATCGGCATGTCAAGAACAAGTTCTGATTCGTCTTCCACAAGAATACGAGACATCAGTTGAATACCCTCAGGCAGACTCACCATACCAACTATATAGGGGATATATTTAGAAAATTCAGGCGATGGAGCCCGGTGAACTGAAGAAAACGTGAGCAAAGTGCCAGAACCGGACGCGTCTATCCAAGCCAAGTTTTCACTAAGACAATGACGACAACGGCCTTGGGGGAAATCCTGACAGTTGCCACAAGCTATACATCGCTGAATTCGTATCAAACCTTGAACTAAACCATCCCAATATGGTTTTGAATAGCTAGTAGCTAACGCAGATCCATAAGACATAGAAAAATACCTTTGTGTGATATATCACCTATTGACAGTGTAAGATTGATTTTGTAACATATTACGTGTAAATTGTCAATACTTTATAGATGAATTAAGTGGCGGATTCAATCACGAAGTGCAACTTTGATTAACTGAGGGGAGAGGGCTAAATATTTTTAGCCAAGCATGAAACCCGCGAATTGAAAATGCCTAACCATTCATAAAAAATATTTGAGAAAATATCAAACATAATCTAGGCAAATGAAAATCATGTCTCAAGGTGTCACTTATCATGCATCTAAAAACACGAATGCCGCCCTAAACGGCGTCAAAGTCGTCGATCTCTCTCAGATAGCTGCAGGCCCATACTGTACATCATTACTTGGCGATTTCGGCGCCAACGTCATAAAAGTTGAACCAATTTATGGCGACCCCTTACGAGAAATGGATGACGTATTTGCTAAGGGAGAAAGTGCTTACTTCTTTGGCCTCAATAGAAGCAAACGCGATATTTCGATAGACATTAAAACACCTGCTGGTCAGGAAATCCTTCATCGACTGATAAATGGTGCGGATGTCTTAGTTGTATCGATGAGACCCAGCGCACTTACTCGTCTGGGGCTCAGCTTCGAAGATCTGGCAGAAAGATACCCAAAACTTATTTATTGCGAGATCACAGCCTTTGGTGAAACTGGACCGCTTGCCGAGCGACCTGGAATGGACATACTTGCGCAGGCATTAGGTGGGATCATGGGACTCACTGGAGAGTCAGGAGGCCCCCCTTTAAAAGCTGGAGTGCCCATCGGCGACTTTGTCTGTAGTTTTCTTTCATGTCTAGGTATAACACTTGCCCTTCGTGTGCGAGACCGCGATGGTATTGGACAAAAAGTATCTGTTAACCTTCTTGATGGTCAGGTTTCTTTGCTTGCGAACTATGTAGCCCTTTACAGCCGTACCGGGGTACCCATTCGCCCAATAGGTGGTGGGCACCCACAGATTGTTCCCTACCAAGTATTTGAGGCATCTGACGGTCCGTTCATAGTTGCATGTTTGACTGAGCGTTTTTGGCCTTTACTTTGTCATGCAATCGGAAAACCTGAATGGGTATTTCACCCTGATTTCGCAACCAACGTCGACCGCGTTCGCAACCGTAATGTGCTCGTACCAATGTTCGCGAAAGTATTTAAGATGAATGACCGTGCACATTGGATTGATAAGCTAGTTGCAGTCGATGTTCCCGCCTCCTCAGTCAATAATCTTGAGGATGTAGTTGTTGAGCCACAAGTCGTTCACAATGGCATGTTGCTTGATTTGATACATCCGCGCCACGGAAAAGTTAGCACAGTCAACAATCCAGTACACCTCAGCTTGACCCCGGCTATGCCACATAGTTATCCACCGTCTCTTGGGGAACACACTGAAATAGTTCTTAGCGAGCTGGGTTACGATTCAAAACAAATTCAAAACATGCGACAAAACGGTGCAATCAAGTAAAGCAAGTGTTGAAATTCTTGGATCATATAAAATTAAAATACAATTTTCTATTGACAGAAAGCGGCTTGGCGCCCTGCAATTCTCCCTGAAGTAAACGCCCAACCTAAGTGGTGCCCATGTCCCTCGAGTAGCATTGCACCCTGACCGTTGGAGCCTGCAGCGTAAAGACCTAGGATCGGATGTCCAGTGCCATCAAGAACCTCCAACTGCTGGGAAACTCTAAGACTACCGTTAGTAAAAACTATGTAACTTTTCGCTGGACCTAGAGCGTAAAACGGCAGTTTGCAGATCGCAGGACGCGAACCACGGCCAGGAATTCCCTTAAAAGAACGATTATCGTTATACGCCTCAATACTTGCTTTTAGAGCATCGGAAGGCAAACCTAAACGACCTGCAAGTTCGTCCAGAGTTTTCACGCATACGAAAAGATCAGGCCGAGTACGACGGTAATCAGGCAGATAAGCATAAGCCACCCCAGGAGCAGTAGAGACGAAATATGGCCAACGTGTAAACCGTGAAGCCGTATCTTCATCGAAAATAAACCAAGCGAGTCGCTCTGGCTGGCGACTAACAGACATATTTTGATTTTTTAGTTCATCCGTGAAGCGGTAGCCATCACGATTAATCAAAATCGCCCCTTGCTGGGTTAGTTCGAATGAAGGTCCAAGGGCAGTGGTTAAAAAACTCATCATAAATGGTCGAAGAAAAAAATCAGGTAAGTTCTCGAATGACCACCTCATCAAACGTGTAAAGGTACGCAAAGGCGGTATACGCTGGATGAATTTTGTATGTGGTGGTGGAACAAAACGCATGACGGGTCCACGTATCCTACCCGCATTCACCATTGTTGCCCCCTGCTCAAGTGCGATGCGAAACCCATCGCCAGTAGCAGTAACATTAACTGCATCGACTAAAGCAACTTCCTCAGAAACAAATTCAGACTTGTACTCTTCGCTAGCACTGTAATCACCAGCTACAAGCACAACACCGCGGCGTGCCTTAAACCGTATTTTTTCTACCCCAATTTCTGCCTCAAGACCGGTGATTCTTCCGCCCTCTTTAACCAAACTCTTAGCACGAGTATTTAGTCTTATGTCAACACCTAACTTTCTACAATAACGTCCGAGATGATATGGAAATGCATGAGAATTGGGTAGAACGTTATGCATGCGTGTCTGCCTATGTGGTGGCTCTTCCATTGGCCCAATGAACTCCAAACCAGTGGAGCACAACCAGGCAAACGTATCAGTGATGTTATCGGTCAGTAAACGGCCCAACTCAAAATCGTCAATATCTGCAAGAGGGCCAGAAAAGAGTTTTAAATCCTCGAGGTGATGCTGAGTGAAGTGGACCCCGGATTTGAGACAGGTGTTTAAGTGGGACACTGTCAGATGAAACGGGGTAAATCATGACCGATACAAGAAAGCGCAACGTACACTGCCGGAGTTCAAAGCCAAGGTAGGGCTTGAGGCGGTACGAGGGGTCAAGACTATTAACGAGATTGCCCAGGAGTTCGGAGTCCATCCGATGCAAGTGGGTCAATGGAAGAGAGAAATCCAGTCGCAGGCCAAGAAATTGTTTGAGGG
>SHXN01000063.1 GCA_009693305.1 Limnohabitans sp.
TAGTGGTCACAGATAGGTTGGCTTCTTACACGCAGCCCTGTGCTGAGATCTTGCCCGATGCAATCCATATCAGGGACAAAGGTGCCAACAATCGAGCAGAGAACTCGCACCAACCAACCCGACTCAGAGTGTGCCGGATGAAACGATTTAAATCAGCAGGGCACGCACAGCGATTTCTATCAATATTCAGTGAAGTTGGAAACTTGTTTGCGTTGTCACGTCATACCTTATCCGCGGCTAATCATCGAGAACTAGTCAAGCGAAGTCTGGGTATTTGGTCATCAGTAACTCAAGCAGAGGTTAAAGGCCAAAATCAGATTCAGGTTGACATTTGCTATATTCATTTAACAAGTTCTATCTATATGGTAAATTGACTGTGTGGATGATCAAAGTAACCTAGACTATCCGTTTTTTTTTTGGAAACTCAATGACGCACGCTTCCGAATTGATTCAAGGCCTTAGAAGTGTGGCCTTGATGGTGCCTGATCTTCAAAAAGCAGAAGATTTTTTTACCGAAATATGGCACCTACAAGTTTGTGAACACCAGGCGTCTGCTATTTATTTGCGTGGAACAGGGGCGGATCATCACCTGCTTTCTTTGCATCCTTGCGAAGGCAATGCAAAAATCAAACAAGTCACCTTAAGAGCGCATTCTTTGAAAGGTCTTCAACAAGTGGCTCAAAAAACGGCAACCGCAGGTGGTCGACTGATTCAATCGCAACATGCGGTGAGTGAGCCAGGCGGTGGCCAAGCGATTGTGGTTGCGGACTCCGCGGGTCGTGTTTTTCAAATTGTTCATGGCGATGCCGTTCATACTGCAACCGAACAACGCGATCAACCCATTCGATTGGCTCATGTGGTGCTTAATAGTGATGATGTTGAAAATGCCAGACCGTTTTTTGAAAAGGCATTTGACTTTTCATTGGCGGATCGAACACGCATAATGGCGTTTATGCGTTGCAATAGCGATCATCACAGCATTGCATTGGGTGACACCGATAACAACGCGCTCAATCACATTGCTTTTTTAATGCCCAAACTCGATGATGTGATGCGCGGTGGCGGTCGCATGAAAGATGCGGGCTTTGATATTGAATGGGGCCCTGGTCGACACGGCCCAGGCAACAACTTATTTAATTATTTCATTGGCCCCTTTGATTTAGTGATTGAATACACGACTGAGGTTCAACAGATTGATGATAGTTACGAGGCGGGTATGCCTGAGGATTGGAAATGGCCCGCAGGTCGTGTTGATCAATGGGGCATCTCTAAGCCGCCCAGTGACAAACTCAAGCAAGCTCAAAAAGCCATATTGTTTAACCCTGTTTGAGTGAATAAAAATGCATGATCTTGCTGTTGTTGGTTATGGCCCAACGGGTGCGATCGCTGCGGGCCTTTTAGGTTTGCGAGGTTTGTCGACTTGTGTGATTGACGCGCAAGCAGCCATTTATGACAAGCCCAGAGCGATCGCCTTAGATCACGAAATCATGCGGGTTTTTCAACAACTGAATATATTGGATGAGATCAAAGATTTTGTTGAACCTTTCACTGATTCGCATTATTTTGGAGTGCAAGGCGATTGGATTAAGTGCATGTCGACGGTTGCGCCGCCTTATCCTCAAACGTTTGTACCCTCATTGGTTTTTTCACAGCCGTCCCTTGAGCGTGTATTGCGAGAAAGAATCGAATCGATTGATCATGTCAGCATCAAGTTAGAAAAAAAAGTAATTCGACTGCATCAATCAACAGACCACGTGACTTTGCAAGTTCAAGACAAGAATGGTAACCTTTCGAACATCGATACGAAATATGTCATCGCTTGTGACGGTGCATCGAGCACTATTCGCGGATTGTTGGGGATTAAGCTTGAAGATTTGGGCTTTGATGAGGCTTGGTTGGTGATCGATGTGTTGGTCAATGAAAAAGGATTGAAGCGCCTTCCAACGGTGAGTGTTGAATACTGTGAACCTTCGCGCCCCTCAACCTATGTCATGGGGCCCAAAAATCATCGGCGCTGGGAAATCTCTATCAATGCAGGTGAGGATCCTCAATATTTGGCCACACAGGAGGGCGCTTGGAGTTTGCTCTCTCGTTGGTTGGAACGCGATCGATGAGATGATACAAATCACCAAGCATCAAACATCCACTCGTTGCCAACATGGTGGATAAGGGGCGCACACCCTTTTTAAGTCAAAAAGAATTATTGGATATTGGCTACAAGATTGCGATTTTTCCTGTCACGGCATTGCTTGCTTCTGTGCAAGCCGTGTCTGAGTTGTACACAACACTCAAAGCGCAAGGTTCGTCCAAAAACGCAAAGACACCGCTCTACGATTTCACAGAACTCACCCAGCTGATGGGTTTTGAAGATGTTTGGTCGTTCGATCAAAAATATGGTGACAATAGCGATATTCCAAAATAACGAGGAGCCTTCCATGAAGTCTATGCTGAGATCCATCGTCTGTGTTATTACACTGCTTATTGACTTCGGTGTTGTGGCTCAAGCCCCTTTTCCTAGCAAACCCATTCGATTGGTGGTGCCCTTCACACCTGGCGGCGTCACCGATACCAGCGGTCGATTGATTGCAGAGCAATTGTCCAAACGATTGGGCCAACAAGTGGTGGTCGACAACAAGGCCGGTGCTTCAGGTAATATTGGCACACAAATGGTGGCCTCTGCTGAGCCTGACGGGTACACATTGCTGTTGGCTTTTGATGGCACCATGGTGATCAATCCGCATGTGTTTGACAAAGTGCCTTTTCCATTTGATACCGTCAAAGACTTTGCACCGATTGGAAAAATTGGCGACGCTGTTTTGATTTTGGTATCGCACCCTAGTTTTGCAGCCAAGACACTCAAAGAAGTGATTGCTTTATCGCAAACCCAAAAGGGCGGACTCTCGTATGGCACGTCGGGCACAGGCGGCACACCGCACATTGGCGGTGAATTGTTAAAACAAAAAACCAATGCCAACTTGATTCATGTGCCCTACAAAGGTGGTGGTCAAGCGATGACCGATGTACTCGGTGGCAATATTCCTTTGGTCTATACAGCGATTGCAGGCGCTATTCAACACGTCAAATCAGGCAAGTTACATGCTGTGGCCGTATCTAGTGCGCAACGTGCGAGCTCGTTACCTCAAGTGCCTACCTTCATCGAAAGCGGCGTTGCTGATTTTGAAATCAACTCTTGGGTGGGTTTGATGGCACCTGCCAAAACATCCAAAGCAGTTTTGGATAAGCTCAATGCAGAACTCAACGCTGTGTTGATGGATGCAGAAGTGAAAGAGCGACTCAATGCTTTGGGTATTAGTGCTACACCAGGCTCCGTACAAAAATTTGGTGATGAAATCAAACGCGACTTGACCCGTTATGGTCAAGTCGTTAAGTCCGCGGGAATTAAGGCGGAATAAATCAATTAGATCATCCAGAGTCCATTCTTTATAGTTACTGATAAAAATCAGTTCAAAGGCTCTTCATGAAGTTCAAGTCTCTCATACTTTCTTTTCTTTTCATCGGTTTTGCACATTCTCAGCAAGCGCCTGCGCCCATACCCGATCCTGTGACTTTGCGTGTCAATATGTTTCGTGGCGCCAATAATTCACCTATTTTTATATGGCGATTGAAAAAGGATACTTTGCACGTCAAGGCATCACACCTACTATAATGTTCACGCCAAACTCTGATGTACTTCGTGCTGGATTAGCTGACGGAAAATTTGAAATAGCTCATGGCGGTGTCGATAACGCTGTTGCGATGGTTGAGGCCGCACGAAAAGACGTTGTGATTTTAATGGGTGGTGACGGTGGAATGATGGAATTATTAGTCAGACCAGAAATTCAAAAAATCACGGATTTAAAAGGTCGTAATTACGTTGTAGATGCACCAGGAACAGCTTATTCACTTTTAGGTCAAAAAATCATTAAAGATGGCGGATTGATCGGCGGCAAAGATTACAACATCACCCCATTAGGTGGATCAGAATCTCCGACCAATGCTTTGTCAACGCCTGACGGTGCAGCCACGATGAATTTTCCACCTTGGACAGTGATTGCAAAAGATCGTGGCGCAAAAAGCTTAGGAAGAACCATTGATTTATTTGGCCCTTACCAAGGCACTGGCATGTGGGTGATGAGATCTTGGGCGCAACAAAATCCTTTAGTCGTTCAACGCTATACCACTGCTTATATCGAAGGATGTCGCGCCACATTAGTTCCCTCGCAAAGGCAATTAACTATTTCCGTGTTGCAACGCGAACTCAAATTGGATCAGCGCATGGCGAGCATTGCTTACGATGAATTACAAATAACGGGAAGTGGTTTGAATAAAGACTGTGCTTTTAATCTACAAGGATTCAAAAATTTACTCGCCGTACTTGCGGAAATTTTGGGCGCGTGGAATGGTGTAGCACCTCCACCCGATCAATATCTGGATTTGAGTTATTACAACCGATCTTTAGCCTTTGTAAAACCGTGAGTATGCTGAAAAATTTCTATTTTTTAAAAGCAGTGTAGTTGCCTTCCGCATGCACCACTTTGCCGCCCACCATGGTGAGCACCGAATGAATTTGATCAATGTCTTGCACGGGAATGGAAAAATAATCTTTGGTTAGCACGGCTAAGTCAGCCCATTTACCCACTTCCAAACTGCCTCTGCTGGTGTCATCGTGTGCCAACCAAGCGCTACCCAATGTGTACATGCGCAATGATTGCAAACGATCTGGCGTTTCTTCTGGGCCACGCAATGGCGTACCAGAAGCCGATTTGCCATCCAACATCCAGCGCAATGCAATAAAGGGGTTGTAGTTAGCAACGCGATGTGCATCGGTGCCCGCTCCAATGGTGGCGCCCACTCTCATTGCCGTCTTGATTGGAGGCATGCGTTTCAATGCGTTGGCACCTTTGCTGGTCAAAGTTTTATCACCGTCTAAAAACATCGCATCTTGCACGGCCCAGCCAATGCCTAATTTTTTCATGCGCTGAAAACTCTCTTCGGTGCCATCGTTGAGATGCGCAATCGACCAACGCAATTTGCCAATCGGCACTTCCTTGTTGACGCGCTCAAATACATCAAGTAAATGATGAATGGAGAAATTAGGTTGCCAGTGTTGCGTCAATGTCATACCGTTTTCAGCCGCCAATTTGGCAATTTTAAAAAACTCTTCTTTGTCTTTATCCGCTGGCGTATCGTTGTTGTACATGCCAAACGTGACGCGTTCACCGATACCATTGAAGCGCAACATGCTGTCGCTAAAACCCATGGGTAACAACTGCGTGAGTTCTTTCAACTCTTCAAACTCTTTGTCTTTCTTTTGTGAAAAATAACTTTAGTTTACACGAATGGTGAGTTCGCCATTGCGCCACACTTGAAAAAGTGGTGCGTATTGCTGGGGCGACATGTTGAAACCACCCGGATCAATCAAACCCGTTAAACGCACTCGATTGAGTTCACTGAAAAATTTACGCGTACAGTCCACTTTTTGCTCGAAAGTAGGCAAGGGCAGTTTGTCAAATAAGGGAACGATTCCGCCCACAATTTCACCCGTGTATTGACCTTGCGCATCACGCACCAACTTGCCTCCACCAGCCAAATCGCTATCGGAATTGATTTGCAAGGCTTTCATGCCAGCAGGATTGAGCAAAGCCCATCCATACATCCACTGCACATAAACCAAATGATTGGGAGCAGCAGCCATGATTTCTGCATGTGTGGGCCTCCATTTTTCTGCAAATTGTTCTTCGTTCCAACCCCCTGCAACGATCAGCCAAGTGTTGGGTTGCGCTTTGGCCACCGCATCTTTAAATCGTTGCATCGCTTGTGGGATGATTTGTGTACCAAACCAATGCACCTCTGTGCTGTATGACAGTGCAGCACGCACCGCATGAATGTGTGAATCAATCAAACCAGGAATAACCGTTTTGCCTTGCAAGTCAATCAACTGAGTCTGTTTACCTGCTAATTTTTTGATATTGGCATTTTTGCCCACTGCTTGAATGCGTCCCTCTCTAATCGCCAAGGCTTGAACGGTGTCCGCTTTGGTATTAAGGGTTGATACTTTTCCATTAAAAAGAATGGTGTCGGGTGCTTGGGCTTGTGCTATCAATGAACTGGCAAGAAAGGATACGGTAAAAACCAAGGCAAATCGAATCATGATGTCTCTCGTTATTTGTATTCAAACATGATAGCCATTTGAAGTGACCTCGCAAGTTGGTGAAACCCTGATTTTGTCTATATGATTTAACAAAAGACAAACAGGGGACAGACATGGATCGAAGAAAAGTCATCACTGGTTTATTGACTGGCATGGTCACTTCAAGCTTATGGGCGCAATCGGATCATGCACATCACGGTGGCGCCTACGAGCGACTCACCCAAGCAGGACTCATCGATCGACCGCCACTGGCCGATACACAAGCCGTGTTTGATAGCCCAGCACCCAAAGCAAAAAATCCGGGGCGTTGGGTTGTGAGACCCGCATTGCCGTTGCCCCGAAGTGAAATGGCGTGGGCTACCGAGATGAAAGGTCGCATGCATTTGGTTGGTGGCTACGGTGAACAACGCGTTGACCGTACCTATCACCATATCTTTGATCCACAACTAAACAAATGGCTTACTGCGAAAGCCTTACCGCTAGGTGCTAATCATGTGGGCGTTGCAACGCACGATGGCAAATTATTTGCCATTGGTGGTTTTGTCGAACAAAACAGAAAGCCGCACGCACAATCGTTTATTTATGACGAAAAAAATGACAGTTGGCAGAGCATTGCGCCTTTACCGCAAGCGTGTGGGTCGGTTGCATGCGTCATTCTGAATGGTCAATTGCATTCCATTGGAGGCGCTATCGGCGACACTTTTGATACCAAAAAATCAATCGATTGGCATCGGGTCTATAACTCACAGGCCGATCGATGGGAGCAACGAGCACCATTAACCACAGCGCGTGACCATGTAGCGGCGATCCCTATCAATGGGGTGATTCATGTGATTGGAGGTCGTGTGGACAGTTTTCACACCAACTCCAATTTGCATCACGTGTACGACCCCAAAACAGACAAGTGGAGTATGCGCAATCCATTGCCTACTACTCGATCAGGCCATGGTGCAGGCGTGTTAGATGGCAAAATTTTTATCATGGGGGGCGAAGGCTCCAACCGCGTGTTTGGCCAAAACGAAGCCTACGATTTACAAAAAGACAGTTGGGAACAATACGCACCCATGATTACGCCACGGCATGGTTTAGGCGCAACAACCTTGGGCTCATGGATCCATGTAGCAGGCGGCGGCGCAGTGATGGGCGGCGGTATTCAAACGTCGATTCATGAGTCATTTACTTTGAATGGTTAATCATGGTGTGACTTGACATCAAAAAATGATTGATTTATGTTTCACCCGTTTTAAAATTTTTTACAAGCAGGAGATTTCAATGGCAACACGTTTTCAAAACAATGCGATCGGTTTGGCACTTTCTTTATTCATGGCTTTGAGCTTTGCGGCTGATCCCAAAAAAGATGCGCCTGCTGCTGACCCCACAGTTAAAAAATCAGATTCTGGTATTTGTCACGACAAAACAAGCCCCTCTTACGGCAACACCAAAAAATTTACTGCATTTGCAAGCATGGATGAATGCGTTAAGAGTGGCGGAAAACCACCTGCCAACGCTCCCGCTGCAGCTGCAGCAACGCCCATTGTTAAAAAATCAGATTCAGGAATTTGTCATGATTCCAAAAGCCCACACTACGAGCGCACGAAAAAATTCACAGAATTTAAAACCGTGGATGAATGCTTGAAGAGCGGTGGTAAGCTACCCAAATAATTGTCTGTATCTTCAATACATCTGAAAGAAATCTATGACACGTTTTATTTTGGTATTCGCTTCGTTTTTTCTCATCTTGGTTTCTCATTCACAAACACCCGTTGCGGATTACCCCAATAAAACAATCAAAATCATCGTCCCTTTTACGGCTGGTAGTTCAACAGATATCATGGCTCGGGTAGTCGGTGAAAGATTGAGCGCAAGCTTTGGACAATCGGTTGTTGTTGAAAATCGACCTGGTGCAGGTGGAACTTTAGGTGCAGGACAAGTTGCCAAGAGTGAGCCTGATGGATACACACTTTTGGTTGTTTCAACAGGTCATGTCGTTAATCCGACTTTATATCCAGGCATCCCCTACGACACAATGGGAGACTTTGCAGGCGTCACGCCTCTTGCTGCATTGCCTAACGTGCTCGTCGTTGGGACAGGTAGTCCTTTTAAATCTGTTGCTGACCTCATTGCGGCTGCCAAGGCCAAACCCAATCAACTCAATTACGCCACAGCAGGTGTGGGTAGTGCAACACATGTCAATGCCGAAAAATTTTTAAACATGGCGGGTATCTCAGCAACCCAAGTTCCATTCAAAGGCACACCAGAGACGATTGTTGAAACCAGTTCTGGCAGAGTCGACTTCATGTTCACACCCGTTCTTTCTTCGATATCGTCCATCAAGGACAATCGCATGCGCGCGCTTGCTGTGAGCACTGCCAAGCGATCTAATGCACTACCCGATGTACCCACTGTGGGCGAGGCTGCTATTGCTGGTTTTCTTTTTGATTTCTGGATCGGTTTACTTGCACCTGCCAAGACGCCGCGCGCCATTGTCAATAAACTCAATGCAGAGGTCACAAAAATTCTTTCTCAACCCGACGTGAAAGAAAGAATGACCAAGCTAGGGGCTGAATCAATGCCCATGAAACCCGAACAATTTGACGCCTATATCAAGGAAGAATTCATCGTTCTTAACAAAGTCATGAAGTCGGCTGCGAAATAATTGAACGTATGATTTCTGCTTCACGATCATCTATTATTCGCGTCAATATATTCAACACATCCAGCAATCTGCCTTTAATCGCGGCCATTAAAAATAGATTTTTTGAGCAGCGACAACTGAATGTTGAAGTACAACATACGCCCAATTCAGACGAGCAAAGAAATGGACTCGCAACGGGTCTCTTTGAAATTGCCCATGCTGCTGTCGATAATGCAGTTGCAATGGTTGAGTCAGATGCACAGGATGTGGTGATTGTTTGTGGTGGTGACGCTGGCATGAATGATTTGATGGTTCGGTCTGAAATCAAATCAATTTCTGATTTGCGTGGGAAATTGTTAGCAGTTGACGCCCCGAACACGGCCTATGCGTTGGTTGCAAAAAAAATTCTCAAAAATCATGGACTGATTGAAAACCGTGACTACCATGTCAAGCTCGCAGGTGGGACAGGTCCACGCTCTGCCGCTATGTTGGCGAATCCCAAATTGGCCGCCGGCATGATCAATCCGCCATTTTCATTCATGATGCTCGAAAAAGGACTGAAAAGTCTTGGCGCCCAATTTGATTTATTGGGTCCATACCAAGCAACTGGCGCATTTGTTTTGCGCAGTTGGGCTTTCAAGCATTCCGACATTTTGCAAAATTATTTGGCCGCCTACATTGAAGGACATCGCTATGTGATGAATCCGGTGAACCGAGCCTCAACGATGGCTTTAATACAAGATAAATTCAAATTGTCGCCCGCCGTTGTTGATGGAACCTATGCCGCATTGATGAAAGAGGGTTCTGGACTGGTCACAGATGCACAATTTAATTTACCAGGCTTCAAAACTGTTCTTGATATTCGTGCCGAAATGGAAGGTATGTGGGTTGGGGTTGCGCAATCACCCGATATTTATTTGGATCTGAGTTATTACGCAAAGGCATTAGCCATGGCAAATCAAACTCACCGTGCTTGAGTGGTCTCAACCTGATTCAAAGAAAAGCCGGCGATTTTTTTATAGTCGTCGGATATTTTTTGTAATTCGGCCTGACTAATCACATCGTCAATGTATTTAAACGGTTGTCCACCCGTGAGTTCATCAACTTTGATATTGATGAAGTCTGGCGGTGTGGTTCGGTTGGTTTGCACCACCTTGGATGTGATGGGTCTGCGAATGTTTTCGTACGAATGCAAAGCTTTTGCGTCTAGCACACCGAGCATTTGAATTTGTTCGGCCAACACGCGTGCATCGATTAAACCTTGTGCGCTTCCGTTAGAACCGCGCGGATACATCGGGTGCGCCGCGTCACCGATGAATGTGACGCGTCCAAACGTCCATTGATCGATGGGGTCTTTGTCCACCATGGGGTATTCTAAAATTGATTGTGCATTGCGAATCAATGCGGTCACATCCAACCAATCAAAAGTCCAGTCTTTGTAGATGGGCAACACATCTTCTAAGCGACCTTGTTTGTTCCAATCGTTTTGCGTCTCGCCGCTGGTGCGAATCTCTGCCATCCAATTGATCAATTGATTGCCTTGATCGTCATAGGCATCGATGATGGGATAAATCACGATCTTGCCGGTTTCAATGGAACCTACACGCATATAACTTTTACCTGTGAGGATAGGGGGATAAGCCGTGACACCACGCCAAGTTTGAATCCCTGTAAAAGCCAATGTTTCGTTGGGATAAAATTGTTTACGAATCGCCGAGTTGATGCCATCAGCGGCAATCGCTAAACGACAAGTCACGTCGGGTATGGTTTGTTGCTGACCATCGGTGAAATGCAATTGAACGTGTGAATCATTTTGCGTGAGCGACTGCAAGCGATAACCCAAATGCACATGATCAGCGCCAATGCGCGACACACACGCATCAAACAAAATGCGATGCAACTTTCCCCGATGAATGCCTATTTCTGGAATTGTGTATCCTGCATGACGGCCGCGCAATTCTTTAAAAATGAATTGACCCCATCGGTTAAAAAAAACGCTTTCATAATTTTCTATACCCACCGCTTCGATCCCGGTTCGCAAGCCCAGCACTTGCAATTCTTTCATCGCATGCGGCAACAGCGTGATACCCACGCCTAGCTCTTTGATTTCCGAAGTGACCTCAAACACATGACATTCAATGCCGCGCTCGTGCAAATGCAAAGCCAAAGCCAATCCGGCGATACCGCCGCCCACAATGGCGATATCGACTTGTATAGCCATCACTCACCCACGATCTGTTTGGAGCGAATCACATGGCCCCAGCGTGGATAGTCTTTGACAACGATTTGATCGAGTTCTTGTGGCGTGGAGGCCGATGCGTCCAAGCCTGCACGACCCAATAATTCTTTGATTTCATTGGTGCGCAAAATCGCCATGAATTCTGTGTTCAATCGACTCACAATCGGTGCGGGTGTTTTTGCAGGCACAAAGAAGGCGTACCAAAGATCCACGTCAATGCGCTTGACACCGACTTCATCAAATGTGGGCACATCGGGTGACACAGGATGACGTTTGCTACTTCCAACAGCAAGCGCCACTAATCGACCCGCCTTGACTTGGCTTTGCGCCACATGCACGGGTAAAAATCCAACGTTGAGTTCACCTGCTAACAAATCTTGTATGTAACCCGCAGAACCACGATAAGGCACGTGCAACATAAAAGTGTTGCTCTCGAGTTTGAACAATTCCATCGCCATGTGATGCGGTGTGCCTACACCGGGCGAGCCAAAATTAATGGAACCCGGTTTTTGTTTGGACATTTGGATTAATTCATTGACCGACTTAATGCCCGCTTTTGGATTGGCCACCAACATCAAGGTGCCATAGGCGGCCATCGATACAGAAGCAAAATCTTTGACGGGATCAAAGTTAACGTTCTTGTACATCTGTGAAGCCATCAACATTGTGTTGGCGCCCATCAAAATCGTATAACCGTCTGCTGGTGATTTGGCAACTGCATCGGCTCCGATGTTGCCGCTGGCTCCCGGTTGATTTTGCACAATCACCGATTGACCCAAACGTTCACTCAACTTGGGTGCAACTGCGCGAGCAATTGTGTCCATGCCTGTGCCCGGTGTAAACGGCACAATGATTTTGATCGGTTGTTGGGGATAAGGAGCTTGTGCAAAAGTGAGGCCTGTAAAAACAAGAACAACAACAGCAATGAATCGTTGGATGAACATATATATTTTATCCTTAAAGAATGGCATCACTTAAAGTTTGATTTTGAACAAGCGAGCCGCATTGTCTTGAAAAAACGATTGACGCACAGCGGGCGTCATGTCGATGTTTTCTAAGATCGATACTTCTTCGGGCGCGTACTGATAGGGGTAGTCCATCGCATACAACACACGATCACTGCCCATGAATTCTTGCGTGAACTTGAGCGCTGGCCCCCAAGCCACACCGCTGTTGGTGATGTGAAAATTATTTTTTAAATAATCGCTGGGTTTGCGTTGAATGGGTTGAACCGATGCATAGCGTTTGGATTTAACTGTGGCTGTGTGCATG
>SHXN01000064.1 GCA_009693305.1 Limnohabitans sp.
CTTTGAGCCATTCTTTGGGTAAAATAGGTTTGATGATTTCTTCGATGATGGCTTCGTTAAAACTTGCCTTCATTTTGGAGCCATCACTTTGGTCGGGGCTGTGTTGAGTGGATAGCACAACCGTGTCGATGCTGTGAGGTTTGCCGTCGACATAACGCATGGTGACTTGGCTTTTTCCGTCTGGACGCAAGAAAGGCAAACGGCCATCGCGACGCAATTGTGCTTGGCGCTCAACCAAACGGTGTGCGTAATAAATAGGGGCGGGCATGAGCACTGGTGTTTCACTGCATGCATAGCCAAACATCAAACCTTGATCGCCTGCACCTGTGTTGAGGTGATCGTCGCTGGCGTGATTCACACCTTGTGCAATATCGTTGGATTGTTTGTCATAACAAACCATCACGGCGCAACCTTTGTAGTCGATACCATATTCGGTGTTGTCGTAACCGATGCGCTGAATGGTGTCGCGAGCAACTTGAATGTAGTCGACATGTGCGTTGGTGGTAATCTCACCAGCCAACACAACCAAACCGGTGTTGCACAATGTTTCTGCGGCAACACGACTACGTGGGTCTAGTTTAAAGATTGCGTCCAAAATTGCATCAGACACTTGGTCTGCAACTTTGTCGGGGTGGCCTTCAGAAACGGATTCGGAAGTAAAGAGATAGTCGTTCGCCATTTTTTAAAACTCCATGAATGTGATGATTGATCGCGTTGCCAACCTATGAAGGAATCTGGCGAACGCTTTAGCAGAAAGGCGATGGTGTTGCCACGCATCCTGCCACCTGATGCCAGATGGATCATCGCCCTGCAAGTTGCTTCGTTAACTCAGCGACAATACTGATTCTAACCAAATAATCTAGGGGCGGGTGTTTGGCCTGCTACTCTTTTTGAAACCAACATGCTTCGTTTTTTTCGATTGCTCTCTTGGATACCTTTACCGCTCATGCAACGAGTGGGCGCGTTATTGGGTTGGATCGTTTGGTGGATCTCGCCCAAGTATCGTCAACAATTTAATTGCAATTCAGTCGCAGCAGGCTTGAACGCGGTGCAAACACGACCTGCGATTGCCGCTGCTGGCATGATGGTGGCCGAACTTCCTTGGTTGTGGACGCGATCGGTGGGGCGATCTGTTTTGTCTCGTGTTCAATGGCTTGGTGTGAATCGTTTTGAGCAAGCCATACAAAAAGGCCAAGGCGTAATTTTGTTGTCAACGCACATCGGTTGCTGGGAAATGGGTGCACAGGCCTTGGCAGAAAAATTGGGCCCTATTCATGGCCCTTTGGTTGCCATGTACAGGCCCGCACGAAAACCTTGGTTATATGATTTAGTGAAGCAGTCGCGCGCGCGCGACCATCTTCTAACAGCGCCCACTTCGTTATCAGGTATTCGAACTTTGGTGCGCACGCTCAAATCGGGTGGCTATACAGCGATCTTGCCCGATCAGGTACCGCCCGATGGCCAAGGTGTTTGGGCGCCTTTTTTCGGCCGTGATGTGTACACCATGACCTTATTAAGTAAATTAGCGCAACAAACAGGTGCTACTGTTTTGTTGAGTTGGTGTGAACGTTTGCCTCATTCACAGTACTGCTTTCATTTTGAAGACGTTGATTTATCGTTTTTGTCCGATAGCAGTTTGTCCATGCAAGAGAGTGCAACATTGATGAACAAAGCGATTGAAGATTTGATACGTCGCAAGCCCGATCAATATTTGTGGGGCTACGCTCGAGATAAACATCCACGAGGGGGCGACACATGATCAGTCGCTTAGGTGTTGCATGGATGTGGTTGTTGCATTTTTTGCCCTTGCGCGTCTTGAGATTTTTAGGCGCAGTCTTGGGCTTGTTGTTGTACGCCGTTGTGTGGGGACGTAGACGCGTGGTCACTACCAATTTAAAAATTTGTTTTCCACAATGGAATCAACAACAAAACCGCCAATGCGCGCGTCAACACTTTATTTATTTTGCACAGGCTTGGTTGGATCGTAGTTGGTTGTGGATTGGAAGCCCTGAGTTAATTCGACAACGCGTTGAATTAAACGGCGCACAAGAGCTGATCCAAAACATTCAACCCACCGTAGTTTTTGCACCGCATTTTGTGGGGCTTGACGTGGGTTGGATGGCGCTTTGTATGAATCAGAAACAACCCATGTACACCATCTACACACCGCAAGCCGATGCAGTGGTTGACGCTTGGATTACACAAGGCCGACAACGATTTGGCGACGTGCATTTGTTTTCTCGCAAAGAGGGGGCACAAGCCATTGTTTCTCAATTGCGCAAAAACGGATTGTTGTATTTGTTACCCGACATGAATTACGCACAAGACGAATCCATCTTTGTTCCTTTTTATGGCGTGATGGCGGCAACAGTTCCGTCGCTGTCAAGATTTGCAAAACTCGGTAGAGCCCTAGTGGTGCCTGTGGTGAGTCGTATGACCGATCGTGGTTATGTGGTGCAAGTGTTGCCCGCTTGGTTGAACTATCCAACCGACGATGTGCACGCCGACACGCAATTGATGAACGAAAGACTGCAAGCTTGGATTGACGATATGCCCGCGCAATATTTTTGGGTGCATCAACGATTCAAATCAAGACCTGAGGGCGAAACGTCACTTTATGGCGGTAAGCGTCTTTAAAAAATAATCCAGGTATTGAATCAAACGCTGAGGTTATTCGTAAATGATCCAGTGCGTGCCCTCATCAATGGTGTGCAAGGTGAGGTTTGAAACGTATTGATCCAGCCCTTCAATGAGTGCGGGTGGTAATGCCAAATCCTTCATGCCCCAAATCACTTGTGTGGGGCATTTGATTTGTAGCATCTCAAGCGGCAAGTCAATGGCCGTCGCCGCTGGGTCGGTGTGCGTTGGCGGGCGCAAAGGTGAGGCGCGGTAATAGTTGAGGCCGCCCGTTAATCCTTGATTTCAAACTTCTCTGAATTTATTTTTAACTTCGTTAGTTAACCAAGCGTGTTCGCCGTCGACAGTTCCCATATTGGAAAAAAATTCCCACAATCTGTGGTAATCGTTTTGGACCAACAATTGTTCTGCGTCAGGACGAATTAAAAAATTCATTTAAGCGCTCGATGTTTGCTGTTGCGGATTGTTTTTTAATTCAAGTAAAAAAGTGCCCGGATGCGGTGAATTGATAAAGGTAAGTCCGCACATCAGTACGGGGTGTTGATTAGCAAAACTCCAAGCTACTGCGCCTCCCCAATCGTGCGCTACCAATTGCGCCATCGGTTGATGAGGTGAGAGCAACTCAAGCAGCGCCAAAATATCTTGGACCAAATATTTGGGTCGATACTTCGACACTTCTGCGGGTGCTGAAGACCCTGCAAAGCCCCGCAGATTGGGCGCGACACAAAAATAATTGCCGTTGTTGGGCTTTGAAAAATGCATCAGAAATTCATCCCAAATAAAAGCAGCTTCAGGAAATCCGTGCAAAAAAATTATTAATGGGCGTGAAGGGTCCCCTTCTGTTTGGCATAGCAATTCGATTTCATGGGAGACGCGATAACATTGGGATTGAATCATAAAAATTTTTTAAGATGACGATTCGATAGTGGTTGCGCTGTCAGTTGCAGGGTGCATCCAATCCCATAAAGTGATGCTGACCTCTTCGATGCCTTGTCTTTTTAATGCTGAAAACAAACACACCTCACCGCCGGCGGATTGAAGTTTTGTGATGGATAAAGCTTTTTGCCCCTCTGCGCGTGTGAGTTTGTCCGATTTGGTCAGCAGCAATAAAAATTTCAAGCCTTCTTCAAAGCGTGGGCGAATCACTTCTAACAATATTTCGTCCGTTTCTGTGAGGCCTTGTCGAGGGTCGCACAACAAAACAACCGCGCGTAAATTGGGGCGAGTGATCAAGTAATTGGCCATGACTTGTTGCCACCTGATTTTGTCTTGCTTGGGCACGGCGGCGTAACCGTAACCTGGCAAATCGGCCAAGACGGTGTCGGTTTGGCCTTGTTTTCCAAGGGCAAATAAATTGATATGTTGGGTGCGCCCTGGCGTTTTGGAGGCAAATGCCAAGCGTTTTTGCTGGGTCAATACATTGATACAGGTGGATTTGCCCGCATTGGAGCGGCCGACAAAGGCAATTTCTGGCAAATCGTAGGCGGGAAGATGGTGCAATTGGGGCGCAGTGGTTAAAAAGCGGGCCGTATGAAGCCATCCAGTCGCTCGTTTGACTTCGTCTGCATCAAGGGTGGATGTGGGTTTATAATGGGTATTCATGGTGTTGTAGGACCGGCGTCAGGAAAAACGCCTAGGTGTCATTGTAGAATTGTTACATTTAGGAAATTAACAAGTCTTTTTTATGAAGCTCATTGCCACTCTCATTTGTTCTTCCACTATGTTGCTGGGCGCCGTGTCGGTCAGTGCATCGCAAGCCACTGCGCCTGCAAAGCCAGACATCGCCAAGGGCGAGGCCACTTACACAGCGGTGTGTGCTTCGTGTCATGGTGCAGACGATAATTCAGGCGCGCCCGCCAACCCCAAGCTCAGCCAACAGCATCCTGCTTATACCGTCAAACAATTGCAAGAATTTAAATCTAGCAAACGCGCCAATCCCATTATGAGCGGTATGGTGGTAGCTTTAAGCGATGCAGACATGAAAAATATCGCCGCATTTTTAAGCTCTAAAACGGCCAAATCTGGTTTTGCAAAAGAAAAAGAATTGGTTGCATTGGGCGAGCGTATTTATCGGGGTGGAGTGTCCGATCGACAAATCGCCGCCTGTGCAGGATGCCACAGCCCTACTGGCGCGGGTATTCCTTCACAATATCCACGTTTGTCGGGCCAACATGCAGACTACACCATCACTCAACTCACTTCATTTCGTGATGGCGTGCGCAAAAACAGTTTGCAAATGAACCAAGTTGCATCCAAACTCAATGATCGTGAAATCAAAGCGGTAGCAGATTACATCGCTGGCTTGCGTTAAACTCACACTTTCTTCACCGAAAGGGATTGTTATGTTGATTCAATCCGTCGATTCCAACGAGCCCTTATCCAGTGAAATCACACCTCGCCCTATTTATTCTGAGAGGCGTTATTTTTTAAAACAATTAGCCCAAGGCGTTGCTGGCGCTGGTTTGGCCGCTTGGGCCTCTCGGCAAGCAATGGCGGGGGTTGCCGCACCTGGTAAATTAGCGCCCTTGCCTGGAGCCACATCATTGGTTGCTGGCGCGATGGTGATGGAAAAAATCACCACCTATCAAGACGCTTCCACCTACAACAACTATTATGAATTTGGAACCGACAAAGCCGATCCTGCGCGCAATGCACACACTTTAAAAACAAAGCCTTGGACGATTGAGGTTGAGGGTTTGATTAAAAAACCTGGACGATGGGGCGTTGAAGACCTCATTAAGTGGAGTGCGATGGAAGAAAGAATTTATCGCATGCGTTGTGTAGAAGGTTGGTCGATGGTCATTCCTTGGGTTGGATATTCTTTATCAGAACTCATCAAACGTATAGAACCATTGGGCAGTGCCAAATACATTGAGTTCATCACCTTGGCCGATCCCAAAACCATGCCCTTTGTAGGATCATCAATCTTGGATTGGCCTTATCGCGAAGCTCTTCGCATGGACGAAGCCATGCATCCTTTAACGCTTCTCACATTCGGCATGTATGGAGAAATACTGCCCAATCAAAACGGCGCACCCGTGCGATTGGTCGTGCCTTGGAAATACGGATTTAAAAACGCCAAAAGCATCGCCAAGATTCGATTTGTAGAAAAAGAGCCCGTTAATTCTTGGGGACGTGCCGCACCGCAAGAGTATGGTTTTTATTCCAATGTCAATCCCAATGTGGATCATCCCCGATGGAGTCAATCCACCGAGCGGCGAATTAGTGAAGACGGTCTTTTATCTAAAAAACGCAAAACATTGATGTTTAATGGCTATGAAAAACAAGTGGCATCTCTTTATGCAGGGATGGATTTAAGTAAATATTTTTGACGCGAGCAAAAGACGTGTCTAACGTAGGGCTTATGCGCGGTTTATCGCGCATTCAAATTTCAATCATGATCGGGGCAGTTTGTGCCCTGCCAGTGGCTTGGTTGTTTTGGGCTGCAACGTATGATTTATTAGGTGCTAATCCAGCCGAGGCGTTGATTCGACAAACGGGCATTTGGACTTTGCGTTTTTTATGCGTGGTCTTGGCGGTTACGCCATTGCGTGTGATGACGGGTTGGTCTGCGTTGGCCCAATGGCGTCGACAACTGGGATTGACTATTTTTGTTTATGCGCTACTGCATTTTTTCAGTTATGCATGGCTTGACATGGGTTTTGAAATCGAAGATATCGCCAAAGATATTGTCAAGCGATCTTTTATTTGGATGGGATTTTCAGCCATCGTGTTGATGAGTTTGTTGGCTTTCACTTCATTTAATCGTGCAATTCAATGGTTAGGCGCTAAGCGTTGGCGCCGCCTTCATCAAAGCATTTATGTGATTGCTGGTTTGGCATTGTTGCATTTTTTGTGGATGCGCGCGGGCAAAAATAATTTTGCAGAGGTGGCGCTTTATGCCGCAATAATCAGTGCTTTACTTTTATGGCGGGTACATCGATATTTCAAAAAAAAATCACATTAAATCAAATGCTCGGATTGAATTTGGTCTTGAATGGTTTCGCGTGAACGAATGACGTGTGCTTGATCGCCGTCAATCAATATCTCTGCAGCACGTGCGCGCGTGTTGTAGTTGCTCGACATTGCCATGCAATACGCGCCCGCAGACAAAACAGCCAAACGCTCGCCCGCTTGGACCGCAAGATTGCGGTCGCGACCGAGCCAATCGCCACTTTCACAAATAGGACCTACGACGTCATAAGTGATTGTTGAAGAGGATTGCTTTTGTTGCAGTGGAATGATTTGATGAAAGGCTTGATACATCGCGGGTCTGGGCAAATCATTCATAGCCGCATCAACGATGCAAAAATTTTTGTTGTCGCTCGGTTTGAGATAAAGCACTTCGGTGATGCATACACCTGCATTGCCAACGAGTGATCGACCGGGTTCAATGCGAATATCGCGTTGACCATAACCGCGAGCGTCGAGTCGTTCAAACAATTGGCTCCACAATTTGTCTGCGGCAGGTGGTGTGTCGCCGTTGTATTTGATGCCCAGTCCACCACCAAAATCCAAATGATGAATCGGGATACCCGCTTTTTCAATGGACTCAACTAAATCAAGAACACGATCGACTGAATCGAGATAAGGATCGATGCTGGTAATTTGTGAGCCGATATGGCAGTCAATACCCACAACTTTAAGCGATGAAAGTGACGCGGCGTGTTGATAAACGGCAAGTGCATGCTCATGTGCAATACCAAATTTGTTGTCTTTGAGTCCTGTAGAAATATAAGGATGCGTTTTTGCGTCGACGTTGGGATTGACACGAACACTGATCGGTGCGCGTTGGCCTAATGAAGAAGCGACTTCATTGAGCATATCTATTTCTGCTTCAGACTCGACGTTGAAACACAAGATGCCTTGTTGCAAGGCGTATTTCATTTCCACGCGGGTTTTGCCAACGCCCGAAAAAATAACTTTTGATCCATGTCCGCCTGCGGCCAGCACCCGAGCCAATTCCCCGCCCGAGACAATATCAAAACCGCAACCCGCTTTTGCAAAAACTTGCAACACGCCCAATGATGAATTAGCTTTCATGGCGTAATGAATATGCGCGCGTCGCCCCTTGAATCCGCGTTGATACGCACCCAATGCATCCAACATGGACGCTTTGGAATACACAAACAATGGCGTACCGTGTTGTTGAGCCAATGAAGACAAGCTGACACCTTCGATGTAAAGCTCGTTATGCTTGTACGCCACAAAGGGCGCGCCAGGAAGCGTATGAGTCGTCATGGATTTTTGTGGGTTGGCAGTGTGGGTGTCAAAATTTGGGGCAATGTGGCGCGGTCCTTGGCCTCGGGCTCGGTGGGAATGTACAGTGGGCCTTTCATGCCGCAACCAAGCAGCAAGAAGACCGTAGCAAAGCTCGGGACAAGCAATCTGAATAAAATTCTATAAACCATCTTTGAATTGTACTCAATGGCCGTGGGTCATGGGGTACATTGATAAAACCACTTCACGAATGAAAACATGACCGATCTCGAATTTTTAGACAAGTCCGAATTGCTTTTACAAAGCATCGAAAATAATTGCGATCGCATCAACGATGAGAGTGATGCCGACATAGATAATCAACGTGTGGGCGGCATGATTACGCTTACCTTCTCCAATCAAAGCCAAATAATTGTCAATCTTCAAAAGCCTTTGCACGAAGTTTGGCTGGCGGCCAAAAGCGGCGGTTATCACTACCGATGGTCAGAGGGTCAATGGATGGATACCAAGGGGCAAGGCGAATTTTGGCATCAACTGAGCAAAGACGCCAAGGCCCAAACAGGCCAAGACTTGGTATTTAGTTTTTAAACAAATCAATGATTTTCTTTTTCTCGTCGGTGGCGGGAAGTTCAGCATTATTGGTTTTCCCTTCGACTCCCAGTGTTGAAATACCCGTTGCTTTGGTGAACTCGTTAAAAAACCAATCGCCACCTTCGTGAGCGACGCCTGCGGTGGGCGCCACTTCTGTGACAGGCGTATTTTTGAGTGCGTATTGCATATAACTAATCCAAACGGGCAAACTTAAACCGCCACCTGTTTCACGCTCACCCAGTTTATGTGGCGTGTCGTAACCAATCCAAGTGACTGCTGTGAGGGTGGGGTTATAGCCCGCAAACCAAGCGTCCATCGAGTCATTGGTGGTGCCAGTTTTTCCATACAAGTCGGGTCGTTTGAGTGTGGCTTGTGCTTTTGAGGCCGTGCCTGAACGTGTGACCTCTTGCAATAAGGTGCTCATGACAAACGCATTGCGAGGTTCAATGGCCCGCGCCGATTCTTCTTGTTCAATGGGTGTGTATTGCGACAACACCTTGCCCATGGGGTCGACTACTTTGCTGATTAAATACGGGTTGACACGATAACCACCGTTTGCAAAAACAGAATAACCAATGGCTACTTGCAAAGGCGTGACAGAGCCTGCACCCAATGCCATGGTGAGATAGGGCGGATGTTTTTCTGCATCAAAACCGAATCGTGCAATCCAACTTTGAGCTTGTTGCGCCCCAACCGCTTGCAAAATTCGAATAGAAACCATATTTTTGGATTTGGCCAATGCAGTTCGCAAACTCATAAGGCCTTCAAATTTGCCGTCATAGTTTTTGGGCTCCCAAGCTTGAGAACCAGTAAAGCTTGAATCAAAAAACAAAGGTGCGTCATTGACAACGGTTGCGGCTGTAAAACCTTTTTCTAGTGCGGCCGAATAAATAAACGGTTTGAAACTCGATCCAGGTTGACGCCATGCTTGTGTGACATGATTGAATTTATTTTTTTCAAAATCAAAACCGCCAACCAGCGAACGTATCGCGCCATCGCGCGGATCAATGGCAATAAAAGCACCTTCAACTTCAGGTAGTTGGGAGATTTCCCATGCGGCTTTTGAAGTTTTAACAATGCGAATGAGTGCGCCAGGGCGAAGTTTGATGTTGGGTGGCGCCTTTTCTGCAAGACCTGATTGAACAGGTTTGAGGCCGTCGCCCGTGATTTCAATCGTTTCGCTGTTTTGTCTGACCACACGAACTTTGTTGGGTGTGGCTTCTAAAACAACAGCGGTCAATAAATCGCCTTTGTCGCCTTGTTCAATCAATGCGTCATCGATGGCGTCTTCGAGTTCACGAGGGTCCGTTGGGAGCGTGATGAATTTTTCGGGGCCACGATATACCTGACGCAATTCAAAATCCATGATGCCACGACGCAAGGATTTATACGCCACTTCTTGATCGGCGGCTTTGATGGTGGTGTAAACATTGAGACCCCGCGTATAAATGTCAGGACCATATTGCGCAAACATCAATTGACGCGCCATCTCGGCCGCGTATTCTGCGTGGGTTTGATTGGTGATGGAACTGCTTTTGATTTTTAATTCTTCTTTTTTTGCGGCCTCTGCTTGTTCTTTGGTTATATAGCCGTTGTCGAGCATGCGTTCAACAATATAAAGTTGTCTTGACCGTGCGCGCTTGGGGTTGTTGATGGGGTTGTAGGCCGATGGTGCTTTGGGCAAACCTGCGAGCATGGCCGCTTCTGCAATGCTTATTTTTTGAAGAGGCTTGCCAAAATAGGCTTCTGATGCCGTGGCAAATCCATAAGCGCGATGTCCAAGAAAAATTTGATTGAGATAGATTTCAAAAATTTGATCTTTGCTCAACATGTGCTCAAGCTTAAAGGTGAGTAAGATTTCGTAAATTTTGCGTGTAAAAGTTTTTTCAGTGGATAAATACACATTGCGCGCCACTTGCATGGTGATGGTGGAAGCGCCTTGACTTTTGGATCTTCCTAAATTGGCCAAACTCGCGCGGGCCAAACCGATGTAATCGACGCCGCCGTGTTGATAAAACCGCGCGTCTTCAATGGCAAGGACTGCGTCTTTCATTACTTGAGGGACATCTTTGAAGGGTGTGAGCTTGCGACGCTCCTCACCAAATTCACCAATGACTTGACCTTCAACCGAATAAACACGCATCGAAAGTTTGGGTCGATAGTCTAATAAATCGGTGACGTCGGGCAATTGCGGATAAGCCATCGCCAAAGCAATGCCGAACAACAACAAAACACAAATACCAGCCGCAATGACGAGTCCGCTTGACCAGAGAAAGAAGCTGGAGAGCAGGCTGCCTAGCGCCTGGGTGGGCTGCGATTTTTGAACGGCAGGCTCGTTATCGGTTTCTTTAGATGAGGGCATATAAGTGGCATGAGATCACAAATCATGCAAAGGGTGTGTGAGTGAATTGTAAAAAAAGAATGGGGTGAAACTTCAATGGGACGGCAATTGTGTATTTTAAGCTCGAGCGGGTTCAAAAACGAAAGGAATCTTATGAAACTCCGATGGCCCATGGCTACTTGTCGAACGCGTCGGGGATTGGGCCTTGTGGTGGCCAAACATGACTTTCATTTGGTGGAGCTCAGCGCAATGGCTCATCAGGCCGTTCAATTTTGCACGCATTGGAAACAAGCATTCGATAAATCCGAAGGACCCCCCAGTTTGCTCAAAAAAGCAAGGCAACACAGCGGTGCTCTGGGCAAAAGGGTTGTAATCGGAATAGACGACAGTTCGTTGCACTATCGGCAAATTCAACTCAGCCCAGGATTGAGCACGCAAGACAGGTCTATTTTGGCAGACGATATGTATTGGGACCATCAATGCAATCTGGTGAGGGATGAGTTCCAAGGAAAACAAAAATTCATTGCAACAGAGATCGCGCACGTGATGATGGGGACTAAAAATCAAATTTAGGAGCGTCAAATATGATGCCAAATGGCGAGCCTTGAGTTGGTGTTGTGCGAGCCCATTCATCAAACCGTAGCATGCGATCTTTACGGCATCAAGGGCTCGCCCATGAATTGGAGTTGCTCAGGCGATCAAGCCATGGCCTTGAGTTTGGCCATAGGAGCATTGAATACATGAACAATATCGGCTATTCATTCAATTTGATACCTTGGCCAAAGAGATTGCAACAACAATTGCTACAAACCCATGTTGCATTTATTTTTTTTGGATTTGTATGTGGTGCTGTGTGTGCATGGGGCATGGGCCAATACGTGCAACATTTAAATCAAGCATTCAGTTTCATAATAGAAAATAAAAAAGAATCCATCCAAAAACAAGAGCGTCTTCGCTGTGATTTGGAGTTGCATCATGGCAACTTAGCAGAGTAACTGCGACGCGTGCAAGCGTGAAATCAATGGAGCATCGATCGACAAGTGCCGTTTGCGCAACTCATTCAGTTTTTAAATGCCCGATTAACCTACACAATGGTTGACGACGTGTCATGGAGTGCAAAAGAGATGCGAATCACAGGCGCGACCTTGCAAATAGACGAACTCAAAAAATTAAATCAGCAATGGTTTGTCAATCACAAAAATAACGCCATCGATATTCAACTTAATAAAAGCGAGTGGCGCCGATACGGTGAGGCTTTTGCACTTATGATGCCATTTGACGTGTCGAGTACACTCATTTCGACGCAACAACGCAAAGCGAATCAGTCGCTGTGATTCAATTTCAACATCTAAGGATTCTCTGCAAAAGTCTCATCGTAAGTCATCCAAAGGCGTGACACAAGCGTTATAGGTAGATGAAACAAACCACCTTTGCCAGCACCGGATTTGAATTGGTCACCAAGCGTACGCGTAAGCGTGAGTTTTTGGAGGAGATG
>SHXN01000065.1 GCA_009693305.1 Limnohabitans sp.
GTTCATCTCCTCCAAGAACTCACGCTTACGCGTACGCTTGGTGACTAATTCAAATCCGGTGCTGGCAAAGGTGGTTTGTTTCATCAACCTATAACGTTTGAGTCACGCCTGTGGATGACTTACGATGAGACTTTTGCAGAGAATCCCTAAGGCTGCAAAAGCTTCACTCGGTGTTGCAACACCAGGAATGCAAATCATTCCCATTGATTTTGCTAATCGAACCACATCGGCATTGAAATGAGGGCTCACGATGAGACCCCCGCCCGCTTGATGCACGTCTTTGACTTGTTGCGTGGTGAGCACCGTGCCTGCATCGATCAAAGCATCGGGTAGATTTTTTTGCATTTGATGAATGCTGTTATAGGGATCGGGTGAATTCAAAGGCACTTCAAAGATGCGCCAATGCGCGTCATACAGGGATTGCCCCACAGCGGTAATCTCAGCGGGTGTGATGCCGCGCAAGACGGCTACCAAAGGCAAGTCTTGACAGGTTTGAACGAAAAGGGAGTGTAGTGGGTTTGTCATGATATGGATTGTGCAACAGATGAAAGGCCTGCCCAAGTCGCTTGGTTTCCAATGCATGTGACGGTGCAATCGAGTTGTTGAAGTGCGCGTTGATAGCGAGTTTGTAATTGATCAGAAGCAATCACAACCAATGACTGACCTGATGTTAAGTGTTGAGCGCGAATTTCTTCGCCAATCACAAGGCCAGACAAATAGCTGAGAAAAAAGGCGTCGTCGTTTCTTTTGAGCAAGGAAAGCGTGCGTGTTGAGAAAGCGGTATGCAGCAAACTGTGTTGTTGCAAACTCAGCGCCACGCCTTGATCAAATGCTGTGTCATTCCAAATACTGTTGCTGTCCGTAGCGGGCAGTGTTCTTGACAAAATCGTGTGCGAGCGCAGTGCGGCAAATACTTCACCCGTCATAAAGGTTTGAAAATGCATGATGCGACCCTTGTCAACGCGCACCCATTTGCTGTGCGTACCAGGTAACACAAGCACGGCATCTTGCAATTGAAGCAGTTGCGAGGCTCCAAAAATTTGCACTTCTTCACCGCGCATCACATCAGGTGCGTGAGCATGTTCGCAAACCAAGCCCGGCACGAGGGCAATTTTTTGTGCTTCGATCCACAGCAAGTGTTGTTCAATATCTTGGGCATTAGCAGGACAGGGGCAGTAGGGAGCAATGGCCCAGCCTTGCGCGCTTCCTGCCATTCCGATGATGAGTACGCGTGTCGCGTCTTGCATCCAGTCAGCATAAAGATGGACGAGTATTTGTTTAAATCCACCTGCAGGCACACGCATGATGCCTTGGTCGTTGGATCGTTCTTGAATCACCGTTTGATTGTCAAACAGTGCGACACGTAAGGAGCTTGTGCCCCAATCAACGCCAATCCAATGTGTACTTCTCATGGATTGGATTGTAAAGTGATGTTTATTCTTTCACTGCACCCGTCATACCAGACACATAGTGTTCGACAAAGAATGAATAAAGCACTGCAACCGGCAAAGAACCAAATAACGCGCCTGCCATCAAAGAACCCCAGTGGTAAACGTCACCCTCAACCAATTCGGTAACCACCCCCACTGGCACGGTTTTGACTTCTGAGGAAGAAACAAAGGTTAGAGCATAGATGAATTCATTCCACGAAAGCGTGAATGCAAAAATGCCAGCAGAGATGAGTCCAGGAACCGATAAAGGCAAAATGATTTTCCAAAGAATTTCAAAGCGTGTTGCGCCATCAATTAATGCACATTCTTCTAACTCATAGGGTATTGATCGAAAATAACCCATCAGTAACCATGTGCAAAAAGGAATTAAAAAAGTGGGGTACGTGAGTATCAATGCCCAACGTGTATCAAATAGGCCTAGTTGAAAAACTATGGTGGCCAATGGAATAAACAAAATAGAAGGTGGAATCAAGTATGCTAAAAAAATTGACAATCCCACTTGACGCGAACCTTTGAACCGCAATCGTTCAATGGCGTAAGCAGCAAATACCGAGCACAGCAATGAAACAAAGGTAGCAATCACCGAAATAAAAACTGTGTTCCACAACCACTCGGGATATGCAGTGTTAAACAATAATTTTTCAAAATGAGCCAAGGTTGGTTTGATAATCCAAAAAGGATTGCCATCGCGCGATAACAATTCCGCATTGGGTTTAAACGATGTGATGACTATCCAATAAAAAGGAAAAAGGAGTACAAAAACAAAAATGGCCAACGGCAGATAAATGGTCAGAGCTTTGTCTTTGACGGTGTCCAAGTAACCCATGCCTTGAGTGCCATCGTCTGCATTGGTCATGCTGTTGGTTTTATCGCTCATTGATCGTGCCCCCCTTGTTGCCATGCGCGGCGTTGAAGGCCGAAGTAACTAAACAAAATAGCCGCTAACAAAAATGGAACCATTGCGATGGCGATGGCGGCGCCTTCACCCAACGCTCCGCCCGAGATGGCGCGCTGAAACGAAAGTGTTGCCATCAAGTGCGTGGCGTTGAGTGGGCCACCCCGCGTGATCACGTAAATCAATTGAAAATCGGTGAAAGTAAATAAAACAGAAAAAGTCATCACCACGGCAATGATGGGTGTTAGCAAGGGCAATGTGATGTGACGAAAACGTTGCCAATTGCTCGCCCCATCGATGGCAGCGGCTTCATATAAGGATGGAGAAATGGTTTGTAAACCAGCGAGCAAAGTGATAGCAACAAAAGGCACCCCGCGCCAGATGTTGGCTGCAATCACCGACAGGCGAGCATTCCATGGTTCACCCAAAAAATCAATGTAGGTATCGATTAAACCCATTTTGACCAACACCCAACTGATGATGGAAAACTGAGAATCGTAAATCCACCAAAATGCAATTGCAGATAAAGCGGTGGGAACGATATAGGGCAACAAGATAACGGATCTAAAAAAAGTTTTGAAAGGTATGCGCTCGTTAAGCAAGATGGCCAACCACAGACCTAAAAAAAACTTAAAAACGCTAGCGATAAAGGTGTAAAAAAGAGTGTTGAATAATGCCAATCGGGTGACTGCATCGTCTAATAAAAATTGGTAATTTTCTAAACCAATCCAGACACCTTCTCGACCCACTTTGGTATCTGTGAAGCCAAGCCAAATGCCAAGCCCTAGGGGATAGGTTAAAAACAATAGCAACAGTACTGCTGCGGGCAACATGAATAGCAAGCCCAAAGCATTGCGGCTGTTTTGTAGTTTTTGAAACATCGAAGGCAAATCTGTCTAAAAAAATTTTTCACAACACCCGCAGTTTGCGGGGGTGTGAATCAACAATGAGCTAGCCTAGACCTTGTAGTAACGCTCCGCGCGTTTTTGTGCGCGCTCTGCCGCTTCCTTGGGCGTTTTAGAGCCCGAAGCGGCTTCTGCCACCATGTTGCAAACAATGAAGTCTGCTAATGCGCCAGCAGATGCATAACCCAACTTGCCAGCGAAACCTGCAGGACGCAGGTTTTTGACCGAGTCGCGATAAGGTAAGTGCTTGGGGTCCACAGTCCAAATTGGATTTTTCTCGTAAGCACGAAGTGGATGCGAGACATAGCCACCTCCACCTTGTAACCAAGAGTTAAATTGTTCTTCTTCCATCATGAAACGGATGAATTCTTTGGCGGCCTTGGGATATTTGGTGTACTTCATGATCATTTGATTGAAGAACAAATGGTATTCGGTTGAAACACCCACTGGGCCCACGGGAAACACCGAATGATTGATATCAGAGGCTAACTCTTTGATTTTTGGATCGGTGGAATTTTTGGCTGCATAGTAAATGGATATGCCATTGTTGGTGAGACTGATTTGTCCATCCAAAAACGCTTTGTTATTGTTGGGGTCTAGCCATGACAACGTGCCAGGAATGAATGTGGAATATAACTCTCTAGCATATTCCAACGCTTTGATAGTTTCTGAACTATCAATGATCACCTTATTATTTTTGTCCACAATGGATGCACCAAAAGCCCAGATTAACCAATGTGTCCATCCACTGTCACCGGTTGCATTACCTAGGGCCATTCCACCAGGTGTGCCTTTGTCTTTAAGAGCTTTAAACAGTCTTAGAAATCCATCGGTGTCTTTCGGGAAAGTATTAAAGCCTGCGGCTTTTATGTGGCTCTCACGATAAACCATGAGCGCACCCGATGCACCTAAAGGTACGCCAATCCAATTTTTGCCGTTCGGTTTGAGATAGGGCAGACAAGAGTCGTACCATCCGCCATATTTTTTACCTAAATATTCACACAAATCGGTGACATCTAGCAATTTTTCCGGATATAAATTGGCATCATCGTTGGTGGATAAAATAATGTCAGGACCTGCGCCTGTGTTGGCTGCAACGGCAGCTTTGGGGCGAACATCTTCCCATCCTTCGTTGTCAACGCGCACTTCAATGCCGGTTTTTTCGATGAATTTTTTGACGTTGGCCATATAGCTATCAATGTCACCTTGCACAAATCGACTCCAACGAAGAACGCGCAGTTTGGCGCCTTTTTCGGGGGCATTGTTCCATTGCGCTTGCGCCTCGGTGGTCCAAATCATGGGCGTTGCTGCAATTGTTGTTGCTGCAACAGATGAGCCTTCCAAAAATTTACGTCTTGTGAAATCTGTCATGCGAGTCTCCTGTTGAAAAAATTAAATTTTTTTAGTGGTTAAAAAAATCAAGCAGCCAATCGTTGTCCGCTTTGTGCATCGAACAAGTGGGCGCGCGTTGCGTCGGGCTTGAGTCGAATGGTGGTGCCTGGTTTGAAGTCGTGTCGTTCACGGAAAACGCTGGTGACTTCAATGCCTGCAATTTTTGTAAATACTTGTGTGTCTGCACCTGTGGGTTCGACCACGATCACGTCGGTGTTGACGCCATCATTGCCACTGGTTAAATCAATGTGTTCGGGGCGCGTACCATACACAACCGCTTGTCCTTCGTTGGCACGTGCTTGTGTGGGCATGGGTAGAGTGGCACCACCTTCGAGTTGAACTTGATCATTGCGAACAACGCCAGGTAAAAAATTCATCGAAGGCGAACCAATGAAGCCTGCAACAAATTGATTGGCAGGAAAATCATACAGTTGCAAAGGCGTACCGATTTGTTCAACCACACCGTCTCGCATCACCACAATTTTGTCGGCCATGGTCATAGCTTCAATTTGATCATGGGTCACATAAATTGATGTTGTTTTTAGACGCTGATGCAACTCTTTGATTTCTGTACGCATGGCAACGCGCAATTTGGCATCCAAGTTGGAAAGGGGTTCATCAAACAAAAATACTTGTGGATCTCGCACAATCGCGCGCCCCATGGCAACGCGTTGACGTTGGCCGCCCGAGAGTTGACGTGGATAGCGATCAAGCAACACGCCCAAGCCCAAAATATCTGCGGCTTTGCCGACTTGTTTTTCAATGGTCGCTTTGTCCATTTTGGCCAGCATCAAAGAAAACGCCATGTTGTCGCGCACCGTCATGTGCGGATACAAAGCATAGTTTTGAAACACCATGGCGATGTCGCGCTCTTTGGGTGGCATGTTGTTGACAACCTTGGTACCAATTGAAATTTCACCGCCTGAAATTTCTTCGAGTCCGGCAATCATGCGCAACAACGTGGATTTGCCGCAACCCGAGGGTCCGACCAATACACAAAACTCGCTGTCATCAATGTCGGCACTGACGCCTTTGATGATATGGGTTTGTCCAAAATATTTGTGAACTGCCCCAATCGTGACCGATGCCATGGATACACCTTTCTGGATCTGTCATCGCAATTTGCGATTTCAAAAAAAATTGACGTGAGTCAATGACCTTGCTTCAATTGCAAGGCAACGTATAAATTAGCCACTTATTAGGGTAACGTCTATCAGGGCTTACCCGCTAATTGAGCTAAAGTCAGCGCCTGTCAATCCCTCAATTTGAAAAGGTGTATTCATGAAATTACTCATCACTGGTGGCGCAGGCTTTATTGGTACGCGTTTGGCGCGCACCATACTCGCCAAAGGACAACTCAATGGTAAACCCGTTTACAGCATCGTATTGGCCGATCAATTTCCTGCGCAATCCGATCTGGCTAACAACAAAAAAGTGACTGTGATGACAGGACCCTTGCTTAATCAATGTGCAGATTTTGCAAAAATAAAATGGGATGGCGTGTTTCATTTGGCTTCTGCCGTATCGGGTGAATGCGAAGCTGATTTTGATTTAGGCATGCGATCCAATTTAGAAAGCACACGCGCATTGCTTGAAGCATTGCGCAGTGCAGGAAATGTTACTCGTTTGTTTTTTTCAAGCTCTGTGGCTGTGTTTGGCCCCGACCCTGCGCATGCATTTCCAAACATCGTCACAGACACGACATTGCCTGCTCCTCAAACATCGTATGGCGCACAAAAATTAATGTGCGAGCATTTGATTGCAGATTACACACGCAAAGGTTTTATCGATGGTCGCAGTGCACGTTTGATGACAGTCACAGTGCGTCCTGGCAAACCCAATGGTGCGGCCTCATCATTTTTTAGTGGCATCATTCGTGAACCTTTAGCGGGTGAAGTTTCTATTTGTCCAGTCGATGACACGGTGGCGCATCCCATTGCGTCCCCTAGTAAAACAGTGGAGGGTCTAATCCGAGTGTTTGAAGCATCGCGCGACGAATATGTCGGACGCAGTGCGCTTAATTTGCCAGCGCTTAATGTGACGGTCGCACAAATGTTGCAAGCTTTGGAGGACGTTGCAGGACCCAAGGTGAGAGCACTTGTTCAATTTAAAAAAGATGCGCGCATTGCAGGTATTGTTGACAACTGGCCACGCGGCGCAACAGGAGACCGTGCCAAGGCTTTGGGCTTGGTGCCCGACACCGATTTCAAAGATGTGATCAGACAATACATCGCCGATTGTCAAGCCGCTGGCTTGCAATCGACGGCATTAAAAGGTTTGAATCAGTGATTGTCGCGAGGCACAAACGCACCGCGTTTGCCTTTTAGAAAATCCAAATCAACGCCTTCATCGGCTTGCAACACGTGATCGGTGTAAAGCTTCCAATATCCAGATGTGAGTTTGGGCTCTGGTGCTTTCCAATGGATTAAACGCTTGGCCAATTCTTCATCGCTGATGTGCAAATGCAATTTGCGCTCCGGCACATTGAGTTCGATGATGTCGCCATTTTGAACAACTGCCAACGGGCCGCCAGCAGCAGCCTCAGGTGCCGTATGCAAAACCACAGTGCCATAAGCCGTACCACTCATGCGCGCATCGCTGATGCGCACCATGTCGGTAATGCCTTTGCGCAAAACTTTGGGAGGCAAAGGCATGTTGCCCACTTCGGCCATGCCAGGATAGCCTTTGGGGCCGCAATTTTTTAAAACCAAAATGCAATTTTCATCAACATCTAAATTTTCATCGTCGATGCGGGTGTGAAAATCTTCGATGTTTTCAAACACAACAGCGCGTCCTTTGTGAACCATCAATGAGGGTGTCGCCGCACTGGGTTTGATCACCGCACCACGAGGGGCTAAATTGCCTCGCAACACTGCAATACCTGCTTTGTCTTTGAACGGTTGCTTGAAAGATTTGATGACACGCGGATCATAATTTTTAGCATCGGCTAAATTTTCTTTAACGGTTTGACCGCTGGCAGTCACGATGTCGGTGTGCAAGAGGTGTTCAATTTCTTTCATCACGGCAGGCAGTCCACCGGCATAACAAAAATCTTCCATCAAATGTTCACCTGAGGGTTGTAAGTTGACCAAGCAAGGCAAATAACTTGCTAAGCGATCAAAATCTTCGAGCTTGAGTTGAATGCTCAATCGTCCCGCCATCGCAATCAAGTGAATCACCGCATTGGTTGAACCACCAATGGCGGCCAATGTTTTGATTGCATTTTCAAATGCTTTGATGGTAAGAATGTCGGAGAGTTTTTGATCGTGGTGCACCATGTCAACGATGCGTCGACCCGCCATGCGAGCCAATACATTGCGTCTGCCGTCTACTGCAGGATACGCTGCGTTGCCAGGTAAGCCAACACCCAATGCTTCAACCATACTGGCCATGGTGGAGGCCGTGCCCATGGTCATGCAATGACCATGACTGCGATGCATGCAGCTTTCAGCTTCAAAAAAATCTTGTAATTTGAGTGTGCCTGCGCGTACTTGTTCACTCATGCTCCACACACCAGTGCCTGAGCCTAATTCTTGACCGCGCCATTTGCCGTTGAGCATAGGGCCGCCGCTTACACCGATGGTGGGTAAATCGGCACTGGCCGCACCCATGATGAGCGAGGGCGTGGTTTTGTCGCATCCCATGAGCAATACAACACCATCGATGGGGTTGCCACGAATGCTTTCTTCCACATCCATACTTGCTAAGTTGCGATAAAGCATTGCAGTGGGTCGCAACAATGTTTCACCCAATGACATCACAGGAAACTCAAGCGGAAAACCGCCCGCTTCATAGACACCGATTTTGACCTGCTCTGCCAAGGTCCTGAAGTGTGAATTGCAAGGCGTGAGTTCGCTAAACGTGTTGCAAATGCCAATGACGGGTCTGCCATCGAATTGATCATGAGGCACGCCTTTGCCTTTGACCCAACTGCGGTATGCAAATCCATCTCGGTCTTGTCGACCAAACCATTGTTGACTACGGAGTTCTTCGGGGTTTTTTTTGGGTTTCTGTGTCATGTTGTATTTACTTCATTGGGTTTGATCAAACGGACTATGCTATCGTATGATGCTCAGAATTTGCAAGTGGGGATGCCCCTAGGAGACCTTATGACACTGGATACAACAGAAACACCACAAGTCCTTCGCGTGAGCAATTTGCCACCCTTTTTTATGTCCGATTTGCAAGAGTTCGCAGTAGTGCATGATCGCGATCACATCACCGATCCATCGGCATTGGGACGAATCAGCGCCATTGTCGGCGGTGGTGACTCCAAGGTTGATAAAAATCTGATGTCGCTTTTGCCCTCGCTCAAAATCATTTCTATATTCGGCGTGGGCTATGACGGTATCGACGTTGCTACGGCCAAGGCGCGCGGCATTGTGGTCACGCACACGCCTGGTGTACTCAACGACGATGTGGCTGATTTGGCGATTGGATTGATGATGTCCGTTGCCCGACGCATTCCACAAGCTGATCGTTTTGTTCGCAACAATGATTGGGTTGAAGGCCCATTTCCACTCGCCAAAAAACTCACGGGTGCGCGTTTGGGTATCGTGGGTTTGGGACGTATCGGTCAAGCCATCGCCAAAAGAGCATTGGCCTTTGATATGTCCATCGCTTATACGGCTCGCAGTGCCAAATCAGAATTGCCTTATCCTTTTCACGCAACGCCTGCCGAATTAGCAGCCCAAGTTGATTTTTTGGTTGCTATTACGCCAGGAGGCGAGGGCACCAAAAATTTAATCAATGCAAAAGTGTTTGAAGCACTTGGTCCTAAAGGATATTTCATCAATGTGGCGCGTGGATCAGTGGTGGATCAAGCCGCATTGATTGAAGCCTTGCAAAAGAAAATGATTGCGGGTGCAGGTCTTGATGTTTATGTGGACGAACCCAAGGTGCCCAGCGAATTGCGTGCATTGCAAAATGTTGTACTCACACCGCATATTGCAAGCGGCACCATGGAGACGCGTTGCGCGATGGCCAATTTAGCTTTGGCAAACTTAAAGGCTTTTTACGAAGGAAAACCCTTGCCCGCACCTGTGCCCGAGTGCGCTTGATTCATGCAAGAGCCACTTCGTTTGGTGGTAATGGGTGTGAGTGGTTGTGGCAAAAGTACACTCGCGCCCTTGCTGGCTGATTATTTGCATTGTGCTTTTATTGAAGGCGATACCTTACACAGCCAAGCCAATGTAGCCAAGATGGCTTCTGGCTCGTCTTTGAACGACGATGATCGAGCAGGATGGCTTGCATCGATTGCTCAACGCATTGAAGAATCCAGATTTAAAAATAAAAGTTTGGTGCTGTCTTGCTCCGCTTTTAAAAAAAATTATCGCGATCGCTTGAGATTAGGCGACGACAAACTTGTTTTTATTCATTTGCAAGGTAACAAACAATTGATTGAAGAGCGCATGAAGGCTCGACAAGGGCACTACATGAAAGCCAATTTGTTAGACAGTCAATTGGTAATTCTAGAAATTCCACAACCCACTGAAAATGTCCTCAATCTATCAATTGATCAAAGCATTGAAGATATTTTTAAAGCAATCGTTGAATGGTTGAATCAACGACCGTAACCGCCTGTGCGCTTGGGTGGCTTACCCATATTGCTGGGCGCAGAACCACCCGCTCTGCGGTTTTTGTTTCTGCCACCACCACCGCCTCCGCGATTGTTTCTGCCGAGCATATCAACCGATGTCATGGTGGGGTCGGGTTCACGACCACCACCCGATTGTGATTTGTGACCAAACGCGTTGACACCACTTTGAGTGCCTAAATGGGCGTTGGCACGCGGTTGGAAATCATCTTCGGAATGCTCTCTGGGTTCTCGTGCAACAAAGGGCTCGCGCTTTTCTTGCGTTGGTTGTTGTGAATGTTCGTCGGGATAGCGTGAAGGCGCGTGATCACGTGGCGCAGGGTTGTTTTGAACAGGACGTGGCCCCACACGTTGTCTGCGTGAACGGCGATCATCGCGATTGATGGGCGGCTCTGTTGAAGATACATTTGCTGGACGGTTAGGCGACCTTGCAGGCGCATCATCGTTCGTTATTTTCTGTTCGCGCAGGCGTTGCATCATCTCTTGACGCGCTGCACGTGAAGCCGCAGCCATCACGTCACGCCCTGGAGGTTTGCCCAATCCACCCCAAATCGTTTGACGACCCATAGCGATGGGTTCGGCTTGCTCTTGAGATTCGGCGCCAAAGCCATCCACCTCTTGAACTTCGATGTTTTGTTTTGTAAAACGTTCAATGTCTTTCATAAAGCCTTCTTCATCTAAAGAAACTAAACTGACAGCTTCTCCCGTCGCTCCTGCGCGACCCGTGCGTCCTATGCGATGCACATAGTCTTCACTGACGTTGGGGATCTCATAATTGACAACATGAGGCAGATCGTCAATATCAATGCCACGCGCGGCAATATCGGTTGCAACCAAGACGCGTAAATCTCCGTTTTTAAAGCCAGCGAGCGCTTGCGTGCGTGCAGTTTGACTTTTGTTGCCGTGCAAAGCCATCGCGGTGATGCCTTGCATGTTTAAAAAATTTGCAACATGGTTTGCGCCAAACTTGGTGCGCGTAAAAACCAATACTTGGCTCCAATTGCGATCTTGAATGATGTGAGCCAGCAATACTTTTTTCTTGGTGCGTCCTACAGGATGAATGACTTGTTTGATGAGTTGAACGGTGGTGGTGCTGGGTGTGACTTGAATGCTTTTGGGGTTGCGTAACAAGGCACTGGCCAAATCACGAATTTCATCACTGAACGTAGCGGAAAAAAGCAAACTTTGTTTTTCTTTGGGAACCAAGGCCAATACTTTTTTGACGTCATGGATAAAACCCATATCCAGCATTCGGTCTGCTTCATCCAGAATTAAAACTTGAACAGTGGATAGATCAAGAAAACCTTGATCTTGCAAATCCAATAATCGACCCGGCGTGGCAACCAAAATATCGACACCTTTTTTTAATTTTGCAACTTGGGGAGACGCGCCAACACCACCAAAAATAACAGCAGACGTTAATTGCAAATATTTGCCGTAGGTGCGAACTGATTCTTCGACTTGAGCGGCTAACTCACGCGTAGGGGTTAAGACCAACGCACGAATACCAAACACACCAAAACGATTGGTGGCGCTTCGAGACATCGATAGTTTGTGCAACAGTGGCAACGTAAATGCAGCGGTTTTGCCTGTGCCTGTTTGTGCCCCCGCTAATAAATCTTTGCCTTCGAGTACGGCGGGAATGGCTTGAGCCTGTATAGGAGTTGGAGTTTCGTAGCCTTGCTCTCGCACTGCTTTCATAATGGCCGGAGCTAGTTTTAAATCGTCAAAGTTCATGTTGAAGCGACCCGAGAAGTCGCGGGTATTGGTCCACTTTAATGCCTGGGGCAATAACCAGTGAGAGACCAAGAAATAACAGGGGTGGGCTTTTTGTCCACAAATAGAACAAGGGGAAAATAGGCCCCAGCAGATTGCTGATGTTGCGACTACTGGTTGCCGGCAACCATTTAATTATCGCATGATTTCATAAAGGTTTATCTAGGCTAGAAATCGGCCCTTTT
>SHXN01000066.1 GCA_009693305.1 Limnohabitans sp.
GGGCTTCAAGTCATTTTGGAGTGCTCGAACCATCATCACAGGGATGGAGACCATGCACATGATTCGCAAGGGGCAGATGAAGTGCCCCAAAGGATCAACCCTGTCTGCAGCCAACCAGTTCTATAGTCTTGCTGCTTAATCGCAAGGCCAGCAAGATGACCTCTTTCGACTAGACCCTACTAATGCGACAGAGCCCCGAATATCGCAATTGGTTGCGCGAAGATCACGCAAGATGGACTCAATTAATTCAAATAGCCAATGTCAAAGAATAAATTTTTTTAGCGCGCACCACCTGATACATCGACCATCGTTCCGGTGACATACGACGATTCTTTAGATAACAAAAATACAATCACGTCGGCTACTTCATCAGCCAATCCTGCTCGACCCATAGGCATCTGAGGACCGTGTTTTTCTACGCGATCGGCCATGCCTGCAGAGGCATGAATCTCGGTATCAATCATTCCGGGTCGTACGCCATTGACTCGCACCCCATACTTAGCCAACTCCGTGGCCATGCCCGTTGTTAATGTATCAACCGCACCTTTGGACGCGCCATAGTCGACAAATGTGAAAGGTGAGCCCGTGAGTGCGCCCAATGATGAAACATTGACGATCGAACCGCCTTTGCCACCATTGCGTTGCGACATGCGCAACACTGCTTCGCGTGAACACAACAATGTACCGATGACATTGATGCGCATGATGTCTGTCATGGTGTCAAAATCTAAATCTTCAATGCGCCGTTTGGACGAGCCTGCAATACCTGCGTTATTGACCAAACCTGTTGGCGCACCAAAATGTTTTTGGGTTTGTTCAAACATGCGCAAAACATCACTCTCGTTGCCGACATCGCCTTGAATGCACAAGCCTTGTCCGCCCGCTTGAATCACATCATTCAAAACTGCGTGTGCTTGTTTTTCAGCATGGTTGTAATTGATCACAACACAAGCGCCTTTGGCGCCTAGCTTTCTTGCAGTGGCCGCACCAATACCGCGGCTTGCACCCGTGACGATGACGATGTCTTTCATATTTTCCCTTTATAAGTGTATTGCGAATAAAATATGTTTTAAAATTCTTGTTGAGCTAACGCGATGCCATTAATGCATCGTCAAAAATGGCAACAGCGCGAGTCCACCCAGCCGATGCCCCGCGAATTTTGTGTGGAAAACAACTGATGTAAAAACCACTGGGTGGTAGCACCTCCAGGTTGTGTAATTTTTCGATATGGCAATAACCGATATCACGCCCTGCTTTGTGACCTTCCCAAATGAGAGACGCATCTTTGGATTCACCATATTTTTTTGCTGTGTGCACAAAGGGCGCGTCCCAACTCCATGCGTCGGTTCCTGTAAGCCTCACACCACGCTCTAACAAATACATGGTGGCCTCATAACCCATGCCACAACCCGATGAAACATAATCTGCATGGCCATATCTAGAACCTGCGCGTGTATTAATAACGACAATTTCTAAAGGTGTAAGTGTGTGACCAATGCGTTTGAGTTCTGATTCAACATCGTTAGCTGTGACCACATAACCGTCGGCCATGTGTCGAAAATCTAATTTAACCGCAGGTTGGAAACACCAATCCAGTGGCACATCATGAATCGCAATGGCTGGTTTTTTTTTACCCAATGCATTGTCCATTGTCGAATGAAAGTGATAGGGTGCATCTAAATGTGTACCGTTATGGGTAGAGAGTTGAATCATCTCTACCGCCCATCCTTCTCCATCGGGTAAATCTTCTTTTTTGAGACCTGGAAAAAAAGGTTCAATTTGCTCATACGTATTTTCGTGCGTGAAGTATTCAATCTTGGGCGCAAATGCGGGCGGGTCGCTTAATACGTCATTTTCTAAAAAAATAGACAGATCAACAAATTTTCTAGCCATGTTATTCTCCTTCAAGTTCATTTGTTTCTAAAATAACCACTGATTGACCCTTGGCGTCATCGCAAGTAATGATGCGTCGCATCGCTGTCTCAAAATCCGACATCTTTGTCTCCTTGTTGATTATTCTTTCAAACTGATTATGACCATGCTCACACACAATCGTTGTGTATTTTTTGTTTTTATTGCATTGCTGATTGCAAGCTCAGGATGCCAAATGAATACAAAAGGATTGGAAAAAGCTGAGTTTGCAATTGGCGAATTGGCATTCAATGACCCATCACTTTCGGTCTCTGGAAAAGTTTCATGCGCCAGCTGTCATTCACCCGTTTCTGGATTCTCAGCGCCCAACGCATTAGCCGTTTAGCCAGGCGGCAAAGATCTTCAAGCCCAAGGACTGCGTGCATCGCAACCCTTGGGCTATCTCAGTTACAACACGGCCTTCCACTGGGACGAAAAAGGAACACCAACAGGTGGATTTTTTTGGGATGGACGCGCTAACTCACTCGCCGAACAATCGATGGGGCCACTACTGGGTGAGAAAGAAATAGCCAATCACGATCAGGCCAGTGTGGTTGAAAAAATTTCCAAATCTCAGTGGACCAATACATTTAAAAAACTATACGGCGTAAAAATACTTAGTGATATCGATGCATCGTTTTTAAAACTTACGCAAGCATTTGAAACATTTCAAAAAAATTCACCACTGGTCAACTCTTTTTCAAGTAAATACGATGCCTACTTGCGAGGAGAAATTCAACTCGACCCTGCAGAAGCTCGTGGGCTTGCCTTGTTTAATGATGAGGACAAAGGCAATTGCGCCTCGTGTCACCCCTCAGACAAAGACAAAAACGGCAGGCATCCCTTATTTGCCGACTTCACGTATGACAACTTAGGCGTTCCGAGCAACTTAGAAATAGCTGAAAATAAAAATCCACTTTATTTTGATTTAGGACTTTGTGCCAGACCTGATTTAAAAGAGAGAAGAGATTTATGTGGCGCTTTCAAAGTGCCCACTTTAAGAAACCCGGGTGTGCGACAAGTTTTTTTTCACAACGGAAAATTTAAATCCTTAAAAGATGCATTAACTTTTTATGTGCAACGCGACACCTATCCCGAAAAATGGTATCCCAAAGATTCAAAGGGCAAGGTGTTCAAGTTTGATGATTTACCTGTTGCTTACCGTGCCAATGTCAACACCAAAGAAGTGCCCTATCAAAAAAAGAAAAGCGAGCAACCGACATTGAATGAACAAGAAATTGATGATGTGATTGATTTTATACACACATTGACCGATGGATGGAAAAGCCAAACTCGGCCATAATCGGCTCATGACAACCTCTCAAAATTCGTCCCTTGATTCACCTGCAAAGGTGAGTTTTTACCAAGCCCTTCTCTTTTGGCTCAAATTAGGTTTTATTAGTTTTGGGGGGCCCGCAGGACAAATTGCCATCATGCATGAAGAGTTAGTGGTTCGCAAAAGATGGATTTCCGAAAAAAGATTTTTACATGCACTTAATTACTGCATGGTGTTACCTGGCCCTGAAGCGCAACAACTCGCCACTTATATCGGTTGGTTGATGCACAAAACTCGTGGCGGTGTTTTAGAAGGCGTTTTGTTTGTGTTGCCGTCCTTGTTTCTTTTGATTGCGTTATCTTGGGTTTATATGGCTTGGGGTGAAGTGTCTTGGGTCGCTGGTATTTTTTATGGTATCAAGCCCGCTGTTACTGCCATTGTTTTTCAAGCCGCGCATCGCATTGGTTCTCGCGCTCTCAAAAATAATCTTTTATGGTTGATTGCAGGATTGAGTTTTGTAGCAATTTTTATTTTTAATATCGCTTTTCCAATCATAGTGATTTCAGCGGCTATTTTGGGTTATTTTTTGGGTCGATATGCACCCCAATTTTTTCAATCGAGTACTGGACATGCATCCACTTTGATTAACAAGCAAAGCGCATGGATTGATGACGACACACCGACACCCGCACACGCTTTATTTAAATGCACACGATTGATTCAAGTGTGTGCTGCTGGTTTATTGCTTTGGCTGATTCCAATGATATGGTTGTTTTTCACTTGGGGATGGGATCACACGCTGACACAAATGAGCTGGTTTTTTACCAAGGCTGCATTGCTCACCTTTGGTGGTGCTTATGCTGTACTACCCTATGTGTATCAAGGCGCCGTTAATGATTTTTCTTGGCTCTCAGCCACACAAATGATGGATGGCTTGGCATTAGGTGAAACAACACCGGGTCCACTGATTATGGTTGTGGCCTTTGTCGCTTTTGTAGGTGGCTACGCAAAAGCTTTTTTTGGGCCTGATGCAATTTTTTGGCGGGTGCTGTTGCCGCATGTTTCGTCACTTGGTTTGCTTTTTTGCCGTCGTTTATTTTTATTTTGGCAGGCGGGCCTTTTATTGAGAGCACGCATCAACAAATTAAATTAACAGCCCCACTCACCGCCACTGCGGCAGTTGTTGGCGTTGTTTTTAATTTGGCTTTATTTTTTGGATACCATGTGCTGTGGCCACAGGGCTGGGCAGGTCACTTTGATTGGATTAGTTTGATATTGGCACTGGCGAGCACCATTGCTTTATTTAAATACAAAGCCCACGTCATTCATGTGATCGCAGTCAGTGCAATACTTGGCATTGCACTGACTTATCTACATTAACCTTCTGCTGTAAATCCAATCGCTTTCACAATAAGTCCCCAGCGGTTGGTATCATTCTTGAGCATCGCTGCCAACTCAGCAGGCGTTGATGATGCAGACTCCAATCCCATAGCGGCCAATCCTTCGATTACTTCAGGTGCGGCCAATGCACTGCGCAAGGCCGTGTTGGCGCGAGTGATGACATCATCAGAAACGCCAGCTGGCAAATAAAAACCAAACCATTCGTTAAAAGACATGTCTTTGAGACCTTGCTCGGTGAATGTGGCAACCGTGGGCGCAAAACGACTGCGTTTAGCACCTGAGGTACCTAGTACGCGGCATTTTCCGCTGGGAATGTGTTGAGTGAATTCGCCGACGGGGCCTGAAACTGCAGGTATTTGTCCACCGATCAAGTCCAATATAGCGGGTTGTGTCCCTCTAAATGCCACGTGCTTGATATCAATGTTGGAAGAGCGGCCCAAAAGTACACCCAGAAAATGGGGTAATGAGCCTGCACCAGGGGATCCAAAATTGGCTTGATTAGGATTAGCCTTACACCAATCTAAAAATTCTGGAATTGATTTGACCGATGCAGGAACAGCGGGCCCGACTGCAAAACCAAAATCAAACACAGCACCCAATGAGGCAGGCACAACATCATTGGCAGGGTCGTATTGCAATTTTTTGTAGATATGGGGATAGATACCCAACATACTCATGGGCGTTTGCAAAATCACTGAACCATCGGTGGGCATGGTTTTCATGTATTGAATAGCAATCTGACCACCGGCGCCTGTTTTATTTTCAACCACTGAGTTTTTGGCATATCCCGCTACGCGCAAACGCTCAGCAACACGTCGTGAAATCGTGTCTGAAGTGCCACCGGGTGGAAACCCAGTGACGACGCGCAAATTTTCAACACTTTGTGCATAGGCTTGCTGGCCAATGCAGGCCAAAAAAGCTGCTGTGCTGGTGCTTTGAATGATATGGCGACGTGAAATGGTCATGGGTACTTCCTTTTAGTTCAAACAATAATTGATTCTTGAGGCGAGCCTCATCAATACAAAATAATACATCCAGATGGGAAAAGAGGGATAGGGGTTTGTATCAATCAATGATCCAATATTTTGGATAAAAACTCCTTTGCACGATGCGACCTTGGCGTACCAAAAAAATCATCCTTGGTGCAATCTTCCACAATCTTGCCTTGATCCATAAAAATCACGCGATTGGAGACTTTGCGAGCAAAGCCCATTTCGTGAGTCACCACCATCATGGTCATGCCTTCGCTTGCCAGCTGCACCATCACGTCTAAGACTTCACTCACCATCTCTGGGTCGAGCGCCGAAGTAGGCTCGTCAAACAACATTGCCAGTGGATCCATCGCCAATGCTCTCGCAATCGCTACACGTTGTTGTTGACCACCCGAGAGTTGTCCTGGAAATTTATTTGCATGCACGGACATACCCACGCGCGCCAATAAGGACGCTGCTTTGGCATTGGCCTCTTCATCGCTTCGACCTAAAACTTTGATTTGGCCCAGTGTTAAATTTTCTGTACCAGTTAAGTGTGGAAACAATTCGAAGTGCTGAAAAACCATACCTATGCGTGCACGCAATTTGGGCAATTGTGTTTCTGGTGCACCAACTGAAATACCATCAATGTGAATGTGTCCCTTTTGAAAAGGCTCAAGTCCATTGGCGCATTTAATCAGTGTGGATTTTCCAGAGCCCGAGGGGCCGCACACCACCACCACTTCACCTTTGGCCACTTGCGTTGAACAATCGGAGAGGACTTGAAAATCACCATACCACTTGCTCACGTTTTGAAATTGAATTATATTGTTCATAATAGAAATGATTTAACGAATAATAGAAATTTTGGCTTGCAGTTTTCTGACATACCAAGACATACTGGCACAAATAATGAAATAAACCAAGCCAGCAAAGGTGTACATTTCAAGTAATCGGTTATCACGGTTGGCCACCTTAGAAGCCGCACCTAAAAAATCCGTACTCGAAATGACGTACACCAACGATGTGTCTTGAAACAAAATAATGGTTTGTGTGAGCAAAATTGGCAACATGTTGCGAAATGCTTGTGGCAACACAATGTATGACATGGTTTGTGGGTAGTTGAGCCCGATGGCATAACCTGCTGACACCTGACCCGCAGGAATCGATTGAATACCTGCGCGCATGATTTCGCAATAAAAAGCAGCTTCAAACAAGGTGAAAGTAATCAATGCACTGGCAAATGCGCCGACCTTAATCGGTGTTTTGGAATCAACCAACCAAGCACCAATATAGGGGACCAAAAAGAAAAACCAAAAGATCACTAATACCAAGGGCAATGAGCGCATCAAATTAACATAGGTTGCCGCAAAACCCGATAACCAAGAGAACTTAGACAAACGCATCAAAGCCAATAGCGTCCCCAACACAATACCACCACACATAGTCAATACAGTGAGCGTCACACTGAAACTTAATCCCTCGCGAAACAAATAGCCCATGGAGCGGGCGATCACATCAAAGTCATAGGCTCCCATGTCAATGCCCAGCCTGTATTGCTTGCGCTTTGGAACCAATAAAACCTGGTACGGCGATGCGTTTTTCTAACCAGCGCGAAGCCATCACAACGGTGATATTAACCAACAAATAAATAACAGTGGCTGCGGCAAAAGCTTCAAACACTTGAAAACTGAATTCTTGCATCGCACGCGCACGCGCAGTCAATTCCATCAAACCGATGGTCAAAGCCAGAGAAGTATTTTTAATTGTGTTTAAAAATTCAGAGGTAAGGGGTGGCAATATCATTCGAAATACCATGGGCAGTTGCACATAGCGATAGGTTTGCCACGCGGTAAGCCCAATAGCGAGGCCGGCCACCTTTTGACCTTTGGGTAGCGCTTGGATGCCCGAGCGCACTTGCTCAGCGACTCGCACCGACATGAATAAACCCAAACACAAAACTGCAGGAACAAGCGAGGCCCAAGGCGGTGGCATTTGTTTGATGGCATTGCCCCATTGCGTTGGCAACAATTCAGGCAAAACAAAATACCAAAGAAACATTTGCACTAATAGCGGTATGTTGCGAAACAATTCAACATAAGAAAAACAAATGCGCTCCAACCATTTATATCCTGCTGTGCGCAAAGTGCCGACCAACACACCCAGCGTCAAAGCCAAGGTCCAAGCCAGTAAAGCTGTCACAACAGTCCAACCCAATCCAACGATTAAATAGTGAAGATAAGTGCCCGTCGCACCCGGCTCCAATTCATAAAAAATTTTCCAATTCCAGTTGTAGTTCATATTTTTAATATAAAAGAGGGGAACTAAAAGCCCCCCTCTTTTTTTGTAGCGTGATTAATTGTTATTCGTAAACTTTAGGATCGGGTGAATCGGTAGGCTTGGCGATGACCTTTTTGAGGTTGGACGCCATGGGAATATTAAGATTGATGTTTTTAGGTGGAATAGGCTTTAAAAACCATTGGTTGTAAATCGCATTGATGGCACCACTGGACATTAAATCTTTGATTGCGTTATCAACCAAGGCTTTGAATTTGGCGTCGTCTTTTCGAATCATGATGCCATAGGGCTCAGTAGAAAGCGCTTCAGAAGAAATTTCAAATTCGGCTGAATTTTTAGAGCTGGCAACTAAACTTGCTAACAAAATATCGTCCATGGCAAATGCTGCCGCACGACCTGTTTCAACCATCAGAAAAGCTTCTGAGTGACCGTTGGCAGAAACAATATTGATGCCCAAGTTTTGCGCAGCATTAAGTTCTGTCACTTGTTTGATATTGGTAGTGCCTGCTGTAGAGACCAAGGTCTTACCTTTGAGATCAGCCAATTTTGTAATGCCTGTTCCTTTTTTGTAAACGATGCGATTGGCTGTGACAAAAGTGGTAGGTGCGTATGCCACTTGTTTTTGACGATCGGCATTGTTGGTTGTTGAACCACATTCAATATCAACGGTGCCGTTGGCCAACAAAGGAATGCGGTTGGCAGATGTGACCAACTGGTATTGAACCTTGAGGTTGGGCATGTTGAGGTTTTTCTTGATAGCGTCCACAATTTTGAGACACAAATCAACCGAGTAGCCAATGGATTGCTGTTTGTCGTCGTAATAGGAAAAAGGACTCGACGCGTCACGATGACCTAAGACAAATGTGCCAGAAGCTTTGACTTTGTCCAGCGTGTCTTGAGCCTGAACAGACGAAACAGTGGCAGCTAAGCCCAAAAGAGCAACAACCCAAAAACTCATTTTTTTCATAACAACTCCAGTTTAAACATGTAAAACGCCATCATATAAGAATAAATCAACTGAAATAGCCAGTTACCCCTAAAAATGAGGGTAATAACTAAGTTTTGCGGGTTGTGTTTTTAGTGACTGACTGAGGTTTTACCTAAAACCACGTCCTCATACATATGCAAAGAGGGTAATCCACCCGTATGCATGAACAAAACTTGTGCATTGGGCTTGAAATGCCCCTTTCTGGCCAGTCCTATCAGTCCGGCCATGATTTTTCCAGTGTAAACGGGGTCTAGCAAAATGGCTTCGGTGCGCGCCAACATTTGCACCGCTTCAATCATTCCCTTATTAGGTAATGAATACTTAGGTTGCCAATAACCGCCAAAACTCGTCACTGCAGACGCTGGCACTTGGATAGACACACCCAATAAATCCATGATGGCTTGCGCTTCTTTAAGGACCAAGGGCTCTTGATCCGCAGGGTCGCGGCTCACACCGATGCCAATGAGAGGTATTTGAATGTGGTTACCCAAAAATCCAGCCACCATGCCACCATGCGTGCCCGAACTACCCGAACCAACCACCACCGCATCAAAAGACACGCCCATACCCATCCATTGATGTTGCATTTCTTGCACGCATGCCACATAACCGAGTCCACCAATGGCATTGGACCCACCACCAGGGATAATGTAAGGCTTGCGCCCTGCTTGCTTCACGGATTGCGCGGCCTTGTTCATGGCCTCACCCATATTTGTGCCTGCAGGTACTACCGTGATGTCTTCAACGCCCATCAAATGAAACATGAAGTTGTTGCCACTGGCGTTTTCTTTGTAAGTGCCAGCGATTCGCTCTTCAATCACAAAACGACACTTCATGCCTTCTTTCACAGCGGCCGCCAATGTGATGCGACAGTGATTAGATTGCGGTGCACCACAAGTGATGAGAGTGTCTGCGCCTTGCGCCAATGCATCAGCGACCAAAAATTCGAGCTTGCGTGTTTTGTTGCCCCCAGGAAAAAGTCCGAGCATGTCATCGCGTTTGATCCAAACACAAGGTCCAACACCTCCTGGGCATGTTGCGGCCAAAGCCTGCGTGAAATTTGGCATGAATTCAATGGGCGTGAGCGCGTGTGTGTAAATTTTTCTGGGAAATCGTGACAGATCCATAAAGACTCCGTATGTGTTTATTCGGGTTTGATACCTGCAGATTTAACCACACGTCCATACTTAACTTGCTTTTATATTAGCAGGCACCAATGCTAAAAAACTTTCAATGACTCGGTCGGGACATGCATCCTCCACAGTTTGCCCCATGTTGTACCCATAGGGCAAGAGCCAAACGGGTACGCCTACATTGCGCGCCGTTTGAGCGTCCACCGAAGAATCGCCAACAAACAATGCTTGCAATGGAGGCAGATTAAATTTTTGCAAGCAATGTTGGATTGCAAATGGATTGGGTTTTTTAAATTCAAATGTATCGCCGCAAACAACTTCATCAAAAAATTACAATAGTTGGTGATGTTTTAATAATTGTTGGGTATAAATAGATTCTTTGTTCGTGATGACGGCGAGTTTCATCGACTGATTTTTAAGTGTCTGCAATACATCGGTTACATGCGGATAAATCACACTGGTGGTGCCGCATCGGCGCGAAAAGCAAGATTCAAAATGTTGGTAGATATTAAAAAAATCAGCTTCTATTTTTTTGAATCCATACCCACATGCGTTAAAGCTTGTTTGAGCAAATGACGCGTCCCATGCCCTATCCAAATATTGATTTGTTGTAGTGAAACACCCGTAAGTCCAAAAGAGATGAGGGTGTCATTCACGGCGTCTTTGATTTCTGACGCTGTTTCAATCAGTGTTCCATCCAGATCGAACATGATGAGTTGGGGTTTCAAGATTTTTTTCTTTCTACTTGCATGAGCAATAACAAACCTAAAGTCATCACCATGGCGGTGACCCACAGGGCCAAATGAAACGAGCCCGTGCTTTGCGTTAGATAACCTGTGACGACAGGTGCGACCATCTGAGCCAACCCATAGGCCAATGTGAGTCGCGCCATGGCCTTGCCTGGATTGGCTGGTGCACGTCGACCGGCCAATGTCAATGTCAAGCTGACAAGGCCGATGAACGTTGCACCATAGCCCAACGCGCTTAATAAGGATGCTGTTAGTGAATCAGAAATTGCTGGCAAAACAACGGCGATGATTTGAAATCCAAAAGCCAATAAGAGCGCTCGCGTGTCTCCTACTTGTCTGGCAATCAAATCCCAAACAAAAACAGCCGGTATCGCAGCCACACCCACCAAGCCCCATGCGATCGATCCAAAACCTTGCAGTTGAGGTATACGCTCGACCATAGCGACAGTGAAAGTGGCGTGAACAACAAATCCCCAGCCTGCTGCAAAATAACTGACAAACATCAAAAACAACCATCGTTTTGAACCGGCAATATTGGTATTATTTTTATGTGTAACAACAGGTGGTACAGGCGCACGCCATATCCAAGCAGGAAATAAAAAAACCAAACCCACAACAGCAAATGCCATCCATTGTTCGGACCACAGGGGAAAGATCTGAGCTAAGCCCCACGCGCCAAATGCAGTAACCACCACACCTAATCCGATACCCATGAAGTACACGCCCAACTCGGGACGATGGCCTTGCCGCATCAACCAACCCAATACCAAACCTGAACCGAGCAACATCCCTGTTGCACCACACAAACCGCCCACATAACGCGATACAAACCAAACAGGCATTGAATCGGTGATTGACATAGTTGCTGTGGAGAAAACGGCAAGCCACATGCCCCACTCATAAAATCGATGACGCCATTTTTCGTCATCCATCCATGATGCAATGAGGACCCCTGTCATATAGCCTGCGTAATTAATGGCAGCCAATGCACCTGCACCCGAGTCGCTTAAACCGGTTTGCAATTGCATCGCAGGAAGTAGTGGCGTATATGCAAAGCGCGCAAGCCCGATGGTGAGGATTAGGCCACAGATACCGCTGGTGATGACTTGCCAAGCTTGGAGGGGTTTGCTGTAGACTGTAATGACCTTGCCCTTGTTTGAAATGAAAACTGAAGATATACAGACTTGAAAATTTCTAATCGCACTGCGGTTCAATTCCCTCATCTTAGGGGATATTTGAAAGACAATCGAGCGAACAACTTTTTTACATTATGAACGCATCTACAATTCGAGTGGACTTGGTTAGCCTTGGCGCCATGGG
>SHXN01000067.1 GCA_009693305.1 Limnohabitans sp.
GGCGTAGATGCGTTGGTAGATGGCTTCGTGGCTGACAGCGGGCTGCCTGTTGACCTTGAAGTAACCGGAGATCTGTTCCGGACTCCAGGTCTCGGCAAGTTTGGTATCGACCATCGCCCATGTCTCGGCAGCAATGCGAGGGCTGTTCCCACACGCCAGCAGCCGGGCCTGGTAGAACGCATGTGCCTGCTTTGGCCTGTCGCCTCGCTCTCCGCGATTTCGCCGCATCTCACGGCCTATGGTTGATTTGTGGGGGTCCATCAATTGGGCAATGCCGCTTCGGTCATGAACAGATTGATATTAAACACAGGAGCAGTAGACAATGGCAATTACCGATTTGAGTCGTCCCACGACAAGTCAAGAAAAGAAAGTGATCTTTGCATCATCATTAGGCACTGTATTTGAGTGGTATGACTTTTATCTTCTCATTTTTCTTACAACGATTATTGGAAACAACTTCTTTCCAGCAACCATGGATGCTGCAACTAAGACGATATTTGTTCTTCTGTTATTCGCTGCAGGTTTTATTATTCGTCCGTTTGGAGCTCTGGTCTTTGGAAGACTCGGCGACATGATAGGCAGAAAGCACACGTTTCTTATCACTATTTTAATTATGGGACTTTCGACTTTTTTAGTTGGTGTATTGCCCGCTTTCGTTGATACGTCTTATTCAAGTGGAATTGGAATTGCCGCACCCATTATTTTCGTCAGTCTTCGATTGCTACAAGGTCTGGCGCTTGGCGGTGAATATGGTGGTGCAGCAACATATGTGGCAGAAAACTCACCAAGAGGAAAGCTCGGTCTATATACATCGTGGATACAAACAACAGCAACCATGGGCCTATTCCTCGCTTTATTAGTCATTATGTTGGTGCGGATAAATCTCACCAAAGAAGCTTACATTGATTGGGGGTGGCGTGTACCCTTTCTCGTTTCGATATTTCTACTTGCTATTTCAGCTCATATTCGTTTATCGATGAATGAGTCCCCTGCCTTTCAGAAAATGAAGTCTGAAGGCAAAATTTCTAAGGCGCCTCTTTCCGAGTCTTTCGGTCAGTGGGGAAATCTAAAAATTGTTATTTTGGCGCTTTTTGGGCTAACAGCTGGGCAAGCTGTCGTTTGGTATGGCGGCCAGTTTTATTCAAGAATATTTATGATTGGATCATTGCAAATTGATGAAACAACAGTTGACCTGATGTTAGCAACAGCATTGCTAATAGGAGCTCCATTCTTCATTGTTTTTGGCGCGCTATCAGACAAGATTGGTCGAAAAATAATCATTATGGCGGGCTGCTTATTGGCTGCACTCACCTATCGACCTGTTTTTGAGCAGTTGACCGAGGCTACTAATCCAGCTTTGTACACAGCCCAAAAAGCCAATAAAGTAGTTGTAACTGCAGATCCAGCAGAATGCTCTTTTCAGTTCAACCCAACTGGAACAGCAAAATTTACATCTTCGTGTGATGTGGCCAAGCAAAAACTTTCTGAAAGATCTGTGAGTTATGACAACGAAATTACCGGTCCTGGAACAAAAGCAACCATTAAAGTTGGAGAAACAGTCATTAATGTTGCCGTCACATCAGATGAGGTTCAAGCCACTAAGGAAGCAACACTTAAAAAAATAGAGGATTTAAAAGCAGCTACCCCTCAGGATGAAAAAGCAATCAAAGATGAAGATGCAATGCTGAAGACTTTTGGGGATGATTCAAAAAATAAAGAAGCAGTACTGAATGCAAATATAGCAACAGCATTGAAAAAAGCTAATTATCCTGCTAAAGCGGACCTTGAAAAAATCGATAAAGTCAAAACGGTACTTCTTTTAACTTATTTGGTTATATTGGTCACAATGGTCTATGGCCCAGTCGCAGCCATGTTGGTGGAGCTATTTCCCACTCGGATCCGTTACACATCCGTGTCTTTGCCATACCATATTGGTAATGGCTGGTTTGGGGGGCTATTGCCAGCAACCTCGGTAGCCATAGTTGCGCAAACCGGCAATATGTACAGTGGCTTATTGTATCCGATCATCATTGCGAGTATGACATTTGTTGTAGGTATGCTATTTGTGAAAGAAACTAAAGACGTTGATATTTACGCTAACGACTGATATTTGTGAGTTTTTTAGTGGTTGAAAAAATGTTTAGTAGTAAATAAATTGCAGATGAGTCAACAGCCTGATACAACTTTTTATCGACCTTCCTCCTCAAACCCTGCATCCTTAAGTTTAATAAGGGTAAAACCTGCCGTTGAGCAACTTTCCCCAGGCAATTCTACAATACTTGCCTTCACTCCATCAAGCGCAAGATATGTCACAGGGAACTATTCGGATACGCGGTGCTCGCCAACATAATTTAAAAAATCTGAATCTTGATATTCACACTGGTGAACTAACGGTTGTCACCGGCCCCAGTGGTTCGGGCAAATCAAGCCTTGTTTTTGATACCTTGTATGCTGAAGGTCAACGACGCTACGTTGAAACCTTCAGCGCCTATGCGCGGCAATTTTTAGACCGCATGGACAGGCCTGCCGTCGATCAAGTCGAAGGCGTGCCCCCAGCCATCGCCATCGATCAAACCAACCCTGTTCGCAGTTCGCGCTCAACGGTTGGAACGATGACAGAAATCAATGATCATCTCAAACTGTTGTTTGCACGATGCGCCAATTTGTTTGATCGGCAAACAGGGAAAACCGTCCGACATGACAATGCAGAAACCATCTATCAACAATTGCAAGAACACGCGCAAGCAACAGATCCGCGCTTGATTGTTACTTTTCCTGTTGAACTGCCTGCCAATACAACGCCCGAAGAAGTGACTCAGTGGTTGAGTGTGGGTGGATTTACTCGTGTGCACGCAGATCGAATTGTTGAAGGCCAAGTCGTCGACGTAAAGCTCACACCCAAAAAAACTGCAACTAAAAAAACAAGCAAAAAAAAATCGACAGCTATTGGAACAGAAGATCGTCGCGTCTTAGATGTTGTTGCTGATCGATTTCGGTTATCCAACACCGAAAAAGCTCGCGTATATGAGGCACTAGAAGCCGCCATCAAGCGCGGCAATGGACGCATCACTGTTTATGCAGTGAATGACAACAAAGACGATGAAACAAAAACAGAAGAAGCATGGAAATTTTCTACAGGCTTGCATTGCCCGGATAGCGATTTGCGTTATACCGATCCCACGCCATCGATGTTTTCATTCAACTCGCCCATGGGTGCGTGTGAAACCTGCAGAGGCTTTGGACGTGTGATTGGTGTTGATTATGGCTTGGTCATTCCCAATGAAAAACTCACACTTCGCATGGGCGCTATCAAAACCATTCAAACGCCTGCATGGCAAGAATGCCAAGACGATTTGATGAAGCACGCAGAAAAAGAAGGTATTCCACGCGACACGCCATGGAACAAACTCAAACCCCAACAAGAAGATTGGGTGATCAATGGATCGAGTTTGTGGAATGGCAAATGGAATCAGCAATGGTATGGCATCAAACGGTTTTTTGAATATTTAGAAACCAAGTCATACAAGATGCATATTCGTGTCTTGTTATCTAAATACAGAAGTTACACCCCTTGTCATGTATGTGCAGGCGCGCGCCTCAAAACAGAAAGTTTGTTGTGGCGTATTGGTGAAACCCAAGACGCGATACAAGCCATGCAAGGCTATCGGCGATTCAAGCCCGTAGGCACACAGTGGAGCGACCAGCAATTGCAACAATTGCCGGGCTTGTGCTTGCATGATTTAATGGTTCTGCCAATTGATCGATTGCAACAATTTTTTGATCGAATGGCGCAATCTTCCGCGTTGATTCCCAATACAGGCGCGCAGCAACAAGCATTGGAATTGTTGTTTGAAGAAATACGCACGCGTTTAAAATATTTGTGTGATGTGGGATTGGGCTATCTCACACTGGATCGTCAAAGTCGAACGCTCAGTGGTGGTGAAGTGCAACGCATCAACCTCACGACCGCCTTAGGCACGTCGTTGGTCAATACTTTGTTTGTTTTAGATGAGCCCAGTATTGGATTGCATCCCAGAGACATGAATCGCATCACCGAAGCCATGCATCGATTAAGAGACGCAGGCAATACCTTGGTAGTGGTGGAGCACGATCCTGCCATCATGCTTGCTGCTGATCGCATCATTGATATGGGCCCAGGTCCGGGCCAGCGTGGCGGGAAAATTGTTTTTGACGGCACGCATGAGGCATTAAAAAAAGCAAACACTTTAACGGGTGCTTATTTGAGTGCACACAAGCAAGTGGGTATGGGATTGAAGCGATTGGTTTCTGATGCAACGCCGCGTTTGGTACTAGAAGGTGCGCGTGAACACAATCTCAAAAACATCAGTATTGAATTTCCATTGCAACGCATGGTGTGTGTGACTGGTGTGAGTGGTTCGGGCAAGTCAACCTTGATTCAAGATATTTTGGCGCCTGCTTTGTTGCGTCATTTTGGAAAATCAACCGAGAGTGCGGGTACGCACGATCGCTTATTGGGCGCCGAGCATTTAAGCGATGTGGTGTTTGTCGATCAAAGTCCAATTGGAAAAACAGCACGATCTAATCCTGCTAGTTATGTAGGTGCATGGGATGCTATTCGCGAAATATTTGCGACCACTTCCGAATCTTTGCAACGTGGGTATACCGCCTCTAAGTTTAGTTTTAATGGGGGAGACGGCAGATGTCCCACTTGTGGCGGATCGGGATTTGAGCACGTTGAGATGCAATTTTTGAGTGACGTGTATTTGCGTTGTCCTGACTGCAATGGACAGCGTTATCGTCCAGAAATTTTAGAAATAAAAATTGAAAGAAAACACGCAGGAGAAGATGCACCGTCGTTTTACACTGTATGGGACGTTTTAAATTTAACAGTGAGTGAAGCCGTTCAAGTGTTTTCGAGCGATAGAGAAGTGGTTCGTGCATTGCAACCCATTGTGGACGTGGGCTTAGAGTATGTTCGTTTGGGCCAACCCGTGCCAACGCTCAGTGGTGGTGAAGCGCAACGCTTAAAATTAGCAGGACATTTGGCAGGTGCAGCAAAAACCGCGTCGTCAAGTAAACAAAATTTACCACGCAAAGGCACTTTGTTTTTATTTGATGAGCCCACCACTGGACTGCATTTTGACGATATCGCTAAATTAATGCGTGCACTGCGTCGTTTGTTAGAGGCGGGTCATTCACTCATCATCATTGAGCACAACTTAGACGTGATTCGTGCCAGTGATTGGTTGATTGATTTGGGCCCCGAAGGTGGAAACGCAGGCGGTTTAGTGGTTGCAGAAGGAGCGCCTGAAGCCATGCGCTTGCATCCCAAATCGCATACCGCCAAAGCTTTGTGCGAATACATTGACTTGATGGGCGAAGTGCGCGTGCAAGAGGACGCAGTGGCTTCCATAGGCAATCAAACGGCAAGTGAACCCGTCGTCAATAGTCCACGTACGCGTCATGTCTTATCAATCAATCCATCGATTCAAATTGTGCACGCACGTGAGCATAATCTCAAAAATTTAAGCGTCGATATCCCGCGTGGAAAATTCAACGTCATCACAGGTGTGAGCGGTTCTGGCAAATCAACCTTGGCATTTGATATTTTATTCAATGAAGGACAGCGCCGTTATTTAGAAAGTCTCAATGCCTACGCAAGAAGCATTGTGCAGCCCGCGGGTAGGCCCGAAGTAGACGCTGTGTATGGCATACCGCCAACGGTTGCGATTGAACAAAGATTATCGCGCGGCGGTCGCAAATCTACGGTTGGAACGACAACCGAGGTGTGGCATTTTTTAAGACTGTTGTACGTCAAGTTGGGAACACAGCATTGCATTCATGACAACACGCCTGTGGAACCACAAACCATTGAGCGTATCGTGGCTCAACTAATGCGTGCATACAAGGGATTGCATATTGGTTTACTCAGTCCCTTGGTGCTCAATCGCAAAGGTGTCTATACCGAACTGGCAGATTGGGCAAGACCGAGAGGTTATACACATCTGAGAGTTGATGGACAATTTTTACCCACCACAGGATTTCCGCGGATTGATCGTTTTAAAGAGCACACCATTGAATTACCCGTCGCCAGTTTAGATATTCATGCAAAAAATGAAAGTACATTGCGACAAGCGCTAGCAACCACCTTAGAGTATGGCAAGGGCGTGGTGCACGTGCTCAGTTACATGGAGGGCCTAGAGAGCGCGATGAAAAATGGCGAGTCCACCTCAAGCATTGGAAAGAGAGAAGTTTTTTCAACTCAACGTGCATGTCCTGTTTGCGCAACTTCTTATGCTGAACTTGATCCTCGATTGTTTTCATACAACAGCAAACATGGTTGGTGTACCGATTGCGTTGGAACAGGCATTCAACTGACGCGAGATCAACGATTGGCCATGGATGATTCCGTTCGCGATCAAGATCAAAAGGGACGAGAGCAAAGTTTTGCAGAGCCTGAGTTGGAGGAAGTGGTCGATCAACCTTGCAAAACTTGCGAAGGCACGCGACTCAACGCCAATGCGCGTGCGGTTCGATTTGCGGGTAAACGCATCACCGAACTTGCTAGTTTGAGCGTCATTGATATGAAGGCCTGGGTTGCTTCACTTCAAATGTCAGGCCGCGAAGCCGATATTGCACGTGACTTATTGCCAGAGATTGAAAGTCGATTGTCCTTTTTAGAGCGAGTGGGCTTAGGCTATCTCACGCTCGATCGAGGTTCGCCTACATTGAGCGGTGGCGAAGCGCAACGCATTCGTTTGGCGGCGCAACTCGGTAGCAATTTGCAAGGCGTGTGTTATGTGTTGGATGAGCCGACGATTGGTTTGCACGCGCGTGACAATCAAATTTTGTTGAATGCATTGCGCACACTCAGTGACAAAGGCAATACCTTGGTGGTTGTTGAACACGATGAAGAAACCATTCGACGCGCTGATCACATTATTGATATTGGTCCGAGTGCGGGCAAGCGCGGCGGCCATTTGGTTGCGCAGGGTGTTGCAAAAGATATTTGCAATGTTACCGATTCACAAACGGGTCGCTACCTGTTGCACGCAATTCGTCATCCCATGCAACAGCGTCGATTGGTGGCTGCAAAATCAAGCAGTGATAAAGACTTTATTCACATCAAAGGCGCGTCACTGCATAATTTAAAAAAAGTCGATGTCTCCATTCCACTGCAGCGATTGGTCGCCATCACGGGTGTGAGTGGTTCGGGAAAATCAACCTTGGCACGTGATGTTTTATTAACTAATGTTTATAACGCTGTCAGCAAACAACGCGTACCTGCTTGGCATGGGTGTGATCGCATCATGGGCTGGGAAAATATTGATCGTGTACTCGAAGTCGATCAAACACCAATTGGTAAAACACCGCGCAGTTGTCCTGCAACCTACATCGGATTTTGGGACATCATTCGCAAATTGTTTGCAGATACGCTAGAGGCGAAGGCGCGCGGTTATTTAGCGGGTCGATTCAGTTTTAATACGGGCGAAGGTCGATGCGCGAGTTGCGAAGGCCAAGGTATGCGCACGATTGAAATGAGTTTCTTGCCCGATGTCAAAGTGTTGTGTGAAACCTGTCTGGGTGCAAGATTCAATCTAGAAACATTGGCTGTGATTTGGCGTGGCAAAAGTATTGGTGATGTGTTGAAAATGGAAGTTGATGAAGCCGTTGAATTTTTTGCTAGCATGCCCGCCATCAGTTATCCCTTGCAATTGCTTAAAGATGTGGGTCTGGGTTATTTGACGCTTGGCCAACCTTCGCCCACATTAAGTGGTGGAGAAGCGCAACGCATCAAGCTCGTCACGGAGCTCAGCAAAGTGCGCGATGACATCACACGACGCGGTCAAAAAGCACCGCATACTTTTTATGTGTTGGACGAACCCACTGTTGGACTGCACATGGCCGATGTCGACAAACTCATTCATGTGCTGCATCGATTGGTTGATGGGGGTCACAGCGTGATTATCATCGAGCATGACTTGGATGTGGTGGCCGAAGCTGATTGGGTGATTGATTTAGGCCCCGAAGGCGGCGATGGAGGTGGACGAGTGGTTGCGCAAAATACACCCGAACAAGTGGTTCGATTAAAAACACACACTGGCGTTGCATTAGCACCCGTATTGGCGAGAACCGCATGACCAATACAGTTCGTGCATTGCTCGGCAATCAAATCTTTATGTGTTTTTTTTATGCGCGCATATTAGGCATCACTGCCAATCAGATGTTGATGGTTGCCGTTGCTTGGCACATGTATGAATTAACGGGAAGTGCTTGGGACTTGGGCTTGGTCGGTTTGTTTCAATTCATTCCTGCTTTGATCATGATGTTGCCTGCAGGACATGTGGCCGATCGCATGCATCGGGGGCGATTATTTGCCTTGTGTTTAGCCGTGCAAGCCGTTGTTTGTTTTGTTTTGTTTTTATCCATCCAACAATATTTTGATAGTAGTCAATTGTTATTTGCGATTTCAGTGGTGCTGGGCGTTGCGCGCGCTTTTCAAATGCCTGCACAGCAAGCCATCACACCCTTGTTGGTTTCAAAAGAATTGATGCAACGCGCCGTTGCCTTGAGTTCGAGTGGCAATCAAGTCTCGGTGATCTTAGGGCCCGCCTTAGGTGGTCTTTTGTACGTGTATGGTGCCGATATTGTTTATGGCGCATGCGCATGGATGATGGTCGCTGCTTGCATTTTTACGGTCATGGTGCGTTATCAACACCGCGCATCGCAAGAGGCAGTGAGTTGGTCGTCGGCCATGGCGGGTGTTGTTTTTGTTTGGAACAACAAAATATTACTCGGTGCCACGTCTTTAGATTTGTTTGCAGTTTTATTGGGTGGAGTCACTGCTTTATTACCCATCTATGCCAAAGATATATTAAATATAGGTTCAGAAGGACTGGGTTTTTTACGAGCGGCGCCTGCGATGGGTGCGTTAATCATGTCCATGGCTTTGATGCGATGGCCCTTGCAACGCAAAGTGGGTTATTGGCTATTGGTTTCTGTGATGATCTTTGGTGCGGCTACCATTGTGTTTGGATTGAGTGTTTATTTTTTAGTATCGATGTTGGCATTGATTGCTACGGGCGCAGCAGACAATATCAGCGTGGTGACTCGCCTCACCATCGTGCAACTGCAAACCCCCGATGAAATCAGAGGGCGCGTTTCTGCGGTTAACTCCATTTTTATTGGCGCGTCCAATCAATTGGGCGAATTTGAGTCAGGAAGTGTGGCCGCGTTGTGGGGACCCATTGTTTCTGTGGTGAGTGGTGGCATTGGTACTATTTTGATTGCGATGGCTTGGTTTAAATTATTTCCAGACCTGGCTCAAAAAGACAGAATGAATGATGCCTAATTAAAAAATAATTAGCCAGCGCTTCCCAAAGACAGCCCCGCATGCTCACGCAAGGGATGAAAATGAATTTTTGGAAATCTTTCCTGTGCAAGTCTTACATCGTAGGGGGATGTGCACAAATAGGCCATGGTGTTGGCCGCATCGGTTGCCATGCGTTGTGGATAAGCGTTTAAAAATTCATGCAACTCTGCAGGTGTGTCTGCAGTGATCCATCTTGCACCCGTGTAAGAACTCGATTCCAATCGCACATCGCAATCATATTCAGATTTGAGTCGATGCTGTACAACTTCAAATTGCAGTTGCCCCACAGCGCCTAACAACATAGCTCCGCCCACTTCTGGCTTGAACACTTGAATGGCGCCTTCTTCTCCCAATTGATCCAAACCTGTTTGCAATTGTTTGGTTCGAAGTGGATTTTTTAACAGCACCGTCATAAATAACTCTGGCGCAAAAAAAGGCAAGCCTGTGTATTGCAAAGCAACGCCATCGGTGATGGTGTCGCCCAATTGAACGCCGCCATGTGTCGTAAATCCAATGATGTCACCCGCCCATGCTTCATCCACCGCTTCGCGTCTTTGCGATAAAAAAGTCACAACCGAAGTGGGTCGCAATTCTTTGCCACTGCGTTGCACTTTGAGTTTCATGCCCGGTTTGTATTGGCCTGAGGCCACGCGAACAAACGCAATGCGATCACGATGATTGGGATCCATGTTGGCTTGCACTTTAAATACCACGCCACTGAAATGCGATGTGTCGGGCGCAATGATTTTTTCAACTCTTTCTTGGTTGACCAACAAGGAACTTTTACGTGGTTGGGGTGAGGGGGCTAAATCGACCAACGCATTGAGCACTTCCATGACGCCAAAATTATTCACACCTGATCCAAAAAACACAGGAGTTTGCCGACCCACTAAAAAAACTTCTCGATCAAAACTGGGCGAAGCACCTGTGGCCAATTCCATCGATTCCATCGCAGTTGCAAAGTCATTTCCAAATCGTTGACTCAATACGGCAGTCTCTGTTAATGCAATGGTTTCAAAATCTTGTGGCCTTCTTTCACTGCCAGACTCAAACACAGTCATGTTGTGATTGCGCAAATTAAAAATGCCACCAAATGTTTTGCCTTGACCCACAGGCCATGTCATGGGTACACACGGCATACCCAATTCGCGCTCAACCTCATCCAAAATATCCAATGGATCGCGCACCTCGCGGTCCATTTTGTTCACAAAAGTGATGATGGGCGTATTGCGTTGTCTGCACACCTCAATTAAACGACGAGTTTGTGCCTCCACACCGTTGGCTGCATCAATCACCATCAAAGCGGAATCAACGGCGGTTAAAACGCGGTACGTATCTTCTGAAAAATCTTTGTGTCCAGGTGTATCTAATAAATTAATCACATGATCGCGATACAACATTTGCATCACAGAGCTCGCTACTGAAATGCCCCGTTGCTTTTCAATCTCCATCCAATCACTGGTGGCATGACGACTGGCTTTGCGCGCTTTGACGGAACCCGCAATTTGAATTGCACCAGAAAAAAGCAAAAGTTTTTCGGTGAGCGTGGTTTTACCCGCGTCGGGGTGCGAAATAATGGCAAATGTTCGTCTGCGACGAATTTCTTCTAGCGCTTGAGTCATGATGGTTAATAAGAATAACTCGCCATCATAACGGTCTTCAAAGACCTTCAATCCCATTGTAAATGGCGTGGTATCGGACACTTCGAATAAGCATGTGTCGATCAAAGGGCTTGGGAATAATTTCTTGGATGCCTGCGGCCTCGCACGCATTGAGTGCGTCTTCGGCCAAATTGGCTGTGAGGGTGATGACAGGTACACTACAAAACGGTTCAGGGCATTGCGATCGAATACGCCTGACTACTTCTGCTCATCAATATCGGGCATGACCAAATCAATCAAAACAAGGTTGTATGGGTAAATGCTCATCTTTTCAAAACCCTCCGTACCATTGGCTCCTTGATCGATCCATGCGTTGATAAACACACGTTGCAAGGTTGTGCAAACCACCAACCGATTCACAGCATCGTCATCAATCACTAATAAACGAATGGGCGCATTATCTTGCGGTTCATGAAAAGTTAAATTGGTTTGTATACCAATGGGCTCATCTGTTACATCAACAGGCAAGTGCAAAGTAAAAACAGAACTCTTGCTGATGAAACTTTCAACCTTCAATTCGCTCCCGTTTGTGTGAGAAAGACTTTGGGTAATGGATAGACCTAAACCATTGCCGCATAAAGTTTGTGCAATGGATTGATTAAAAGAGGAGTCATGCAATTGGGTGAAGGGTTGAAAAATCTTACTTTGTAAGTTATTGGCTGTACCAATTCCAGTATCGATCACTTGAATGAGAAGCAGTCCCTTTTTATCCACTTTTTTTTCGTAGGATGCTTCTAATATCTCGCCCCCTTTTGGAGTGAACTTAACCGCGTTAGCCAATAGATTGATTAACATTTGCGAGAGACGATTTTGATCGATGATGACCCATTGCGGCTAATCCTTTGAAATTTTCATTTCATAACTCAGTCCTGTATCTTTGGCTTGTCCATCTAATGTTCGAAACGAATGAAGCAATACAGTGGGCAAGCGAGCAGATTTTAATTGTAGGGCTAG
>SHXN01000068.1 GCA_009693305.1 Limnohabitans sp.
AGCGGGACTGAATCAGCGAGACCAATTCTGTCCAAGGGACAACCAGATTCATCTCTTCCAAAAACACACGCTTGCGCGTGCGCTTGGTGACCAATTCAAATCCAGTGCTGGCAAAGGTGGTTTGTTTCATCTACCTATAACGATTGAGTTACGCCTGTGGATGACTTATCATGCGACTTTTTTTGCAGAGAATCCATAGCTGTTTTGAATTTTTTCGAGTCGAGTGTTTCGGATTTTTTGTCGAGCAGTGGGCCCACCTCTTTAGCGATGGAAGGCTCCAAAGCGACTTCAACAAAAATCAAGGGTTCATCGGGGAGTTGCCTGTGAAAAAAAGTAAAGCATCGGCGATCGGGTTGCAGGCGTCTTCTTAAATCATCCCAACCGTCAATCGCATGAACCGATTCGTGTTGAATAATTTTTTCGAGCAAGATGGCGGGTGAAGACCAAGTGATTTCATGTAACTCTAAGAAGCCAGGGTTAAACCATGAACTCAACAAATGCCGTATGTTCGCATCAAGGGCTTGTAAGCCTGACTTGGTTCGCAAGTGATCGATCAAGCTTTCACGCATTCGAACAATGGTATGCGTGCCATCGGGCGCTCTGTTTAGTCGTCGCAGTAATTCTTGACGTGGCGGTTCAACGACTTTAAATAAGGCGATGAGGGAGGTGTCATCGGCTTTGTCCATATAAGCCTGCGCAGCATTTAAAACTTCAACAGGATCGGGACTGAATTGCTTGGCTAAAAATTCAAAAAATTGCAGTTGCTCTTGTTTGTCGAGTTGCCTGTAACTTTCAATCAGCTTAACTGCAAAACTTTTGGCATTGTTTTCGCCTTTTTCAGATAACAAATTGAACGCAGTTTTTTTACTGGTTTCAAATGCGCGACCTTTTGTAAATCGCTCAAACATAATTTCCTTCTAGAACAAAGTCGAAATTAACCACATTCAATTCACCCATTTTATGGATTATTGGTATTTATCCACATATGAATCACTCGGACTCTGATACCAAAAGGTAGTACAAAATGCTAAATAATAATTCTAGCCCTACATTCGCCGGTAAATTAAAGGCGATGGGTGAAAAATTAGATAAATCGGTGTTGGATGCCGCGAGAAATGTATCTTCAGTTGCATAAAGAAAAACCAACGCCCGAGGTTCAAATCATTGCCGATCAATCGTATGGAGCAGACCCTCGTCAATGTTTGGATGTGCATGTTCCAAAAGCAAAAGCTCAGTGTCTTGCAAGCGTGATTTATTTTCATGGCGGTGGTTTTGTGGGTGGAAACAAAAATGCAGCAGATCCGCATATCTACGGTAATGGGGCTAATTATTTTGCCGAGAACGGCATGATCGGTATCAATGCCACCTATCGACTCGCTCCACAGGACACTTGACCCTCTGCATCGCACGATGTGGGCGCGGCTTTGCAATGGGCCAATGATCACGTGTCGCAATACGGTGGTGACGCGAGCAAAATTTTTATTTGTGGCCAGGTTGGCGGTGCACATGTGGCCAACTACGCCTTCAGAAAAGACATGCTTTTGCCCTCGGGTCCGGGCTATCGAGGCGTCATTTTATTGACGGGTCCTTTTTCGGTGAAGCCTGGCAAAGTTTCTGAAAACCCACTCAATTATTACGGCTCTGATGAATCGCAGTACGACAAGATGCATTTATTGGGCAATATGACTTACTTTGACGCGCCTGTTTTTATTGGTTATTCAGAATTTGATCCGCCACCGTTCAAAACCAATAGCGCAGAACTTTTGATGAAATTTATGCAACTCAGTGGAAAATCGCCAAGCACCCAACTTTTTAATGGGCACAATCATTATTCGCCTGCGTTTTCGTTTCGCACCGATGATGTTTCTGTATCGAGTGCTGTTTTAGATTTTTGTAAAAAAATAGCTAAGCCTTATTAAAAAATATTTAAGCCATCATCGACATTAATTTTTTACAAACCAATTCTGGTTGATTCGATCCAGTAATCGCTCGAACCATTGCAATCGAACCCACTCCCGTTTTTAAGACGGCAGGAATTTTTTGTTCATCGATTCCGCCAATCGCAACCAAGGGATAGTCTTTTATCAAATGTGCATAGGCTTGGAGTCGCCCCAATCCTTGTGGCGCTGTTTTCATGCGTTTCAGTGTTGTGGAAAACACGGCGCCCAAAGCTAAGTAACTCGGACTGTGTGCATCGGCTTTGAGCATCTCTGCATAGCCATGTGTACTCAAACCCAATCGAAGTCCAGCAGATTTGATTTTTTCTAAGGGTGCTTCTTCCATATCTTCTTGGCCCAAATGAACGCCATAAGCGCCATCGTCAATGGCCAGCTGCCAATAATCATTGATAAACAGCAAAGTCGACGTGCCTTGTACGGCTTTGATGGCCCACTTGATTTGCTCAGCAATGGCTTGTTTGTCTTCAGACTTGAAACGCAATTGCAAGGTGCCCACGCCCGCTTGCGTTAAACGATCGACCCATTGCGCATCGGGTACTACCGCATACAAACCGAGTTTGTGAGGGCAGGGAGCAAACGCATCTTCTTTTGGAAAAGAGCGAATTCCAAAATCTTCATGAAGATGAGGCCACGTTAATGGATCAAAACTCGTTGTGCGTTGCATTTGCGCTTCCCAAGCGCTGGCAATAACTTGTATATCGTCTTCAATAAATCCTAAACGACGACAAGCACGCAATACAGCATGCGTGGTTTCAGGGTATTGTTCGTCTTCTTTATTGAAGGTGTCGTCCCAATGAATGGGGCGACCCACCTGAAGTCGAGCGTGGTGATGTGCGATTTCTTTGGCGATGTCGATGTGATTCATGGTTGATGCCAAAAAGGTGTGCCTAAAACGGGTGTGCTCGCTTGTGCAGATTCTTGCTCTTGCATCGCACCCGATAAAAAAGCACTGCGTCCTGATTTAACAGCTAAAGCAAATGCATAGGCCATCGCGGCGGGGTCTTGTGCCAAAGCAACCGCTGTATTGAGAAGCACAGCGTCATAGCCCCATTCCATCACTTGACATGCATGCGACGGCAATCCCAATCCAGCATCGACAATCAAAGGCACATCCAATCGCTCACGCAATTTTTTGAGTGCATAGGGGTTGATGGGACCTTTGCCTGTACCAATCGGCGCGGCCCAAGGCATCACCGCTTGACAGCCCACGTCGATTAATTTTTGACACAGCACCAAATCATCTGTGCTGTAAGGTAACACTTTAAATCCACGCTGAATCAATTGATGCGCGGCGTCTGGCAAGCCCAAGGTGTCGGGTTGCAATGTGTAATCGTCGCCGATGAGTTCGAGTTTGATCCAATCGGTTTGAAAAACTTCGCGCGCCATTTCTGCTGTTGTGATGACTTCTTGAATCGTGTGGCAACCTGCGGTATTGGGTAGCACAGGTGTTTTAATGTCTTGCAAGAGTTTCCAAAAATCTTGTGAAGAGTCGCCACTGGCAGTTTGTCTGCGCAAAGAGGCGGTAAGCATGCAAGGTTGCGCCAATTCCACCGACTGCATTAAAATTTTTGGCGAAGGATAGCGTGATGTACCCAACATCAATCGGCTTTGAAATGGCTCTCCATATAAAACAAGGGGATCCGTTTGGGCGCTCATTCAATCAACCTCCAGTGATGGGTGAAATCAACTCAACGGTGTCATTGTCGCTCAGTCGATGTTGATCGTGATTTTGGCGAGGCACAAACTGCAGATTGACTGCTGCAGCAAATGGGGGCTTGATGCCGATCGCTTCAATCGCATCATTCAAAGTTGCATCTGCTTTGAGATGAAGAAGCGCGCCGTTGATGGTGACAGTGATGGAGTTTGTTTTCATGCTGACGTTGAATGGATGTTCAAGCCCCAGTCATTGGCTTTGACGCTGTGGCCTTGTTGAATGATTTCTAAGGTGCAATCCATCATGGCTGGAGCGATTAAAAAACCATGTCGATACAAACCATTGATTTGCAACACGCGTTGTCCTATTCGTTGAATCGCTGGTAGATTATCCTTTAACGTGGGTCGCGCCTGCGTTGCGTTTTCAATGATTCGAGCCTCACCAAATCCGGGGTGGACCGAGTAGGCGGCGCTCAGCAATTCCAATGTGGATCGCACACTTGCAGGCGACAAATCGTCGGTTTCAATTTCTGTGGCACCAATTACATAGACGTGATCGGGTTTGGGTGCAATGTAGATGGGATATCTCGGATGAATCAAACGAGTGGGGCGCTGCAATTGAACGTCAGGTGCATAGAGCCTGATGACTTCGCCCCTCACGCCTCTTAATGCAGACCACTGAGGCTTAGCGCCTAATCCTCTGCAATCCATAATCCAATCGGGTTGGTGTACTTTTAAATTTTTAAAATCATCAGGCGTTTGTGAACTGTTCCAGTGAATTTCAACACCTTGTTCAAGCAAACTTTGAAGCAATGCATCGAGCAATTGCCGATTATCCAATTGACCTTCTTCTGGCAGATAAAGACCTTGTATAAATCGATCTGACAAACTCGGTTCATACATCGCTAATTCTTTTTGACCCAGCTTTTGAAGTTGAGGCAATTGCGGTGTTTGTTTTTGATTCTGAAGAAGCAATTGTTCAAAGCGTTTGGCTTCTCCTGCATCTTGTCGGTGCCAAACGATGAGGGTTCCATTTCGTTGAAAGAAAACAGGCTTACTCAGTTCTGACAAGATGTGTGGCCAGCGATTCAATGCATATTGACCCATACGCACCACAACGGGCTCTGTGATGGCTGATTCAGCCAATGGAGCCAACATCGCAGCGGCCACTCGTGCGGCAGAGCCCATGCCATCTGCACCCTGTGCTTCATGAACAACAACGCGATGTTCTGCGCGTAACAGTTGATGAGCCATTAATCGACCCATTAAGCCTGCACCCAACACAACACTGTAGGGTTTTGTTGACATCAATGAACGGCTTGAGTGAATGATTGAAGATAATAGGGTCTATGAATAAAACAATTGAAAGACATTATCCTCGCGTATTGACGATTGCAGGTTCTGATAGCGGTGGTGGTGCAGGTATTCAAGCCGATCTCAAAACTTTTTCTGCATTGGGTTGTTATGGCATGACGGCCATCACTGCGTTGACTGCGCAAAACACCATGGGTGTTCAATCGATTCATGCGGTGCCTCCCCAATTTTTGAAAGCGCAATTGCAATCGGTCATTGAAGACATCGGTGTTGACGCTGTCAAAGTTGGGATGCTTCATTCTCCTGAAATTGTTGAAGTGGTTGCATGGGCGATTGAACATTACCAATTGCCTCATGTGGTTTTTGATCCTGTGATGGTTGCCACATCGGGTGACCCGCTGATTGCAAAAGACACCATTTCTGTATTGATCGAAAAAATGTTTCGATTGGCCAGCGTCATCACGCCCAATTTGGATGAGGCCGCTTTGTTGCTCGGTCACGCCATCGACAATGAATCGGAATTGATTCCAAGCGCCAATGCGTTGTTGAAGTTGGGCGCTCGCGCCGTGTTGCTCAAGGGAGGACATTTGCCGGGTGACCAAGTGATTGACGTGTTGACCCAATCGACACAACAACCCGAGTTGAAATTGTCGAGCAAACGAATCGCAAGCGACAATGTGCATGGCACGGGATGTACCTTGTCGTCTGCCATCGCGGCTCATTTGGCTTTGGGCCAACCATTGACGCAAGCCGTTGAGATGGCTCGCGAATATATTTTGGGCGCGATTGAAGCGGGTGCGCATGTCAAAACGGGTGCAGGACACGGCCCTTTGAATCATGGATACGCTCCCAAAACCATGTACAAGATTTAAACTTTTTTTCGCACCATCCATGCGAGCACAAAAGTAATCAGCAAACTAGGAATGCTCGAGCCCCATTGCGGTATCCAAATCTTAACAGAATGAAACACCACGATGCCAATCAGCCATATAACGGCTGAATGCATATGAATCGTGGGTGTGTTTTCATCTAAATGATTATTAAATGCCAATGTTCCTAATATCACGCCATAAAGTGGAATAAAAACAGAGCTTAGTTTTAATAAAAACGGTTCTAAATCATGCATCGGTAAAAACAAAGCCAATACGGTGCAAACAACGGCAATACCCATGCCACATGTTTGAATAGAAATGCGAGATAACAAAGAGTTGCTCGATACGGCCGCTGAATACACGTCGCCATAAGCGTTGTCCATTTCATCAAGCAAGATCAAACCCAGTGCAATCAAACCGCCTTGTGCAACGAGCAAAGCCGTGACCAAGTCTGTTCCAGGCTCTGTGACGCTCGCAATCAATACACCCAAGGCATAACACCAAGCGTTGGCAATGGCATAGCCCAGCCACGTTCCTTTCCATGTACTGTCCCCTGATTTACCGTGTCTTGCGTAATCTGCAATCAATGGCAACCAAGAAACAGGCATGGCCATCACCAAATCAATGGCCGATAACAAACCCATGCTGCCGTCGCCACTGCGTTGCCAAAAAGCTTGCACGCCTTTAGTTTGTAAAATGCCCCAAAACTGATAGTTGATCCAAAGCAATGAAGCAATCACCAAGGGTAATCCAAATCGACTTACAAAATTTCGCACAAGTCCGAGCATCGAGCTGCGCATCAAAGCGGTTAAAACAATGCCCCATAGCAAGGTGGCAAACACTGCGGTGCTCATGCTGGATGACCAACCCATCACTTGTGCACCCATGGCTTGTGTGCCGTCGCGCATCACCACTAACTCGAAAGTAGCCCAACCAACGAGTTGCATGATATTAAGTAAAACGGGAAGCTTGGCAAACGCACTGCCATAAACATGGTGCATCAAGCCTGCGCTATTGAGGCCCGTGTCGCAGGCAATTTTGGCGGTCCATGCCAAGAGTCCTGATCCCAGTATGGAGCCAATCACGATCGCTAACAAGGCTTCGGATGTGCCAACTGCAGGCACCAAATAGGCACCCACTTGCATGACCAAAAGTCCCACGCCCAAACTAAACCAAAGTGACGCGTGTGCACGAAAATCAAAAACTCGTTCAGCATCATTGATGCGTTGTGGTGATGATGTATTTGCCATTTAAATTTCCTATGTGAATGGCAGTTCGGCTTTGCTAACTGTTTTTCGTGTGTTTGAACGAAACCAATGGATTAGCATGCTTCCCTGCGCGAGTATTACCTCAATCAGGTTCAAAGGGACTTTCTCAGCTTGACACTCAGTAATGAGTTCAGCACCCCCAGCGGCTTGCACATGCGTGCAAGTGATGGGTATTATGACACTGGATTAAACACCGAGGCGCTGATGGATGCGCGCCGAGGCAGTAGTGTATTCAAATGGAATGGTTTCGTCGGGGTGAAGGTATTGCGCAATACCGTAGGCGGCGAGGGCCGCTTCATGAAAGGCGCTGAGTATTAATTTTTTCTTGCCCGGATAACCAATCACGTCGCCAATCGCAAAAATGCCAGACGACTGTGTGGCAAAGGTTTGCGTATCGACTTGGAGTTGCTTGCGATCCATGGCGAGTCCCCATTGGGCGATTGGACCTAGTTTGGGTGACATGCCTAATTTTTCAATCAACAGATCAACTGCAAGAGATTCGACTTGACCTTCGGGAGTCGCAATTTGCAAATGCGTCATGCGTTGAGGGTTAACGCGTACATCGGTGACCTGTCCTAATTTAAATTGGATTTTTTGTGCGTCACAAGCCGATTTAAAAAGTTGTTGCAAATCTGAATCGGCGTCCAAAATTTCACGTCTATGAAGCAAGGTGATACTTTGCGGTGGATGACTGCGTTGCGTTAAATCGAGACAGGCTTGAATCGCTTCGTTGTGACTACCCACAACGACGATATGTTGACTTTGGATCGAAGAAGGAATCTCTGAAAAAACTTGCTTGTCTCGCCATGCGTCAAGCGCAGGAACTTGCAAACGTCTTTGTACAAAGGCTCCAACACCCGCGGCAATGACAACACATCGTGCTTTTAATTGAAAGCCTTGATCGGTGCTTAATTGCCAAAGCCCATTGGTATCTTGTAAAAGCTTTCGTATTTGATGACCCCCATGAAACTGAGGGGCAAAAGGTTTGATTTGTTGCATCAAACGCTCAATGAGTTCACGCCCCGTGCAAAAGGGCAAGCCTGGAATATCGTAAATGGGTTTGTCTGCATAAAGAGCCATGCATTGGCCGCCTGGATCAGGCAAAACATCGACCAATTGCGCAGTGATGCCCAATAAACCTAATTCAAATACTTGAAACAGACCCGCGGGTCCTGCACCTAAGATAGCCACATCGGTTTGTGGTGATGTAGAAGCAGTGCTTGGGGGCATTAGCGTACGAGTTCGGAGAGTTTTCCGGTTTTGTCTTTCCAGTCATCCGCATCGGGCAAAGGGGCTTTGCGTTTGGTGATACTGGGCCAACCGATGTGCGAGAGATCCACGTTGAGTTTGACCATGTGTTGTTGATCAGCAGGCACATCTTCTTCTGCATAAATGGCATTAACGGGGCACTCTGGAATGCACACCGCACAATCGATGCACTCATCAGGATCGATGGTTAAAAAATTGGGGCCTTCGCGAAAACAATCAACAGGACACACATCGACACAGTCGGTGTATTTACAGCGGATACAAGATTCGGTAACAACATGGGTCATGATTTGGTGCCAAACGGATTTACTTTGAGATGGGTGTATTTTAAACATAGGCTGAAGGGGGCTGAAAACGCCCAACTGTAGGCCTTTGGGTGGGGATGGGTTTTGTCGCGCATTTAGGTCTGGACCATGACGGCGGCAGATGTCGTATGTATGACTGGATCGATCAAAACCATGGAACCCAAGGAACGGGAGTTGGCGAAGGGCGCTGTCACCAACGGTTGTTGGTGTTGAAGAAGAACATCACCGATGGAGTTGGCAGGCAACTCGCTGGCAGGCGTTTTTGATAAATCGTGAATATCCAAGTGATGAATAATTTTTTGAATTTTGACTTTGGCGCTTTGGTGGCCGTGTAGCGCCCAATAAACTCGCCCTGTGACCAAAGGTGTATCGTCTAACCAAGCCATCGTGACCTTGAGTTCTTTATTTTCTTGGACAGGCGCCGTTGGCGACAAAATCCAATCGCCTCTGGATACATCAACTTCGCGGTCGAGCATGAGGCCCGCACTCAAACCTGCTTTAACGTCAGATTCTTGTCGCGTGTGATTGAACACTTGAACGATTTGAGCGCTTTGTTTATCAGGAAAAATTCGAACGGTTTGGCCCACCTGAGCGATGCCCGTTGAAACACGACCCCAGTAAATGCGACGACCCTGTGTGATATCCGATGAGTCGTGACATTTTTCAACCCATTGCACAGGAAAAGAAAAAGCTAAATCTGATTCGCCTGTGGTTGCGGGCAGTTTTTCCAAGAGTTCTAGCAAACTGGGCCCGTGATAACCACACCATCCGTCTTGAGGGGTAACAACATTAAAACCTTCAAGAGCTGAAATAGGAATGCATGCACTGGTATTGATGTGTGCGCTGGTCGTGAAATGATCCAATGCGAGTTTGATATTTTGATAGGCAGGAGTGGGGTCTTTGACCGCATCGAGCTTGTTGATGGCAAAAATAATCGACGGCACTCTTAACAATTGAAGCAAAAAGGTGTGTCTGCGTGTTTGTGGCAACAATTGAAGATTGTTTTTGTGCCACTCCAACTTAGTGGCATCAATCAAAACCACCGCGGCATCGGCACTGGAAGCCGCAGTCACCATGTTGCGTGTGTATTGTTCGTGACCAGGCGTGTCACCGATAATAAATTTGCGTTGTTCGGTAGAAAAATAACGATAAGCCACGTCGATGGTGATGCCTTGCTCGCCTCAGCGCTGAGTCCGTCGGTTAGCAACGCTAAATCGGTAGCGCCATGGCGTTGTACGCCCGCCAAATGATCTTGTAAAACCGATTTGCTATCGACCAATAATCTACCGATGAGTGTGCTTTTACCGTCATCAACAGATCCGCACGTAATAAATCGAAGGGCGGTGTGTTGCTGTGTCAGATTGATTGTGTCCATCAGAAGTAGCCTTCTTTTTTGCGTTTTTCCATCGATGCGTCAGATGTTTGGTCGTCCATCCGAGTGGCACCTCGTTCACTGACATCTGCACTTAAGGTTTCTAAGATGATGTCTTGTGGCGTTGTGGCGTTGTGGCATTGCGCTCAGCGGGGCCGGTGCAGGTGATGTCGCCCACCGTTCTAAAACGCACTTGAATCATTTCGGATTGTTCGCTAGCGCGCAAAGGCGTGAGAGGCGAGACGGGCACAAGCAAACCCCGTTTTTTGACAATTTCACGCGGGTGAGCGTAATAAAGTTGCGGTAATGCAATATTTTCTCTTGCAATGTATTGCCAAACATCCAATTCAGTCCAGTTTGAAATAGGAAAAACTCGAAAGTGTTCGTCGGGATGAATGCGTGTATTGAATAAATTCCATAACTCGGGTCGTTACGATTTGGGTTGCCATTACCCAAAGCTGTCTCTGTGCGAAAAATTCTTTCCTTGGCACGGGCTTTTTCTGGTTCTGTCGCAATAAGGAATTTTGAAGAATCTTACCTACTACCAGTAGCGTATTTTCCCTATGCCAAACACTACCTATAGCGTCCCTGAAAAACTGGGAATCCTTATTGCGACAGAACCGTAGATTTTAAAAGAGTGAGATAACGGATGATAGGCCCTGCCAGTCGTTTGAGCAAAACAAAGCCTATTCAGGAGTGGCAACGTTGCCATAACCCAAAATTTTAATTTTTATACCCCCACCCAGTTCGTGCTACTTTTCATAGGGGGTGGTCTTCTCTGTGGAAGGGGGTGGTAGCAGACCCTCCCGTTTTGCACGATTTGCCAAAATTCGAGAGGCAATCTCAATCGCCTCCTTTGAAGGAACATGCTTTGGTGGTGTGTTTTCTTCCCGTTTATCTTCTGAGTTAATCATAGCGGCTCCTTATTTTTCAATAGTAACCGTTTGAGCAAAACAGTATGTAAGCCTACAAGATGGAACCATTCCTAAAAATGGGGGGGTGGGGGTACGGTGGGGTCTGGTTTGGCGGAAAATTGAAGGCTACCCCTGATATTGACAATTCCTGACCATTTGGTAAAGTTCAACTGTCATCAAGAGATGGGCTGACACCCACACCAACCTGCTCCTCGGGTAAGGTGGTTTCAACGATGTGGTCTTCGGACAATCAATCGAGTGTCAACCCGTCCCTTATGGCGGGTTTTTTATTGGGTGGATTTATTCCTACTTGCTACACCCAGACATTTGTCGAAGTGGCTAAATTGGAGAAACAGTATGCGTAACTGCAAACCTGGCGACCTAGCCGTTGTGATTGAGTCAAGCAACCCTACTAACATCGGCTCGATTGTGAGAGTGATTGGTAAACACAGAAACCAAAAGGCGCTGGTTGGGACACCTAATGCTTATCTTTGGTCTGTAGTCTCAGCCCACCCGATGACCTATGACAGTTAGTACCATCCTTCTTTGTATATAAAACCAAAAAATCGATATTTGCCCAAAACCCATTAAATGTGGCTAGGCAGAACCTTCAATATCTCAGAAAGGGCTAAAGGGTATCCCCCCCAAACTAAGCTCTCAACATCAAAAAGTTACTGAATTATTCGGCAAAAACAGCAGTAGTGCTAATAATATGAGGGAATAAATGGGGGAACAAAATAGATTTAATGGTTTAATAATCTAGGGATTCTCTGCAAAAGTCTCATCGTAAGTCATCCAAAGGCGTGACACAAGCGTTATAGGTAGATGAAACAAACCACCTTTGCCAGCACCGGATTTGAATTGGTCACCAAGCGTACGCGTAAGCGTGAGTTTTTGGAGGAGATG
>SHXN01000069.1 GCA_009693305.1 Limnohabitans sp.
ACCAAGCTCGCCAACAACATGATTTCTGCAGCAGGGATGGCTGCCGCATCAGAGGCTGTGGTATTGGCCGTTAAAGCAGGCGTTGATCCCACCACATTAATCGACGCCATCAATTCGAGTACAGGTCGAAACACAGCCACATCCGATAAATTTCCGCAATCGGTTCTCACACGATCATTCAACTATGGGGGAAAATTTTCAACCATGTACAAAGATGTGCGATTGTGTTTGGACGAGGCGCGCGCATTGGATGTGCCGATGTGGGTGGGCTCTAGCGTGGTGCAATTGTGGTTTCAAGGGATGCTGGAAGGTCGCGGCGATGACGATTACACAACAATCACCAAAATGATTGAAGAGTGGACAGGCGTAACCGTTGATGGTCGAAAATCATGAAATTAAATTACACCATCCAAGGCCAAGGCTCACCCGTTTTGTTGTTGCATCCTGTTGGGAGTGCACTCACTTTTTTAGAGCCTTTGGCAGAGTTATTGAGTCAAAACTATCAAGTCATGAGCATGGATTTACGCGGGCACGGTCAATCGCCTCGTTTATCCATTGAAGATGAGAATCTCATGTTGTTGGATGATTTTGCAAAAGACGCTCATGAAACATTGCATCACACTCAATTCTCACCCTGTGCCGTTGTCGGTTTTTCTTTCGGTGGAATGATTGCTCAATCCTTGGCGTATTTGTATCCGCAAGATGTTTCAATTTTGATTCCCTGTGCGTGTCCTTGCACCTTGCCCGATGCTAATCGAAAAATTTCTGCCAAGCGCGGCACAGATGCCAAGCAAGATGGAATGACTTCTGTTATTCAAGCCACCATGGAGCGTTGGTTTACTCCTGCATTCCGAGGCAAGAATGGGCATCTTCCATCGCAAGAGCACTTGTTGTCTGCGCATCATGGAGGATGGGTGCACGGATGGCATGCGATTTCAAATATCGATCAACTGTCACGACTCCCACAAATCAAACAGCCTACACTGTGCATTGCAGGTGAAGTGGATGCGTCTTCTCCACCCGATGTGGTTGGACTGATTGGAAAGGGAATACTGGGCGCACAACTCAAAATTGTGAAGGGTGCGCCGCATATGTTGTTCATCGAACAACCACAAGAGGTGGCAGATTTAATCCATGCGTTTTTAAAAACGCATCAATTTTAAACCTTGTGATCGGGCAGTTGATCTGCGATGACTTGTCGGCAGTTGTGAAAAATAACTTTAAGCTCTTCGAGTACACCAAAGCGTGACCCACCCGCAAAATGCGGCGTCATGATGATATTGGGCAAACTTAATAACTTGTCACCGAGTAAGCGAGGCTCTTCCCAATGAACGTCCAGGCCTGCACCGGCAATCAAGCCCGTGCTCACTGCCGTGTGCAAATCATCTTCATTGACTAATTTGCCACGACTGGTGTTGATTATAAATGCACTGCGCTTCATCAATTTAAACGTATTCAAATCAATCATGCCGAGATTGGCGGATAAATTAGCCGCGTTGATAGAAACAAAATCAGACTGCGCCAGCAATTCATCGCGTTGTGCATAAGAGGCGCCGTATTCTTTTTCTTTGCTTTCGCTTAATCGACTGCGATTGTGATAGATCACACGCATGCCAAAACCGCGCGCTATACCTGCCATGATGGAGCCCACTTCTCCCAATCCAATAATGCCCAATGCTTTGCCGTAGAGGCCTGATAGGGGTGTGGTGCCCGTCCAGTTGTAAGCCACTGCATCAACGGGTTTGACTAAATCTTTGTTCCACTGACCTGAATGAATTTGATTGTGGGATTGCACTAAATGTTTGGTCAGTGCCAACATCATCATGATGCCGTGTTCAGCGGTGTAGATGAGTGTGAGGCGCGGAATGCATGACACATGAATTCCTTTTTGATGGGCTTGTGTCAAATCAATGCCGTCTGATCTCTCACCAATGCGTTGAATCAAACGCAAGCGGGGTGCAGAAGCGATCTTGGCCGCGTCAACGGTTCCACGTCTAAAAATAACAATGCTCGGGTCAGCCTTGGCGATGTCTTCTGGCGTAGCCGACATGTCATGCACTTGAACGCCGTCTGATGGGTGCAGACCGTGCGCCGCGTCATACACGTCTTGTAAATTGACGGGTTCAGGTGTAAAAAAAGCTTTCACCCAGTCGTCGGTGATTTGAACGGGTTTGGATAATGCATATCGCGCAAGTCGGATCACGTGATCGTCATCTAGAAACACAATGTTGTGCTGGGACATGGAATTGAAGCCTTTTGTGGATGTTGAAGGTGGGGGGTGATTATTCTGAACAGGTCAGATCACGCTTTGGTCTTATGCTATGACTATAGCAACTCTGCGCTCATCATTGGAGTGACTTTCGTTTTTCAAAGGAGATTTTTGTGCGATTCAAGGACAAAGTGTCGTTCATTTTTGGTGCAGGCCCATCCTCCCCAGGTTGGAGTAATGGCAAGGCCGTTTCGGTCTTGCTCGCTCGCGAAGGAGCCAAAATTTTTGCACTTGATTTCAGCGCAGAAAATTTAGCACCGACCGTTGAAGCGATTCAATCGGAGGGTGGCACCTGCGTGACACACACGGCAGACGTCACATCGCAAAGCGACATTCAAGCCGCTGTTGCCGCTTGCATGAAAAAATGGGGCCGCATTGACATCTTGTTTAATAATGTGGGTTTGCAATCCTTAGGCGGTCCTGAAGAACTCGAAGAAGAGGTGTGGGATCGATTGATGAATGCCAACGTTAAATCCATGTTTCTCACATGCAAGCATGTGTTGCCCGTGATGACTGCGCAAAAGAGCGGCGTTATCATTAATAATTCATCCATGGCAGCGATTAGTTTTTTATATCCTAGTATTGCGTATTCAAGTTGCAAAGGGGCAGTGGACGCATTCACAAAAAATTTAGCAGTTCAATATGCGGGCAAAGGTGTTCGTGTGGTGTCGGTGAGGCCTGGCTTGATGGCGACCCGCGCATCACGGCTCGCATGAAATCTAAGTTTGGCGATGGATACGAAGAAGCACTGGACGCGCGCAACAAAGTCGTTCCGATGGGACGAATGGGCGACGCTTGGGACGTGGCCAAAGCGGTTGCATTTTTGGCTAGTGATGACGCGAGTTACATCACGGCAACTGAGGTTGTGGTCGATGGGGGCCTCAGCGCAAGCGCATTGGGTCATCCGTGGGCTGATCAAGAAAAAAATCTTTGAACAAGGGTTTCCGAGACTGGTTTTGTATTGCGTGTGAATGTATATTCTTGCTACAGAAATTATTGTAAATAAAAGGAGACGTTGTAGTGAAATATTTTCAAATGATTCAATCGGTATTGATGGTGGGTGGGTTGGTGTTGGGTGCAACTGCAAACGCGGCTTACCCTGATAAACCCATTCGAATCATTGTTCCTTTTGTCGCGGGCGGCGTGTCAGATAACGTGGCTCGACAAGTGGCGCTCAAAATCACCGAGCAAACAGGCAAGGCATTTGTGGTTGAAAATCGCGGCGGTGCAGGCGGGCGCATTGGATACGAAGCGGGCGCCAAAGCCATACCTGACGGTTACACGATTGTGGCAACCGATGCAACATTCACCATGTTGCCTGGTATTTTTGGAAACAAACTCAATTTTGAACACAGCGATTTGACACCAATCACCTTGATTGCGCAAATGCCGTTTGTTCTCACAGTCAATGCCAATAGCAATATCAAAACCTTAGGCGAATTGGTTTCATACGCCAAGGCCAATCCTAAAAAAATAAATTACGGAAGTTCGGGTAATGGTGGCGTGAATCATTTGGTGAGTGAATTGTTTTCACGCAGTGCGGGCATCAGCATGCAACAAATTCCATATAAGGGGATGGGTGATGCAGTGGTTGGATTGCTGGGTAATCAAGTCGATTTGATGGTTACCGCGATGCCAACGGGTTTACCTCACGTCACCAGTGGCAAGATGCGTGCATTGGCTGTCTCATCTGCCAAACGTGCGGCCGCCGCACCCAATATTCCAACAGCCACCGAACAAGGCGTTTCTTTTGTATCCAACAATTGGGTTGGTTTTACTGTGCCCAAAGGTTCTCCTAAAGAAGCCTATGAATGGCTCGCAAAAAGCGTTCTCGCTGCAATGGGAACACCCGATTTACAAGCGCGTATTCATGCTATGGGCGCTGAAGCCAATTTATTAGTCGCTGATGAATACGGCAAGATGATTCAAAGTGAAACATCACGTTGGTCCGAGGTGATCAAGGCCGCTGGTATCGTGGTTGAATAAGGTATACCCATGACTCTCGCTTCTCAGTTGGCCCATTGGGTCACATCAACACGTGTCGGTGATTTGCCCCCATTGGCGTTTGAGCGCGCCAAAATGAGTTTGGCCAGTACGGTCGCCAGTTCTGCGATGGGTTTTGATATCGCTTCGACTCAAGTGATACGCGCCATTGAAAAAGAAAATGCTGGCGCGCTTCAATCAACAGTTTGGTTTGATGGAATCAAATTGCCCGTGGCAAGTGCTGCACGTTTGAATGCCGTGTCAAGCGATGCAGCTGCATCGGACGACAGTGATATGCGCAGCATTGCTCACATCGGTACGATTGTTTCATCCACATCCATTGCAATGGCAGAAAAATTGGGTCGCTCAGGCGAACAAATTTTGCATGCCATGGTTTTGGGCTATGAAATCGCGGGTCGTATTGATGAAGCATTAACACCAGGACGTATGCAAAAAGGATTTCATGGTTCTGTCTCCACTGTGTTTGGTGCCGCTGTTGCAACCGGTTGTTTGCTTCAATTAAATACGGAACAAATGGCGCATGCGATGGTAATTGCGGCTACATCGATTGGGGGACTTGCAATTGCCGCTGACACCAGTTGTGCGCGTGAATACCACGCGAGTTTGTCGGCCATGCTGGGAACACAAGCGGCGATGGCAGCGCACCGTGGCTTTCAATCCGAAATCAATTCTCTTGAAGCGCCGCGTGGATTTTTGCAAGCGATGGGTGGACAAGCGATCGAAGATATTTCAAAAGATTGGGGACAGTCATGGGATATCGTCACCGATATGGCGATCAAACTCATGCCAGGCGGTCATCCTTTTCATGCGATTGCTGAGGCAGCCGCAACTGCAGCGATTGAAGGCAATGTAGACCCCAAAGAAGTGCAGTCGATCACCATCTCTGCAGCGCAAATGCGTGATTGGGGTAGCAAAACGCATCCGCGCGATTTGATTGGTGCAGCGCACAGCGTGGTTTATTTTGTTGCTGCCAGTGTAGCCGATCGCAGATTCGATTGGGAACACATGACCGTAGACAAAATGACCGATCCATTGATTACGCAATTGCAAGACAAAGTGGTGTTTGATCCCAATCCAACGCCATTGCCCGATCGATTCACGCATCGACATGGTGGCACGGTGATCATTCAAATGAAATCGGGTGCGATTCACAAAAACACATGTAAGGCCGCGCGCGGTTCAGGTACCCGTAGAATCGATTGGATCGACATCGATCGCAAATATCAAAAATTAATGCCGCTGTCTCGTCTGTCAGATCAAAAAATCAAAGACAGTTTGTCTATGATTTATGAATTTGAAAAAATAAAAACAGCCGATCAACTCACTTCGCTATTAAAAATTTAAAGTGACAGCTTACAAGTTGTAAAAGCGTGTCGCCGTTTGGTGAAACAAATCATTTTTTTCATTGACGGTGGCATGATGAGTTAATCGTTTGAATGCATTCCAAGCGGCGGCATAACTAAAACTGCCTTTGTCCACCGGAAAATTACTCTCAAACATGCAGCGCTTGGCACCAAACATTTCAATCAGCGTTTCAACATAAGGTTTCCACAATTGCGCCAATTGCGAAGAAGAGGGTGGCGTGTCGCGAGAAGCTAAATCAAAACCAAACAAACGCATGCCCATGCCACCTATTTTGATGTTGATGTTTTTGCATGCAACCAAATTTTCCATCATGGGCTTCCATTCGGCAAAAACAGCGTCGCGTTTGCCTGCGTAAGGACCGAGGCCATTAAAGCCACCCATGTGATTGAGTGCAATTTTGGTGTCTGGAAATTCGCGCGCTAAATCAAGCAACTCGGGTAATTGGGTGTGATACATCCATGCGTCAAACGACAATCCCAATGGTGCGAGTTGGACAAATCCTTTTCTAAAATTGGGATCAGCCAACAAATAGGGTGGCGGATTGGCCAAAGATCCTCTGGCGCTGGGGTCGGGGTGCCACACCGATGAATATCGAACGCCTTTGAAGCGTCCACCACCTGCTTGAATATGCGCTTGCAACACCGACTCAACTGCGGAGCCTAAACGCAAATCCGCATGACCGACGATGCCTACAGAGACCCTGCATTCACCGTATTTACCGCTGTCGGCCATTGCTGCTTGTCCGCATAAAAATTGTGTTTCGCCAATGGGTCTGAGTTCAGGTGCCAAAAATGGGTTGTACATCGCACTACATTCAACCGTCACAGTGGCCGTGATGCGATGACCCGATGCAATGTCTTGCAAAATATCGTGCACAAAATACCGATTGCCTGCGTGATCCCATAAGTGATGATGGGGGTCAACAATCGGAAGATCGGGCTCGATGATTTCTTCTTGAAGAAGCGCCAACCATTCGGGTCGGACTGCATGGTGTGGGCTGGTGGTGGTGTTCATGTTCTACTGTTTTTGAATGAATGGTAAGAATAAGGTGAAGTTTAATCGCTTAATCTGTGGCATAAGGGATGTTATTTTTTTAGATTTTTTTGCCGATTAGTTGGGTCGGTTAAGCTAGTTGCGGTTTGCATTTTGTTGCAATGCCTACTTATGTCTTATTGTCACCCCTATTGGCGAGCGATAGTTTACTTTTCATGGCGTGGACTAACACTTTCCTCGGGTATCCCCTCAGTCATAACCAAGCCTATGAATGCTGAAATAAACTACGCGTCCAAAATCCGACTGTTAAAAAAATGATTTGAAGGAAGGGTAGCGGATGCATTGACTTCAATTTTTAACTTGATAAACAAACATGAAATCCAAAACAGTACTTGTTCATCAAACCGGCGGTCCAGAAGTTCTACAGCTGGAAATTGTTGACGTCCCAGATCCAGAGCAGGGTCAGGTAACCATTCACCACACAGCCATTGGTTTCAATTACCAAGATATTTACACACGTTCGGGGCTATACCCTACATCTTTGCCCACTGGCTTGGGAACTGAAGCCGTGGGCATTGTAGAAAAAATCGGGCCTGGCGTTTCTGATTTCAAAGTGGGCGATCGCGTTTGTTATGCAAGTGGTCCTGTTTTAGGTGCTTGTGCTTCAGTTCGTAATTATCCTGCTACTCGATTATTGCACTCACCCGATTTTATGAGTGATGAAGAAATCGTAGCCATCCTACTTAAAGGCATGACTGTTGAATACTTAATGAACCGTTGCTACAGCGTCAAATCAGGTCAATTTGTTTTGATGCATGCGGCGGCAGGTGGGGTAGGTCTATTGGCGGGTCAGTGGGGAAAATTCATGGGTGCTCGGATGATTGGAGTAGCAGGGGGGGCACAGAAGGTAGCTTTGGCCCTTGCCAATGGTTATGGGTTTTGTATCGATCGGCAGTCTGAAGATATTGCTGCTCGGGTCAAAGAAATGACTGCAGGAGTTGGTGTGCCCGTTGTTTATGACTCCGTTGGAAAAGATTCTTTTGATTCGTCCTTGAATTCATTGATGCCGCGCGGCTATTTTGTGTCATTTGGAACGACCACTGGCGCGCCTCCCCCAGTCGCTGCGGGAACTCTCCAAAAAATGGGATCGCTTTATTTCACGCGACCTACCCTTTTGACCTACACTGCGTCACAACAGGAACTTCGTGATTCGGCTGCAGCTGTATTTTCTATGTTCAAAAAGGGAGCGCTTAAATTATCGATTAATCAGCGTTATGCCCTAGACGATATTGCGAAAGCGCATGCTGATTTGCAAAGTGGTAAAACGACAGGTTCTAGTGTGATTATTCCAAATTAATTTTGTTATCTAAGGAGGCTTCAATGATCAAACAATTAAAACAAAGTTTGTTGACGGGAATTTTAGCGAGTGTGTTGGGAGTTGCAGGCTGGGGAAATGCTCAGGCTGAGACGATTCGCTTACGTATTGCGTCTGGTCATCCCGCTGCGAATACATATGTTAATTTAATGCAAAATTTCTTTGTCCCTGAAGTGACCAAGAGAGTTGCTCAAAAAACTCAACACAAGATGGAGTTTGTTGAGGGCTATGGTGGCGCCATGGTTAAAGTCGCTGACACATTAGAAGGTGTGCAGTCGGGTTTGATTGATATCGGTGGTTATTGTTTTTGCTTTGAGGCGTCTAATTTACCGTTGCATGCCTTTCAAGTGATGTTGCCTTTTGGAACGATGAGTCCTAATGCAAGTGTGAAGCTCGCTCGCTCCGTCTACGATAAAGTGCCTTTTATGTCTAAGGTTTTTGAAGACAAATACAGCCAGCAATTATTGGCGTTGATAGCGGACAATGGTTATAACCTAGGAACTACTTTTGACTGGAATTCTGTGGGCGATTTAAAAGGTCGAAAAATCGCTGGTGCAGGTCTTAATCTCAAATGGCTTGAATATGCGGGCGTTGTTCCTGTTCAGTCTTCTCTGCCAGAAGCATATACATCAATGCAAACAGGTGTTTATAACGGATGGATTATGTTTCCATCAGGGTGGGTGAATTTCAAGCTCAATGAAGTCGCTAAACATTACACAGAAACTGGATTCGGTGCTATTACTTGGCATGGTTTAACTATGAATAAAAACAGATTCAACAAATTACCGAAAGAAGTGCAAGCTATTATTTTAGAAGTTTCAAAAGAATATGAAGCTATGACAGGTTCGGTTAATGAAGAAAATTATCCCAAGCAATTAGAGCAACTTAAAACCATGGGTGTGAACGTTAAAAAAGTTCCTGACAGTGTACGTACTGATTGGGCTAATTCGCTCAAAGACTGGCCACAAACCATGGCAACAGATTTGGACGCAAAAGGTTTACCCGCTACTCAGGTTTTAAAAATTACACTTCAAGAGACTGAAAAAATGGGTCATAAATGGCCCGTTCGCTATCAAATCAAATAATTGAATTTTATGATTCGAAAGTTAAATGATTGGGTAACTAAGGCCTGCATGGTTGCTGCTGCACTGTGGGCCTTTGTGTTGTGCTTTTTGGTTGTTGCGGATGTAGGTGGTCGCGTATTGCTGAATAGTCCTGTCAAAGGGACGCCGGAAATTATTTCTTTGTCGATTGTCATTATTTGTTTTTTGCAAGCAGGTTTTGCAATTCGATCGGGCGGTATGCTCAATGTGGATACCTTCGTCAGTCGACTAAGTCCAAGAACGCAAAGTTGGATGGCTGTATGGGGTGCGTTAATAGGAATAGTATTTTTCGCAGTGATTTGCAACGGAAGTATTGATGGTGCTGCGCATGCTTGGAATTCGGGTGAATACGAAGGGGAAGGCGCATTACGTGTACCTGTGTGGCCCGCTAAATTTATTATCGTTGGAGGTACTGCATTGGCTGCTTTCAACTATTTTTTGTTGATTGTCCAGAATGTAGGTCATGCAAAACGCGGCGAATTGCCTAACTTTGCTGTCAGCCAACATTGATGAATACTGATGTTTGATCCATTCCAAATGCTAGTGATGCTTGGTGTTTTATTAACACTGGTATTTAGTGGTATTCACATTGCCGTATCTTTAGGTATTACCAGCATGCTGGGTATTTATCTCATGACTGAGCAAATGGATACGGTCATCAGCTTTGCATCCAACACGGCTTATGAAGCTTTGCGAGATTACGTTTTTGCAGTCATTCCTCTTTTCATGTTGATGGGAGAGTTTTTGGCCAAGTGTGGTGCCGCCACTGATTTATTCACGTTAATTAACCGACTGACTCGTAAATTGCCAGGTAGGTTGGGTATTGCAACAGTATTGGCTAATGCTGTATTTGCATTTGTTACAGGTGTATCAATTGCGGCGGCAGCAGCTTTTTCTAAAATTGCATATCCTGAAATGAGAAGGTATGGTTACGAAAGAAAATTTTCTTTAGGCTGTATTGCTGGCAGCGCATGCTTGGGTATGTTGATACCACCCTCTGTTTTAATGATTGTTTGGGGTGTTCTAACTGAGTTGGCTATCGGAAAATTATTTATTGCGGGCATTATTCCTGGCTTTATGGTTGTAACGCTTTATATTATTTATATTTTATGGGTCGCTTTTACTGCTCCTCATCGAGTTGGCGAGGGTGATCATTTACCAGAGGCTCAACAATTTTCCCGTGACAACACACAACTTCAAGATCAGCAGGGTCTGCGCGAGATTATTTACAGCACTTTAGGTATTTTGGTTTTGGTGGTTCTGGTTTTAGGTGGTATTTGGTTGGGTGTTTTTACTCCTACGGAAGGAGCTGGAATTGGTGCCGCTTTATCTTTGATTTTAGCATTTGTGCGCGGCATGACTTTGACAGAAATGAGAGATGCAATTTTGTCAGTGGGTCGAACATCTGCACCCCTTTTGCTTTTATTGGTAACCGCTGCCCTTTATTCGCGTGTTTTGTCGATGACGGGTATCACAGGTGCTGCTAAAGAATTTTTTGTTAATTCTGGAATGTCACCTTATGTTATTTTGAGTATTATGATTTTAGTTTGGTTTATATTGGGTTGCATTATTGATTCAATTTCAATCATCTTATTAACGGTCCCTGTATTTGGTCCACTAGCTGTTGCTCTTGGATTTGACCCCATTGCATTTGCCATCATTGGAATTATTGCGATAGAAACTGGCTTGCTCACTCCGCCTTTTGGCATATTGGTTTTTACTGTCAAAGCTGCTGTTACAGATGAGGATAATTTATCAACTGGCGAGATTTTTAGGGGATCGATTCCTTATTGGATCATGCTTTTGATTGCAATATTAGTACTTGTATTCTTTCCTGAAACCGCAACATGGCTACCGAGTCTTGGGCAGAAAGTCGGTTCATAAATAAAAAAAGGAGTTGTTGATGTCTATTGAAGATGTACCCAAAATTCGCAGAGTTGTAACAGGTCATGACGACCAAGGTAACGCGATTGTTGAAATCGACGAGATCTGTCGTCATTTCAAACAGGGACGCGGCAATGCTTATATATAGAATATTTGGACAACCGATACAGCGCCCGCAAACAACTCAGGCCATGAAGACGGTGGAATGCGCGAAGGTAAATTCTCCATGATTGATCTCGCTCACCCGTGCTGTTCTTGGTCGATGTGGGTGCAGCAATTAAAGTCGCATCAATCACTGTCTCGGTCTTGAGCATTAAGCCACGCTCAATCAGCTTGGCGTTAACAGTAGCCAGCATTTGCGAGGCCAACTGATTGGCTTCAAGCAAATGGCGAAACCTCAGGATAGTGGACTCATCGGGCAGTCTGGTGGCTCCGGCATCAAGCTGTGCGAA
>SHXN01000070.1 GCA_009693305.1 Limnohabitans sp.
CTCAATTTCTACAACCACAAAAGGTTGCACTCGACGTTAGGCTATGTCAGCCCGATGACGTTTGAGCAACGTTGGATAGCGGCCCAGCAGCAAGACAGGAAGTCCGCATAATGGTGGCTTAAGGAGTACGGAAAACAGGGGCAACATCAAAACATTGAGATCTGTGGCGGCTCCTCTTTGGCATAACCATGCAACAAAATCAAACAATTGGCATCGTTGGGCTTGGTCTGGTGGGTCAAGCAATTGCCAAGCGACTCAACTTAGCAGGAATTTCATTTTTAGGATTTGACACTTCAAATTTAGCCTCAGACGCATTTGCAAAACTTGGATTTGAAGTGGCAGAAAATTTAATTGATTTGACTCAAAAAACACAGGTGTTAATTTTGTGTATATTTGATTCAACTGATGTTCAAAAAATTGCCACTCAATTGACTGATTTCTTTAAAGATACAAAACCTTTTGTCTTGATCGACTGCTCAACAGGAGACGCACGGACATTAATAAGAGTTACTCAGCAACTACACAAAGTTGGCATGCAATTAATTGAAGCACCCTTGTCTGGATCAAGTCAACAAATCGCGAATGGAAAAGCCACGATGATGATGGGTGGATAATCGCAAGTCATTGAGCAACACGTTGCCATCTTAGACGCCATCACGCAAAATCGCATTCATGTTGGGCCTACAGGCATGGGTGCAAAAGCCAAGCTAGCGACCAATTTGGTATTGGGACTTAATCGCCCTGCATTGGCAGAAGGCATGGTATTTGCAGAAAAACTCGGAATTCAACCTCAGAATTTTTTGAAGTTGGTGCTGGCCTCTCCTGCGCAATTGCAAGCATCAGTTGCTAAAGGCCAAAAAATGGTCGATAACGAATTCAAACCCCAATCGCGTGTTCGCCAACACCTCAAGGACGTTGAACTGATGCTAGACATGGCACAAGAACAAGGGCAAAATTTACCTTTATCGAGCATTCATGCAAAACTACTTTAAGATTTGGTTGCACATGGCGATGGCGAGTTGGACAACGCAGCCATCATTCAACAAATTCGCAGATTACTGATTTGAATAAGCTATAATTTCTAATCCACAAAACATTTTGAAAAATAGCAAAATAATTGCAGTGGTTGGCATTTCTGTGGACAACACAAAACCCAGTTTTACAACATCGCAATACATGCAATCAAAAGGTTACACTATTGTTCCCGTTAATCCACGGTATGCCAACAACTCCGAAAAAATACTAGGCCAAACCTGTTATGCAACACTCGAAGACATTCCTTTTCCAGTTGATATTGTCAATGTATTCAGACCCACACTCGATGTGTGGCCAATTGCGCAATCAAGTGTTCAAATTCATGCAAAATGCTTGTGGCAACAGTCGGGTATCGAAAATATACAAGCGCACCAATTTGCAGTAGAAAACAACATGGCGTCTATCATGAATCGATGCATCAAAATTGAACATCAGCGTTTTTATTCAAAATAACCTTTCACTTCAAAAATCCTATGGCAAGCATTTACGATCAAGATCTTGGAAAAAATCCAGCTAACTTTGTGGCCTTATCGCCCGTTAGTTTTGTTGAGCGAAGCGCAGAAGTATTTAGCGATTTACCCTCTGTAGCCCATGGCAAAAGACGTTACAACTGGTCACAAACTCGACATCGATCAGCTCAACTAGCCAACGCGCTTCGTTCTGCCGGTGTGAAGCGTGGATCTACAGTGAGCGTCATGCTACCCAACATACCCGAAATGATTGAAGTTCATTATGCTGTACCCGCTCTCAATGCTGTACTCAATACCCTCAACACACGCCTTGACTCCACACAGATTGCATGGCAACTCAATCACTGCGAAGTTGATGTACTCATTACAGACCGTGAGTTTTCCTCTGTGATGGGATCCGCTTTGACACAACTCAAAAACAAATGGGGTAAAACGCCTTTAGTCATTGATGTGTGTGACAGCGAGTACGACGGCGATGGGGATCGAATTGGCTCATTCGAATATGAAAATTGGATTGCTGCGCACTCGCCTGTTGAAGCTCTACAGGGCCCTGTTGACGAGTGGGATGCCATTGCTGTCAGTTATACGAGCGGAACGACGGGAGACCCAAAGGGGGTAGTCACACACCATCGTGGCGCGTATCTCAATGCAGTGAGCAATGCTACCACTTGGACCATGCACCATTTCCCTAAATATTTATGGACACTTCCACTTTTTCATTGCAATGGTTGGTGCTTTCCGTGGACTGTGGCCATGCTTGCAGGCACTCACATTTGTCTTCGTAAAGTTGATGCCGTCTCTATTCTTCAATCCATACGCGAAGAAAAAGCCGATCACTACTGCGCGGCTCCCATCGTACATAACTTGATTTACAACGCACCCCCATCTTTAAGAGACGGTATTGATCAAAAAGTCAGAGGTATGGTCGCTGGCGCTGCACCACCCGCAGCGATGATTGAGGGCATGGCCAAAATTGGTTTCGCCATTACCCACGTGTATGGCCTTACTGAAGTTTATGGACCTGCTGCTGTCGCTGCTCAACGAATGTCGTGGCATAACGAAAGTCTCAGCGAACAAACGCGCCTCAACGGCCGACAAGGCGTTCGCTATCCACTTCAAGAAGGCATGACTGTAATGGATCCCGTCACTATGAAAGAATGCCCTGCAGACGCCATAACGATGGGCGAGATCATGTTCAAAGGCAATATCGTTATGAAGGGTTATCTTAAAAACCCAAAAGCAACTCAACAAGCGTTTGAAGGTGGTTGGTTTCATACAGGTGATTTGGCGGTTATGGAGTCGGATCGTTATGTCAAGATTAAAGATCGCAGCAAAGATATTATTATTTCTGGCGGCGAAAATATCAGCTCTCTTGAAGTCGAAGACGCCCTCTATCGCCACCCCAGCGTACTTGCCTGCGCCGTAGTGGCTAAACCCGACCCAAAATGGGGCGAAACACCCTTAGCTTATGTTGAAATAAAACCCGATACAAGGGTTACAGCAGAAGAGCTGATCGCGCACTGCAAGTCTTTACTGGCCAGTTACAAAACCCCCAAAGAAATTCGTTTTGAAGCGATACCCAAAACATCAACTGGCAAAATTCAAAAATTTGAATTGAGAAAAAGAGTACAATCGACCCAAGCAATTAGTTAGATTTTATAATCACTGGAGTTGCCCATGACATCCAATCAAGATTTAGTACTTCGAACAGACGACTCGCATAGTGTTTGCACACTCACCCTTAATCAGCCTGACTCATTCAATGCATTGAGTCAATCGATGCTAAGTGCATTGCAGCAGCACATCCATGATTTAAAGCAACAACCCCATGTGCGCGTTTTGGTGATTGCCGCAAAAGGCAAAGCATTTTGTGCGGGTCACGATCTCAAAGAAATGCGCGCCGAGCCCTCGCAAGACTACTACCAACAATTATTCAAACAATGCGCAAGCTTCATGATGAGTTTGCAAGCTTTATCAGTGCCCGTCATTGCAAAAATACAAGGTATTGCAACCGCGGCGGGTTGTCAGTTGGTTGCTCAGTGTGATTTAGCCATTGCTTCATCACAAGCAAGGTTTGCAGTCAGTGGCGTTAACTTGGGTTTGTTTTGTTCAACACCCAGCGTCGCCTTGTCTCGAAATTTATCTCGCAAAGCCGCTTTTGAAATGCTCGCGACAGGTGATTTCATTTCAGCACAAGATGCGCTTACCAAGGGCCTGATCAACCGCATTGCCAAACCCGATGCTTTAGACCAAGCTGTTGAATCCTTGGTTGCGAGTATTCTCAAAAAACCTGCTGTTGCATTAGCCATGGGCAAAGCACTGTTTTATCAACAACTCGAATCGGGTATGTCCAATGCTTATGAGCAAGCCTCACACACCATGGCTTGCAACATGATGGACCCAAGCGCCCTCGAAGGCGTGCAAGCCTTTATCGATAAACGACCGCCCAACTGGTCGTGATTATTTTTGCGTGGGTTTTTCTTGATGCCCACCAAATTGAAAGCGCATCGCCGATAAAGTTTTGTCAGCAAATGTTGCATCCTGACGCGAACGAAAACGCGCATTCAAGGCGGCAAACAACACGTTGGCAGGAACAGCCTCTTCAATTGCTGCATTGATGGTCCATCGCCCCTCTCCCGAGTCTTCAACATGACCCGAGAAGGCATCCAAATTAGGATCTTTTGCTAATGAAATCGCTGTTAAGTCCAACAACCATGACGACACCACACTGCCTCTGCGCCACAACTCGGTGATATCGGCCAAATTCAAATCGTATCGACGCTCTTGCGGAATAAAAGATTGCCCAACGCCTTTTAAAATATCCAATCCTTCGGCATAGGCTTGCATCAAACCATATTCAATGCCATTGTGAACCATCTTCACAAAATGTCCTGAACCTGCAGGACCCGTATAAAGGTAACCATCTTCTGCAGTTGACTGTCTGTTTTCACGACCCAGTGTTAATGGAATGTCCCCGATACCAGGAGCCAAGGTTTTAAAAATAGGTTCGAGATGTTGAAACGCTGTGGCATCTCCTCCAATCATCATGCAATAACCGCGCTCCAATCCCCACACACCACCACTGGTCCCCACGTCAATGTATCGAATTGCTTTTTTCTTTAACTGCTGTGCACGTCTCACATCGTCTTGATAGTTGGAATTGCCACCATCAATGACGATGTCACCCGATGACAAAAGACCTTCTAATTGTTGAATGGTTTTTTCTGTGATTTCTCCAGGAGGCAACATCACCCAAACTGCGCGAGGCGCTTTGAGTTTGGCCACCATATCAGTCAAATCCGAAGCCGCCACGGCGCCATCTTTGGCCAAAGCTTGTCGACTCTCTTGTTGGGTATCAAACACCACACAATAGTGTCCACTGCGCATTAAGCGGCGAACAATATTGCCGCCCATTCTTCCCAATCCAATCATGGCTAATTGCATATCAACATCCTTTAAAAATAAAAATTAAACCAATGCTTTGGCCGCTTCAATTGATTGTGTAGCGACATCTTCCAACCAAGACAAATCCATGGATTGATGCGCTTCACAAAAAAACCAAGGCTCGCGAGAATCAGGCTCGAGCATCACTCCACGATCAATGAGTTGCCATGCAAACTTTTGATACAAACTGCTGTTCGTCACTCGCCAATCGCGGTAGTTGGTTGGCACATCAGGCGTGAAATGAATACCCAACATCGCTGGTGGTCCTGCAAACGCGTGCTCTATTCCTGCTTTTGTCAAAACACGACCCAATAATTCTTTCACTTGCTGACCCACGCGATCAACGGTTTGCAGTGCAGATGTTTGCGACAAAATTCGAAGCGTTGCATGGGCCGCACGCACCGCAATCAAATTGGCCGTGTACGTGCCGCCATGAACCACGCCCCCTATGTGCGAACCCACCACATCCATCACATCGGCACGCCCACCAAACGCTGCAACCGGATAACCATTACCCATGGCCTTTGCAAACGTTGTGAGATCGGCGTAAATACCGTAAATGGATTGCGCCCCACCCTTGGCCACACGAAACCCCGTTTTAACTTCATCAAGCAACAGCAAAGTTCCGTTTAGCGTGCACAAATCTCTTAATCGTTGGAGCCATTGTGGCGTTGCCGAAATACTTCCTGCATTTCCAATGATGGGTTCTAACAATACACAGGCCAAACTGTTTTGACGATTTTTAAATAAATTTTCTAATCCCTCAAAATCATTGAGTCGGATGAAATCTACAAGCGAGCGCGTACGCTCAGGAATACCAGCACCAAAAGGAATCACTTCGGGCTCGACCGCTCCCTTGGGATTCCAATTTTCCAAATCCGACTTCCACATCATTTCATCAAACAACCCGTGAAAGCTACCCTCGACAATGGCGATGCGGTCTCGACGTGTAAATCCTCTGGCTGTGCGTACAGCACCCATCACGGCTTCAGTGCCTGAATTGGCAAAACGCATTTTTTGAATTTGTGGACACAAGTCTTTTACTTGCTGAACCACTTGAGCATCTAATTCAGTTGCAAATCCAGAAAGCGTACCTTGCTCAGTAATTTGTGCAATCACTTGGCGATCCACACGCTCATCGCGATAACCCAAAATAATGGGTCCATAGCCCAATCGGAAATCAATGTATTTTTTGCCATCGCAATCGGTGATTTCACAACCTTTGCTATGCGCAACAAAAACTGTTCGATCGTCTCCCCAATAGCGATAATTTTCGGCAACCCCTTGAGGCATGTGTTGCATGGCCTCTTTCATTAATTGGGATTGTCGGCTTGCCGTCATCGCTGTGTCCTTTAAGAAGTTTGAGTGGATGTTTGTGAAGCATCCCAAGCAACACCGTGTGGGGGTCTGAGCAGCAAGCCTGCTTTTTCTTCAATCAAACGCACCACATGCAACTCAGCCGCTGAATCGCCGTATTGCGCTCTAGCTTTTTCAAAAATAGTTTGCGCCAATGCACCCATGGTGAGCTCATACCCTTGTTGACGCGCAATGTCATTGATTAAACCCAAATCTTTACAACACAAGGCCAAAGAAAAACTAGGGTCATAGTGACCCGCAAAAATCGAAGGAATATCGTGCTTGGCTACCCAACTGTTGCCCGCACTTGATTGAATAGCTTCAGATACAGTTTCTAGTGGAATACCTGCTTTCGCACCCAACATCAATGCCTCACCTATGGTGGCCGCTGTAACAAACCAAAGCAAGTTGGTTAATAACTTCACCGTCGTACCATTGCCAGAAGCACCGACATAAAAAATCTTTTCACCCAACACATCAAAGATGGGCCTATGTTGTTGAAAACATTTTTCTGAACCCCCAACAAAAATCGATAGACGACCCAAACCCGCCATATCAACGGCGTTGGTGACAGGCGCTTCTAAAAAATCAACCTGCTTAGACAAACCTTCATTGAATAACTGCTTGACCAAATCAACCGCGCTGGTGGATGTATCAATCACACAAGAGCCCGCTTTCATGTTAACAATCACTCCTTGATCGCCCAGCATCACTTCTTTAACTTGCGGTGGCCTAGGCAATGAAGCAATCACAAGGTCTGCTTGTCTTGAACCCTGTTTGATATCACCCGCCCAGGTGGCGCCCATCTCAATTAAATTGTCAGACTTGCTTCGCACCAAGTCAAACACTTGAACGGGGTATCCAGCCTTAATGAGATTGGCTGCCATGGGGTTACCCATATTGCCCAGTCCCACAAAGAAAATTTTCTGCTTCATCATTTTTTTTGAAACACTAAAAACTGTTGATTGGTGGGAGTTTTTTTGTGGAACTCAAATCCATGCACGCCCAACATGTCACACGCCTCTTCAAATTTGTAGGTTCTGTAATCAATGGTTTGCGACATCAACCGCCTGTCGCCATCGTCCAAATAATAATGCTTGATAAATCCATGGCCATTGGGTTCGATTTTTTGCGAATACACCATGCCATTTGAAATCGGTTTTGCATAATCAAAATGTGGGCCTTGTATACCCAACAGCAGTTTTGAACGATCCTTCATGTGATTAGCCAATTTTGAAAATCCAGCCACATTGGCCGCATGATCTGAGATGTGACTCACCAAAAAAGGCTCTTGATCGCCATCATTCACAAAATACCAAACGCCACCGTATGAAAATGAAAAATCAAATTTTTGATTCAAACTCATCTGGGTAATATTTTGTTGTTCCAATTTCACACTTGAAAATGTCAGCAATCTTTGTTGTGCAATATCGAGCATGGCTTGCGTCAGATCAATGCCCATGATTGTAATATTGTGTTGGCGCTTGGCTAACTCTTCCAATATCAATCCCGTACCACATCCAATTTCTAGAACATCGTGTACAGGTCCGTTCATCAGCAATCCATCCACAATTTTTTTGTAATCGTAATAGCCTGACGTCATGATCAAGTCGTAATAACCTGACATGTTTGTGTAATCACTCATCACATCTCCATTTTTTTATTCAATTCTCAATCAAAAGGCCATTCGATTTTACATGTCTGAGGCCTTACCCATTTGATCCATTCGCGCGAGGCATCCATGCATCCACCCGACTCATAAACACCTTGCGCATCACGCAAACAAAACATGCGGCCGAAAATATTTTTTCTTTGCACTGAATCGGCAAAGGTTTGATCGACCTTGCGCTCCACGATGTCTTCATTGATTTCCAGTTGCCCCGAAGAATTTTTTTGCAAGCCATCGCGCCAATGAAAGACTTCAATGCACTTGTGCTCAAGAGTGTAAGGCCTGTGGCTTTGCCAAAAATTTGTAAACAAGCCACCACCCAAATAAATAATCCACGAACCCTCATAGCCTGTAACGTCTGACGATGCATCATCAGGATTCCTAAACCAAATACGGTCCCCTGGCACATACCAAGTCACGGGCAATGGTTTTTCTAATGAACCCAATTCTTGTAAAAAAACATCATGAAACAAGCGCGACGAAATCGCTTTGTTCTGCCACCGATCTTCAAGCGCTTGATATTTTTGAGGATGAGTCAATTGCAACTCTTGCGCAATCGCCAATAAAATAATGTATTCGGTGGCTCGATAGCAAGAAAATCCGTAAACACGACCCGACAAAGAGGGTTGAGTTGCCATCTTGAGAGCATCAATCAATGATTTTTTTTTCTTTAATATAAAACCTGTCTCTTCGCTGTAATCCCAAAAATCGATGGGTCTGTCAGCCGACTCGGTTCTAAAATTCATTGATGTTTGGCGTGCCGCCTTGACTAAAAAACGCCGCATTCGTACCGCACTCACCCACTCATCAACACTTGGAAAAATCAACTCAATTGGACTCGCCAATAATGCAATAATAATCTCTCTTTGCACTATTTTTTGAGAATTCAATAAGGATTGATCCAATCTTTCGAACATATAAATAGTGTCGAAATCAGGAGTCAATCGATCAAAGTTTGATTTTTTCAATCGATACTGCGTCGTGAGTTGTGACGTAGCGATATCAAACTCGACCATCGCACCTAATCCCGCAAGCTCGAATTGCTCCATTATTTTTTGATGATCGTATGGTTGGAGCATAGCACGTGCATGCTGAATTAAAAAACCTATCGGCATGTAACTTCATCCGTCCTTATGCCACTGAATATAAATCGAATTAACTTCAACGGGTCCACCGCTTTATAGGGGTTTCTACCCAAATATTTATACCAATACTCAAAACCCCTATGGTGAACCATCCCAAGACTGAGTAGATCAATGTGAACGCAAAACCAGAGAGGCCCCACCCATCCCACAAAACCGTCATCAGCATTAAAAAAGGAAAATGAAACAAAAAGAATGCGTATGTTGAGCCAGACAAATAATCAACCACACGATTGACTGAATAAGAATGGATGCGCAAATGTGTGGCTATTAACAAGATCAAACTCGTCAACACCGTTAGCAATAGTCTCTCTCTTGGAACCCACCAATAAGACAGTGCAATCAATACGATGCAAATCAACCATACAGAAAACGATTGCCTATAAATGCCAGCCCAAGCGGTCAAAACGCCCAATCCATAAGCCGAAAAAAAATAAACAGCCCAGCTATCCCATTTGGGTTGAAGATTAAAAAACCATGCTGAAGACAACGTCAATAGTGCAATACCTAGACTGGCTTTTACAACGTGCATTTGCTGGTTTGAGTTTTTAAGCATCCACAAAAGAAAACAAAGACAAGCAAACAACTGCAAATCAATCGCCACATACCAAATACCAGCCGACAACGCAGGCAAATGAAGAATATCTTGCAATAAAAAAATATGTGCCATCCATTGCGACCATCCTTGTTGAGTTGGCATGATTCGAGGCGTTAATCCTTGCGCCAACATAAAAGAAATAACTGTGGCCATACCAATCGCCAACAAATACAGAGGCGCCAATCGAAAATAACGCTCCATGAGCAGACTTAAAACCTGATCCACATTTTGATTGACAAAACCCTTGGCCGATAAAAATCCCGCACAAACTAAAAAAACCTGAACAGCCATGCGTGCGCTGTGATAAAAAAAATTAACCCCATCAGGCCACGTCAAGGCAACCACATCAGCCATTGGCGTATAAGCACTCCAGTGATGCCAAAAAATCAGCTGGGCGGCTAAAATTTTTAGAATATCGATGATGACAATGCGATCTTCCAACAAAACCCCTTCGGTCGATAAAAGGCACAATCGAGCATCATGCCACTAAATAAGCCCTCGTCTCCCGCACTACCCTGGGTGAACGACAACACGTCCTTACCCCCCCCTGAACAAGCTTGGGGCGCCCAATCCCCCGCGCCTGGGTTATTGGCCGCTGGCGGACGGCTTGATACACCGAGTTTGAAGCACGCCTATCAGCAGGGCTGTTTTCCATGGTACAGCGACAACCAACCTATTTTGTGGTGGAGTCCAGACCCGCGCATGGTTCTGTACACCGACGCATTTGAAATCAAGCGATCATTTAAAAAAACACTCAAAAAATTCATTCAATCCGATGTTTGTGAAATTCGCTTTGATACGTGTTTTGCCCAAGTGATTCAAAACTGTGCGCACGCCGAGCGAGAGGGACAAAACGGCACTTGGATACTGCCCGAGATGGTGGATGCCTATATTCAATTCCATCACGCCGGCTTTGCGCATAGCGTTGAGGTTTGGGAAAACAATCAACTGATTGGCGGCTTGTATGGTGTGTGCATCGGTCAAGCCATGTTTGGCGAATCGATGTTTTCTCTTCAAACCGACGCCTCCAAAATTGCTTTGGCTGCGCTGGTCGCGTTTTGCAAAGCCTCAGGCATTGACTTGATCGACTGCCAACAAAACACCCGACATCTTGCTTCCTTGGGCGGGCAAGAAATAACTCGAGCTGATTTTTTAGTGCAAATTGCAAAGTCCCGCCAAATGCCCACACTCAATTGGCGTTTTGACCCCGTATACTGGAACCAAGTTATCCCCTCACCTCAAAAACCGTGACGCACTTACAGGATTTACCGCTACAAACCTTGCAGTTTTATGCAACGGCACCCTATCCTTGCAGTTACCTTCCCAATCTTCAAGCGCGCTCTCAGGTCGCCACGCCCAGTCATTTGATTCAAAACGACGGATACTCCGAGTTGGTTGCCAAGGGATTTCGTCGCAGTGGCATGTTCACCTATCGTCCTTATTGCGACGGTTGCAAAGCTTGTGTACCCCTTCGCGTCAGGGTTCATGATTTCAAACCCAATCGCAGTCAATTGCGCGCCCAAAAAAAACATGCAACTCTTCAAACACGCATTGCAGGTTTGGGATTTTCAAAAGAACATTACGATTTGTATTTGCGTTACCAATCGGGGCGTCACAAAGGCGGTGGCATGGACCAAGACAGCGTCGATCAATATGCCCAATTTCTTTTGCAAAGTCGTGTGAACTCGCGATTGGTTGAATACCGAGAGCCCGACGTCAACGGCATCGCA